>JBFJTN010000015.1:0-32064 GCA_041625325.1 Oceanococcus sp. | reverse complement strand
TCTCACCCCATCTGCCGCCGCTGGTCGGCCTGCTCAAGACCATCAACCGGGTCTTTCCCAAGTTCGCCGGACAGTAGCCGCCCGGCGGCGATGCGTCCCTAAAGCAGCAGCTGTTTCAGCTCGTCGAAGGTCTCGCCGGTATACACCGCCAGGCGTTGCAGACTGGGCACCGTGTCGCGACAGCCCACGAAACCGAAATTCAGCGTGCCCGCGTAGCTCTGTACCGTGATGTTCAGGCCCATGCCATGGGCCGGGATCGACACCGGATAGGTGGCTTCCAGTCGCGCGCCCCGGAAATACAGCGGTTCCTTCGGTCCGGGCACGTTGGAAATGCACAGATTGAAGTTCAGCGGCAGCCGGGAGCGCACGCCGGTGACCGCCTGCAGGGTCTGCAGCATGAAGGGCGCCATGATCAGCGTGCTGTAGGCGATGATGCCGGCCGCTGACATGCTCTCCATCTGCGCCTTGGCGCTGCGGGTCGAGGCGATGATCGCCTCCAGCCGCTTGAGCGGGTCTTCCACATGGGTCGCCAGCGAGGCCAGCATGGCCCCCACCGCATTGCCGCCGCCCGGGTCATCCTTGGGCCGCACATTGACCGGCAGGAAGGCGATCAGGGGCTTGTCCGGCAGCGCATCCTGCTCCAGCAGGTACTTGCGCAAGCCGCCGGCGGACAGCGCCATCACGATGTCGTTGAGGGTGCCGCCCGCGGCCTTGGCCAGGGCCTGTAGATCGGCAATCTCGTACTGCTGCGTCGCGAAACGGCGGTTGCGTCCGATCTTGCGATTGAGGATGCACTCCGGCGCCTGCATGGAGGAGACCAGCTCCCCCAGCTCATTGCTGCGATGGCGCAGCAGCCGCCACAGCGCACGGCTCACATCCATGGCGGAATCGAACTGCGAACTCACCGCATGCCAGACAGTGGACATGTCCACCCCCTGCACGGCCTCTCGCGGCGCTCGCTGCGGCGGCGGCAGGGCGAAATAGGGCACGGTATCCCGGTCATCCGGATCCGGGGACAGGCTGCGCTGCAGGATGCGCATCGCGGTGTAACCATCCACCAGCGCGTGGTGAATCTTGCTGTACAGCGCGAAGCGCCCGCCCTCCAGGCCTTCGATCACATGCAGCTCCCAGGGGGGGCGGGTGAAATCGATCTGGTGGCTGTGCAGGCGCGAGATCAGCACCCCCAACTGTCGCTCGTCACCCGGTACCGGAAGGGCGGAATGACGCAGGTGGTAGTCGAGGTCGAAATGATCGTCCTCGATCCATTGATGTCGGGGGTTGAGCTTGAAGCCCGGGGTCTTCAGCCGCTGATTCCAGGGCCTTTGCACCGCCACCGCCGCGCGGATGTCCTGCATCAGCTGGCCGACGAAATCCGGCGGCGCATCGGGCGGCGGCGAAAATGGCAGCATGCCCGCCACATGCATCATGGTCTGCTGCGATTCGCCATAGATGAACATGGCGTCCATCGGCGACAGGCTCTTTCCCCCCATGCTCCGGTCTCCCCGTATCCAGAAACGACAGTGTACAGGGCAAGCCGGGTTCAACCACTGCCAAGCCGGCCCGCGAGCAGCCGCCGGCTCTTAGTCCTCGCGCAGCACCGCCGCCATGGCGGCTTCCAGATCCGCGAAGTTGGGCACCACCCGGTCGATCTTGAGGTATTTGAGGGTTTCCAGAGGTTGGCCGCGCAGACCGGCCAGGGCGAAGGGTCGGCCGCAGGAGCGCGACTGCTTGAACATGGAAACCAGAAAGCCCAGACCGCTGGAATCCATGAAGGTCACGCCACTGCCGTCGAAAACCTGCGGTCCGCTGGATGTGGCTATGACATCCATGGCCAGTTCCCGCGCGTGCGCCACACATTCCGCGTCCAGCGCACCGTCGATCGAGTAGACCGCGGTCTGTCCCCGGATTTCGATTTCCAAACTCATGTCAGCCCTCGCCGCCTGAGACATGGTGGTTCCGGGCAATATATGTGCCGCTGTGCGTCGGAGCAAGCTGCCTGGCAGGCGCAAATACAGAAAGACCCGCAGCGCGGGTCCGGGAATGTGGCGGAGAGAGAGGGATTCGAACCCTCGAGGGGCGTTCACCCCAACACGCTTTCCAGGCGTGCGCCTTAAACCGCTCGGCCATCTCTCCGAAAACTGCTCTGTTCGCCCCTCGCGGGGCGTTGCTGCGGGCATCCTGCCCTTGTCCCTGCGGGACTCGCACCTTTGGTGCTCGCGTCGATCGGCAATCCTGCCGATCGATCACCCCAACACGCTTTCCAGGCGTGCGCCTTAAACCGCTCGGCCATCTCTCCGAATTTTTGCTCTGTGCGAGCCCTGCGGACCTCGCTGCGGGCTCACTGCCCTTGCCCATCGGGACGCCTGTTGCTCGCATCGCTCGACAAACCTGCCGGTCGACCACCCCGGCCAGCGTCCATCCGGACTCCTCGCCCTGCTCGGCCAGCGGCGCGAACCGCCCTTGAGGGACCGCGCAGGGTTTCGGGGCGCGCATTCTAGCCGATGCGCGCCCTGCGCGCTACGACTCGGCCGATTGCGGCGGCAGCCGCGGCGGCCGGTCGATGCAATCCTCGCGCTGCTCACCGGTACTGGTGGTGTAGCTGCGGCTGGCCACCCGCTCCTGCTTCGGAATCGGCGGAATGTCGTAGGACGGGTCCCGGGCCGGCAGATTGCCGCCGTCCGGGTTGCGCAGCGGCGCGGCTTCGCGGGCCTGCAGATAGGCCCCATCGAGCTTGCACTCACGGGCACTGCAGCCGGCCAGGGCACCGAGCAGCACCACCAGCATGATTCGAGACTTCAAATTTCCACTCCAGCCTGTTGCATGGCTTGTTCGACGACGTCCGCAAACTGCGGACTCATGGGGGTCATGGGCAGGCGGATACCGGACGGAATCCGGCCCATGCGCTGCAGCGCCCATTTCACCGGGATGGGATTGGGCTCCACGAACAGCTTGCTGTGAAGACCGGCCAGTTCCGCGTCCAGTTCCCTTGCGGCTTCCGCATCTCCGGCCAGCGCCGCGGCACACATGGCGTGCATCTTGGCAGGCGCCACGTTGGCGGTCACCGAGATGTCGCCGCGACAGCCCATCAGGATGGAGGCACAGGCGGTCGCGTCATCCCCGCTGATCACCACCAGCTCCGGGTCCAGGTCCAGCAGTTCCCGGATCCGCGCCAGATCACCCAGGGCCTCCTTGACGCCGACGATGTTCGGATACTGCAGCAGGCGCCCGACGGTTTCCGGCTTCATGTCGCAACCGGTGCGCCCCGGCACGTTGTACAGGAACAGCGGCCCATCCACCGCTTCGGCGATGGTGCCGTAATGCCGGTACAGACCTTCCTGTGTCGGCTTGTTGTAGTACGGCGTCACCAGCAGGCAGGCATCCGCCCCACTGGCCATGGCCTCGCTGCTCAGCAGGCGCGCTTCCGCGGTGGCGTTGGCGCCGGTGCCCGCGATGACCGGCACCCGCCCGGCGACAGTGGAGACCGTGTGGGCGATCACCTGCAGGTGCTCGTCCACTTCCAGGGTCGCGGATTCGCCGGTGGTGCCGACGGACACGATGGCGTCGGTTCCGCTGGCGATGTGCCATTCCAGAAGGGCATCCAGACAGGCGAAGTCCACCGAGCCGTCCGGGCGCATGGGCGTGACCAGGGCGACAATGCTGCCGCAGATTGAGCTTCGATATTTCATCGGGCGGCGATTATACTGGTCTTGCCGCTGAGCATGTCAGGAAATGTTGCCAGCCTGATCAGCGCGCATTTCACCCTCGGGGGGCTGCGGGTACACTGACCGGCATTCCCGCCTTCACAAATGCCTGGACGCTATGCAGGACATCGGCAACAAACTCGTGATTTCCGCCATTGGACCCTGGCGGGACAGCCTGAGCCTGGAACTGCTGCGCGAAATCCGCGAGCGGGGGGGCGAGATTCTCGATTGCCGCATCAGCGGCCTGGGTGACGCCCATGTCGCCCAGTTGCTGGTCGGCGGCAACTGGAGCAGCATCGGCAAGCTGGAAACCGCCCTGCCCGCCATCGCCCAGAAGCTGGAACTGCAGATTCAGGGACGCCGCAGCAAGGAGCGCGATGAGCGGCCGGAAACACGCCCCTATGCGGTGGAGATCAACGCGCCGCAGCAGCCTGACCTGCTGATTCATCTGGCGGATTTCTTCGGCGGTCACGCCAGCGTCATGGCTGAGCTGGTCTGCCAGGACTACAGCTCCGGCCAGACCAGCGCGGCCATGGTCAACATCCAGCTGGTCGTCTACGTGCCGGTGACCGCGCAGCCGCCCGCCTTGCGCGAAGCCTTCATGGATCTGTGCGACGATCTCAACGCAGACGGCATCCTGGACCCGATCAAATCCTGAGAGGAGATGGCATGAGCATTGCCCCCGGTGACCCGATACCCGACCTGAGCCTGCCCGCCACCGGCGATCAGCAGATCGCGCTGCGGGGGCTGGATGAACGCATCCTGGTGCTCTACTTCTATCCCAAGGACAGCACCCCGGGCTGCACCCAGGAGGGCCTGGATTTTGCCCAGCGCCACGCGGATTTTCTCGCGGCTGGCGCCCGCATCCTGGGCGTATCCAAGGACAGCCTGCGCCGTCACGAAAATTTCAAGGCCAAACAGGGCTTCCCCTTTGATCTGCTTTCGGACGAGGACGAAGCCCTGTGCCAGTCCCTGGGCGTGATTCAGGAGAAGAAACTCTACGGCAAGACCTACATGGGAATCGTGCGCAGCACCTATGTGTTCGTCGATGGCCGACTGGAACGCGTCTGGTCTCCGGTCAAGGTCAAAGGGCACGCCGAAGAGGTCCTGGCGCATGTGCGCAAGCTCGCCGCCTGAGTCCGGTTTTCATCACAGCTGTTTCGTCCCGCCCATCGGATCGCCAAGACCATGACGACACGTCTGTTCGTGCTGGACACCAATGTCCTGATGCATGATCCCTCCGCCCTGTTCCGCTTTCAGGAACACGACATCTTCCTGCCCATGGTGGTGCTGGAGGAGCTGGACAACGGCAAGAAGGGCCTGTCCGAAGTCTCGCGCAACGTGCGCCAGGTCAGCCGCTACATCGACCAGCTGGTCAGCGGCAAGGGCGAGGCGGAGATCGCGGGCGGTCTGCCCCTGAGCGAACTGCATGGGGTGGAACAGGGTGACATGGCCAGCGGCCGCATCTTCTTCCAGACCGACCTGCTGGATGCGGACCTGCCCCGCATGCTGCCCGGCAACAAGCCGGATAACACCATCCTGAACACCGCAATCGCGCTGCAGGATCTGCACCCGGAGCGCCATATCACCCTGGTGTCCAAGGACATCAATCTGCGGATCAAGGCCGCCGTGGTGGGGGTGGAGGCAGAGGATTACCGCAATGACCGGGTGCTGGATGACCTGGACCTGCTGCACACCGGCTATACCGATCTGCCCGCCAGTTTCTGGGAGGGCGATCGGGAGCAGCTCAAATCCTGGACCGACGAGGTCGGGCGCACCTTCTACGAGGTCCAGGGCGAGGCGGTCAAGGATCTGCACGTGGGCCAGTTCGTGCACGTCGGCGAGGACGACACGGCGGTGGAGCTGGTGGTCCGCGAGCTGCGCGGCGGGCGCGCGAAGATGGAACTGATCAAGGACTTCGGCGAGGGACGCACCGCCGTCTGGGGCGTCCATGCGCGCAACCGCGAGCAGAACTACGCGCTCAATCTGCTGATGGATCCGGACATCGAGTTCGTGACCCTGCTTGGCGCCGCCGGCACCGGCAAGACCCTGCTGACCCTGGCCGCCGCACTGGCCCAGGTGCTGGACGAGCCACGCTATCGGGAAATCATCATGACCCGGGTCACCGTGCCGGTGGGCGAGGACATCGGTTTTCTGCCGGGCACCGAAGAAGAGAAGATGACCCCTTGGATGGGGGCCCTGATGGACAATCTCGAGGTGCTCACCGGAACCCTGGACAGCGGCGACTGGGAGCGCGCCGCGACCAACGAACTGCTGGCCAAGCGGATCAAGATCCGCTCGCTCAACTTCATGCGCGGGCGCACGTTCCTGAATCGCTTCCTGATTCTCGACGAGGCCCAGAATCTCACGTCCAAGCAGCTCAAGACCCTGATCACCCGGGCCGGTCCTGGCACCAAGATCGTCTGCCTGGGCAATCTGGCCCAGATCGACACGCCATATCTGACCGAAACCACCTCCGGCCTCACCTTTGTGGTGGACCGTTTTCGCGACTGGGAACATGGCGGCCACGTCACCCTGGCCCGCGGCGAGCGTTCGCGGCTGGCGGATTTCGCTTCCAACAACCTCTGATCAGGACCGGATGCCGGACTGAGCGCCCGGACAGGACGGCCGGAATCAGGGATTCGCGCCTGATTCTCCACCGGCCGCGGCCGGCTCCGACGCTCGCGCCTGACCGGGGCCGCCGCGTGGCCAGGCCACCAGCACGGAGTTCACCACGGTGGCCAGCGGGATCGCGAAAAACACCCCCCAGAAACCCCAGATGCTGCCGAAGAACAGCACCGCGGTAATGATCGCGACCGGATGCAGGTCCACCGCCTCGGAGAACAGCAGCGGCACCAGCACATTGCCATCCAGGGCCTGGATGATGCCGTACAGCACGATGATCCAGCCAAACTCGCTGCCGAAGCCCCACTGGGCATAGGCGACCATCGCCACCGGCACGGTCACGACCAGCGCCCCGATATAGGGGATCAGCACGGAGAAGCCGACCAGGGCGGCCAGCAGCGCGGCATAGTTCAGGCCCTGCCAGCGGAACACGAAGAAGCTCACCGCGCCGACGATGACGATCTCGACGAACTTGCCCCGCACATAGTTGGCCAGCTGGCGGTCCACGTCATTCCAGACCGTCTGCACCAGACCCAGTTCACTGGGCAGGAACTGCCGGCCCCAGGCGATCAGGCGCGACTTGTCCTTGAGCATGAAGAAGATCAGCAGCGGGACGAGCACGAGATAGATGCCGCCATACAGAATGCCGACCCCGACCACCCAGGAGCGCGCGAACAGCAGGTTGCGAAACTCGCCCACGCTGGCGCTGAGCATCATGACGACCTCATCCACCTGGGCCGCGGTGAAGACCTGCGGGTAGCGCTCGGGCAGGGTCTGCAGGTACTCGCGCACGTTCGCGATCAGGAAGGGGATCTCCTGCAGCACCTGGCCGGCCTGGCGGGTGAGCAGGGGCATCACCGCGAACACCACCAGCATGAACACGGCGACAAAGCTGAGCCAGACCAGGATGGTGGCCAGCAATCGCGAGCAGCGCAGGCGCTGCAGCAGGCTGACCGGGCCTTCCAGCAGATAGGCCAGCACGATGGAGGCAAATACCGGCCCCAGCGCCGCCCCCAGGAAGGTGACGCTGATCAGCGCAGCGAATATCACGATCGTCAGACTGACGATCTGGGGATTGGCGAGATTGCGTCGAAACCAGCCGCGCACGGCTTCCATGAACTTTCGCTCCGCTGCTCTGTTCTAAACTACCCTGCGTATAGCCTCAGCCCGCGAACAGGACATGCCTCGACACTACCCGCCGACCTCGGCCGCCACACATGCTACGCGAATTGCATCGCGCTGGGCGGCCATGCTCCTGCTCGTCCTGTTCCTGGGTCAGGCACAAGCCCGTTCCGAACTCGATGTGCCCTATATCGGCGAGCCGGCAGACCGCAGTCTGTCGCCGCTGGAAGAGGCGCAGCTGGGGCGCGAAGTCATGCGCCAGCTACTCGGCGGTGGTTATGTGCTGGAAGATCCCGAGCTCACCGACTACATCCGCGCCCTGGGCGCGCGCCTGCTGCGACACACCAATGAGCAGCACATCCCGTTCCGCTTCTTCATGGTGCGCGATGGCGCCATCAATGCCTTCGCCCTGCCCGGCGGCTACGTGGGGATCAATGCGGGGCTGTTCACGGCCAGCGACACCGAAAGCGAGCTGGCCGGGGTGCTCGCGCATGAAATCGCCCACGTGACCCAGCGTCACATCGCCCGCTCGGTGGATCAGAGCAGTGGCTGGGACATCGCCTCCACCGCCCTGTTGCTGGCCGCCATCATCGCCGGCGCCAGCGATCCGGAACTGGCCCAGGCCGCCCTGTCCCTGGGCATGTCCGCCGCCATCCAGCGCCAGATCAATTTCACCCGCGCGAACGAGCTGGAGGCCGACCGGCTGGGTATCCGGACCCTGTCAGCCGCCGGCATGGATCCGCAGGGCATGGCCTCCTTCTTCCATCGCCTGTCGCAGAAGGGGCAGCTTTACGGCGAAGGCCTGCCGGAGATTCTGCGCACCCACCCGGTGAACACCACCCGCATCGCCGAGGCCCGTTCGCGGGCCCAGAATCTGCCCGCCGGAAACAGCACGTCCAGCCTGGACTATCGCCTGATGAAGCAACGCGCGCGCCTGATCATGACCGAGCTCGACAGCGATGCACTGACCACCTTCCGGGCCCTGTATCAGCGTGAACCCAGCGTGGAGCATGAATACGGTCTGGTCCTCGCCCTGTTGCGCAACCGGGCCTTCAAGGACGCCGCACGACATCTGGATACCCTGGACCGGCGGGAGCCGGACCAGATCAACATCATGCTCAGCCGCGCCCGCATGCTGTCGCTGTCGGGCCAGGCACCGGCCGCCGAGCAGCAGTATCGTGAGACCCTCAAGCGCCACCCCAAGGCACGCCCCGCGCTGCTCAGCCTGGCGGAGCACCTGATCCGTGAAGGCCAGCCTGCCGCCGCCCGCCAGCATCTGCTGGAGAGCGACCTGCTACTCACCGATGACTCAGAAACCTTCCGCCTGCTGGCCATGGCCGCCCGCGACATGAATGAAACCGCCGAGGCCCACTTCCAGATGTCGGGCTACGCCCACAGCCGAGGTGATTATGTCGCCGCCATTCGGCAGCTGCGCAACGGCCTGGCCCTGGAGAAGCTGGCGGATCACGACCGCAAGAGACTGCAGGGCCGGCTCAATCAGTACAGCAGTGAAGCGCCCGAATCCGAGCGCGACAGGGCCCGGCAGGAAGGCCGCCGCCAGGCCAGTCAGCAGGCCTTGAGAGGGAGTCCGACGGCGCGCTGAGCGGGCCCTTGCCCACCCGGCACTCAGTTCGGCTCCCGCTCCTGGTCCTCATCCTCCAGAGGCAGATCCCGCGGCACGACCTGGCTGCCGCTCACCGGCGCGGCGCCGTCCTCCGTAATGGCCGGACCTTCCTGCTCCACCACCGCCTCTTCCGTGGTCTGGATGCCCAGACGAAAGGCTGCGAACCCCGGCATGACGAACTGGTTCAGGGCCCGGCCGAGCACCCGGCCGTTATGGGGTGCCAGCACATCCGTGCGCACATTGCTCAGGGGATCCGTCACCGTGCCCAGACGGTCGCCCACCTTGACCCGGTCTCCCAGCTCGGCATTGGTGAACAGGATGCCGCCGCGGTCAACCCGCACCCAGCGGGACTCATAGAACACCGGTTGCGGCTCGCGCCAGACAAAACTCTTTGGCGTCATGCCCAGTCGCGCCATCAGCGATTCGATGCCTTTCACCCCCCGGGCGACCTCATCCGGCTGCAGGCGATCCGGCTCGCCCACCTCCATGGTCACACTGACAACACCCGCCTCGTTGGCCGCGCGACGCAAGGTGCCGCGCCCACCATGCGAGTGCAGCACCGCGATGTCGCCGAAACCGCGGGTCATTTCCACGATCTTGGGGTTGCGCAGATCGGCCCGCAGCTGGGGCAGATTGGTGCGTGCAAAGGAGCCGGTATGCAGGTCCACCAGGTGGTTGCAATGGCGGATGATGTGATCGAAAAAGTCCCGCGCAATGCGCGCCGCCAGGCTGCCTCTGGGATCACCGGGGAAGTATCGGTTCAGATCGCGCCGGTCGGGCAGATAGCGGGAACCACGCTGGAAACCCGGCAGGTTCACGATGGGGACCCCGATCACCGTGCCGCTCAGGGATTCCGGATCCAGCCCCTGCATCACCCGGCGCACGATCTCGATGCCGTTGAGCTCATCGCCGTGCACGGCCGCGGTCAGGCACATGACCGGACCCGGCTTGCGCCCGTGCACAACCTGCACCGGCGTCGAGGCATCCAGTTCGCCGAAGCCATAACGCGCCTGCCAGGACAGGCGTCTGGACTGTCCCGGCGCGATCTCCGCGCCCAGCAGCTTCAGGGTCGGATCCGGTGTCGGCGCGGGAGAGGGCGCCGGGGTTTCCGACGCAGCGGCTGCGGCCTGCGCATCCACCGGAACCGCCTCCTGGGCCAGTCCGCAAACCGGCCACAGCGCGACACAGAACAGCAGGCCCACGCCACGAGGCTGGCCACGCCCTGGGATAAGCTGAGATAATCTTCGGAAAATGAGTAACTTAGAATTGAGCATTCGGACTGAAACCTGGAAATCGTCGCGCCCGGCACGCCAGACGCGCCTCACTATGCCATTTTCCGGCCTGCGGTTTCGCGCCATCCTGCTCTGTGCCCTGATCGGGCTGCAGGGTCCGGTATCGGCGGAGGGCGGCAAGGTGATCGCCGGCTGGGTGGAGCGTGTGGTCCTGCTGCCGGCCGGACATGACGTCAAGGCCAAGCTGGACACCGGCGCCAAAACCTCGTCCTTGAGCGCCCGCCAGATCGAGCAGTTCAGGAAAGACGGCAAGCGCTGGGTCCGCTTCACCCTGAGCTACGAGGACTCCTTCAACGAGCAGCGTGAACAGACGCTGGAACGTCCGGTGGTACGTCGGGTCCGGATCAAGGAGCATGTCGGCGAATACAATAGCCGGCCGGTGGTGCGGCTGGGTCTGTGCTTCGACGGTCGCCGGACGGAGGCGGAATTCAGTCTGGTGGATCGCAGCAACTTCATCTATCCGGTCCTGCTCGGCCGGAGCTTTCTGGCGCGACACGCGGTGATCGATCCTGGCGCGACCTTCCAGTTGCGCAAGGGCTGCCCCGATCGGGCCAAGGTCGAGGAGGATGCATGAGCAATAGCCGGGTCTACCTACTGGCGCTGGTCCTTCTCCTGGCCGGTGGCGGCCTGTGCTATTACAAATGGCAGGTACTGAAGATTCCGCTCAGCCCCGGTGAGCACACCGAGGTATGGACGGTCGAGGCCCGCGCGAGCTTTCATGCCGGGGGCAAGGTGAAGGCCCAGCTCCTGTTGCCCTATCGGACACCGGGATTCGATGTCATCGACGAGGATTTCGTCTCGCGCGATTTCGGTCTGGCCATCGAGTCCACCGAACACTCACGCGTGGCCCACTGGTCCGTGCGCCGCGCGCAGGGCCTGCAGACCCTGTACTACCGGCTATCGCTCAAACCGCAGGACGAGATCCTGACCCGGCACCCGGGCAAGTTCCCGGGCTTTCCGCCCAAGCCCGATTATCCCGAGCTCTACCGCACCGCGATCGAAAGCCTGCTGGGCAATGTGCGGGCTCAGTCGGCGGATATCGCCTCCTTCACCCGTCAGCTGGTGCACAAGCTGAACCAGGACAGCAATGACCCGGCGGTCAATCTGCTGCGGGGCGAGGCCGATACCGAGGCCGAGTGGGTGCAGCAGCTGGTCTACGTGCTGGCCGGTGCGCGGATTCCCGCCCGGGTGGTTTACGGCCTGCCACTCAAGCATGGCACGCTGGACGCACGCCTGCAGCCCTGGCTGGAGGTGCACAATGAAACCGAGTGGCTGCCCTTCAACCCCCGCACCGGAGAGCAGCGCTTTCCTGAGCGCTTCCTGGTCTGGAAGACCGTGTCGGACCGCACCCTGGACGTGGACGGGGCCGAGCAAGCCGAACTGCGCTTTTCCGTGCGTCGAGGCCTGCGTGACACCCTGATGCTGGCCCGGCGCTCCGACTCCCCGGCGGTGGCATTCTCCCTGCTCGGCCTGCCCCTGCACGTGCAGAACGTCTATACCGTGCTGCTCACGGTGCCGCTGGGCGCATTTCTCGTGGTGCTGCTGCGCAATCTGATCGGCATCAAGACCTTCGGCACCTTCATGCCGGTGCTGATTTCCCTGGCCTTTCGCGAAACCGAACTGCTCTGGGGGGTGCTGCTGTTCACCCTGCTGGTGGCCCTGGGCCTGGTCATCCGTCTGGTGCTGGAACACCTCAAGCTGCTTCTGGTGCCTCGCCTGGCCGCGGTGCTTATCATCGTGATCCTGCTGATGCTGTGTATCAGCATCGCCAGCTACCGCCTGGGCTTCGAGCATGGCCTGTCGGTCGCGCTGTTCCCGATGGTGATCCTCGCCATGACGATCGAGCGCATGTCCATCGTCTGGGAGGAACACGGGGCCCGGGAGGCCCTGTTGCAGGGCATGGGCAGCCTGCTGGTCGCGACCCTGGCCTTCCTGATCATGAGCGGCGAGGAGCTGCGCTATCTGGTCGGGGTCTTCCCGGAACTGCTGCTGGTGGTGCTGGCAGCCACCCTGTTGCTGGGCCGCTACACCGGGTATCGCCTGTCCGAACTCTGGCGCTTCCGCTCGGTCTGGATGGCGCAGAGATGAAGTGGCCGGTCATGCCGTGGACCGCCTTGCGCCGTGCCGGCATCATGGGCATGAACGAGCGCAACGGCATGTTCATTTCGGTCTACAACCCGCGCCGGCTGTATCCACTGGTGGACGACAAGCTGCTGACCAAGGAACTGGCGCTCAAGGCCGGGATCGCGGTCCCGGAGCTGTATGAGACCATCGCGATCGAGCATGACATCCGCGGCCTCGGCGAACGCCTCGCCCCCCGCGAGAGCTTTGTGGTCAAACCGGCGCAGGGCGCCGGCGGCGACGGCATCGTGGTGATCACCGGCCGCAAGGGCCCGGATTACCGCCGGGCCAGCGGCGCCGCGATCAGCCAGGAATCCCTGGATCATCACATCTCCAACATCCTGTCCGGCATGTTCAGCCTCGGCGGCGTGCCCGACCGGGCCATGATCGAATATTGCGTCCAGGTGGATCCGGTCTTCGCCAACATCAGCTTCCAGGGTGTGCCGGACATCCGCACCCTGGTGTTTCGCGGCGTCCCGGTGGCCGCCATGCTGCGTCTTCCCACCAGCGCCTCGGACGGCAAGGCCAATCTGCACCAGGGCGCGGTCGGCGCCGGCGTGGACCTGCACAGCGGCCGGACCAGCCATGGCGTGATGCGGAGCATGCCGGTCACCCAGCATCCGGATACCGGCCACGCGCTACGCGATTTCGAGATTCCGAACTGGCCACAGGTGCTGATGCTTGCCGCCCGCTGCCATGATCTGGCCTCGCTGGGCTACCTGGGTGTGGACATCGTGCTGGACCGGGATCGCGGCCCGCTGGTGCTGGAACTCAATGCCCGACCGGGCCTGGCCATACAGCTGGCCAATGGCCGCGGCCTGCGCCCGGCCCTGCGCCAGCTGGCGGCGATGAAGCAGATCCCCACCGATCCCGCCGAGCGGGTGGCCCTGGGCCTTCGCCTCAGCCAGGCGAGCCACTGATCGCGCTGGCGGCCGGCACGCCCGTCTCCAGCGCTTCCAGGCTGATATCGTCCAGCGGATGGATGCTGTTCCACTGCTGGCACTTGGGGCATTGCCAGTTGAGGCTGCGCGCGCTGTATCCGCACTGCCCGCAACGGTAGCGTGCGGCGTGCTGCATGGGCCCTTCCAGACTCCTGGCCATCCCGTGCAGCACCTCACGCAGCCCTTCCGGCAGGTCCGCCCAGGGCTGGTCCAGCAGGGCCTGCAGACCGACCCAGCTCGGGTGTTCACGCAACCCGGACAACAGACGCTGGCGGCTGTCCCGGTCGAGACGGCCGGCGTCTCCGCTGTGACGGATCAGCGCGACCTGCAACATGGCATTGGGATGTTCCTGCCGATTGCGCTCCAGTTCCTGTAACCAGCCCTGCTCGCCTTGCGTTGCGACCACCGCTTCCCGCCAGGGCTCCAGGATCTCCGGAATGAAGGCATCGTGCTGACGAACGATATGCCGATAGCGCTTCAGGGCCCGTCCTGGCTGGCCGGCCTTCAGGGCCAGCGCGGCGTCCACCATCAGGGCTCTGACGCAGTGCCGGTCGGCCCGCAAGGCCTTGCGCAACTGCTGCGCCTGGCCGCGATCGTCGGCCTGCCGCGCCGCCGCCTCGGCCTTCTCGCAGTGATAGTGGGCGATGACCGGCCCCATGTCGCGCCCCTGTGCACTGGCCAGCCATTCCGCCATGTCGATGGCCTTGTCCCATTCCCGCTCCCGCTCGTACAGACGCATCAGTCGTGACAGGCAATCGCTCAGGAACATGCCCTGATGGGCCAGTTCAAGGAAAATTTCCTCGGCACGGTCCAGCACGCCGGCGGCAAGATAATCCTTCGCCAGCTCGAAACGTGCCTGATTGCGGTGCACCGGCTTCAGACGCGGCCGCTGAACGAGGTTCTGATGGATGCGCAGGGCCCGGTCGACCTCGCCCCGACGGCGAAACAGACTGCCCAGGGTCAGATGCAGGTCGATGGTGCCCTCGTCCGCGTCGATCAGGCCGATGAAGATCTCCAGCGCCTGGTCGGTATCATTGTTGACCAGGTGACTGAGCCCCCGGACATAGTCCGGATTGAGCTCCTTGACCTCCTGCTCCTCACGGGGACCGCTCTGGCGGGCGACGAACCAGCCGGTGGCTGCGGCCAGGGGTAGCAGCAGCAGAATCAGGCCGGAAAAATCACCCATCCTGCAGAGGCAGGGTCCGCAGGCTGGCGAGTTCGCTTTCAGCCTTGTCCAGGCGGCGCCGCAGGCGTGCCCGCTCCGCCCGCTGCGGCAGGGTCAGCGCCCAGAAGATCAGCACCATGATGGCCACGCACAGGGCCGCCACCAGGACCAGCAGCACGCCCAGGGGCTGCTCCAGTGTGCCGGCCAGATAATTCAGTTCCACGGCTTGCGGGTTGTGATAGCTGATCGCCGCGCCGAGACAGAAACTCAGCAGCAGCAGCGCAAGGATGATGAGCCTTTTCATCCAGTCGTGTCCTGCGGTTGACGGGGGGAGTCGTGGTGCCGCGAGGGCAGCCACGGGCCAGCACACATCATAAGGCAGTCAGCGCCCGCCTGCCCCGTCGATCGTGTCAGCCTTCGCCGTTGACCCGCTCGCGCAGTTCCTTGCCGGGTTTGAAGTGCGGCACGCGCTTTTCCGGGATGGCCACAGCCTCCCCGGTCTTCGGGTTGCGGCCGGTCCGGGCCGGACGATGATGCAGCGAAAAGCTGCCGAAGCCACGGATTTCGATGCGCTCGTTGCTGGCCAGTGCATCGGCCACGGTATCCAGCAGGAGCTTGACGCCGAGTTCGACGTCCTTGTGTGACAAATGCCGCTGGTTCATGGCCAGCCGGTCTATCAATTCCGATTTTGTCATTGCCTTTTCCCTTCCTCCTGCCCAGGTCCCCACGTCCTGTCCATGCCCCGCCCCGGGAATGGAAAAGGCCCGGTTGCGGACAACCGAGCCTACCTAAAAATTTCCAGGAAATCCAGAGACATAGCCACAGCCCTCAGGGGGCTGTGGCCGAATCTGCCTGGCGCAGCCGCGACTAGGAGTTCTGGTTTTCGATCTGCTGCTTGAGCAGGTCGCCCATGGTCGTCGCCGAGCCGGTGTCTTCCGAAGCCTTGCCGTACTCCTTGATCGCCTGATCTTCGTCGTACATTTCCTTGGCCTTGATCGAAATGCCCAGGGTGCGGTTCTTGCGGTCGATGGTCACGATGCGACCTTCCACCTCGTCACCGACATTGAGCACCGTACGGGCATCGTCCACGCGCTCACGCGCAATGTCCGAAGCCCGCAGGAAGCCTTCCACGTTCTCGGCCAGCTCCAGCTTGGCCACGCGCTGCTCCACCGCGGTGATCTTGCCCTTGACGATCGAGCCCTTGGGATGCTCGGCCATGAAGGAGGTCAGCGGATCGGTCTGCAGCTGCTTGATGCCCAGGGAGATGCGCTCGCGGCCGGCTTCGATGGCCAGCACCACGGCTTCGACTTCCTCGCCCTTCTGGAACTGACGCAGGGCGTCTTCGCCGTCCACATCCCAGGCCACGTCGGAGGCATGCACCAGACCGTCGATGCCGCCGTCCAGGCCGATGAACACGCCGAAGTCGGTGATCGACTTGATCGTGCCCTGTACGCGGTCGCCCTTCTGGTGGTTCTGCGCGAACTCTTCCCAGGGGTTCGGCACGCACTGCTTCATGCCCAGGGAAATGCGGCGGCGCTCTTCGTCGATGTCCAGGATCATGACCTCGACTTCCTGACCGACGTGAACCACCTTGTTCGGGTTGCAGTTCTTGTTGGTCCAGTCCATTTCGGACACGTGGACCAGGCCTTCCACACCGTCTTCGATTTCCACGAAGGAACCGTAGTCGGTGATGTTGGTGACCTTGCCGAACAGGCGGGTGCCTTCCGGGTAACGACGCGCGATGTCGACCCAGGGATCGTCGCCCAGCTGCTTCAGGCCCAGCGAGACGCGCATGCGCTCACGGTCGAACTTGAGCACCTTGACTTCGACTTCCTGGCCCACTTCGATGACCTCGGCCGGGTCCTTGACCCGCTTCCAGGACATGTCGGTGATGTGCAGCAGGCCATCGATGCCACCCAGATCGACGAAGGCACCGTAGTCGACCAGGTTCTTGACCACGCCCTTGAGCACCACGCCTTCCTGCAGGCGCTCCAGCAGCATTTCGCGCTCCTGGCTGTACTCGGCTTCCAGCACTTCGCGGCGCGAGACCACGACATTGTTGCGCAGGCGATCCAGCTTGATCACCTTGAATTCCAGCGGCTTGCCTTCCAGGTAGGAGGTGTCGCGCACCGGGCGGATATCGACCAGCGAGCCCGGCAGGAACGCACGGACGCGATCGACATCGACGGTGTAACCACCCTTGACCTTGCCGGAGATCGTGCCGATGACGATTTCCTTGTTTTCGTGGGCCTTGGTCAGGCGGTCCCAGGTGCGGATGCGCTCTGCCTTGTCCTTGGAGAGCTTGGTTTCGCCAAAGCCGTCTTCGACAGCCTCCAGCGCCACTTCGATATCGTCACCCGGGCTGATGGTGATCTCACCATCCAGATTCTTGAATTCGTCCAGCGGGATCACGCCTTCGGATTTCAGCCCCGCGTCGACAATCACCACGTCGGGTTTGATTTCCAGCACTCGGGCATGGACGATGGCGCCAGGCTGCATGCTCTGGCCGGCTTTCAAACTCTCTTCAAAGAGTTCGGCAAAACTTTCTGTCATGGGTTAGTTGATGAATCCAGTTCTCATTGCCTCAGCCATCCCGGCTGCGACAGTCATAAAACAACAAATCCGCCTTCCGTGGCGGATTTCCCGATTTCCGACGCAGCCCGGGTATGTCAGTCGACCAGACCGGCCTGTTCAGCCCAGTCCAGGGCCAGGCTCAGCACTTCGCCAGCGTCCTTGCCACTGCTGTCCAGCAGACGGGCATCGTCTGCCGGCTTCAATGGCGCGGTACTGCGCTCACGGTCGCGTCGATCCCGTTCTGAAATCTCGCGGAAAATCCTTTCAAATATAGCGCTTTTGCCCGCCTCGCGCAATTCCTTCTCACGCCGCCGTGCCCGCACTTCCGCGCTGGCGTCCAGAAAGATCTTGAGCGGGGCATCCGGGAAGACCACCGTCCCCATGTCGCGCCCGTCAGCCACGAGCCCCGGGGCTTGCGCAAAGGCTCGCTGGCGGGCCAGCAGCGCGCTGCGCACGTCGGGCCGGGCCGCAATGGCGGAGGCCAGCGCACCGACCTCCTCCGTGCGGATCAGTCCGGCCACCGCTTCGCCATCCAGCCAGACTTCGTTGTCGTCCAGTGAGAATCGAATCTGCATGTCGGCGGCCAGCCCCGCAGCGCTCTGCGGATCAGCCCCGCTGCGCTTGAGGCGCAAGGCGAGCAGCCGGTACAAAGCCCCCGAATCCAGGTAATGCCAGCCCAGTGCCCGTGCCAGACCCCGGCACAGGGTGCCCTTGCCAGCGCCCCCCGGCCCATCGACCGCGATCACCCGCACGCTCACGTCAGGGCTTCCACGGCGAGACCGACACTGGCCGCGCAGTCCAGGAATCCCGGGAACGACGTCGCCACATTGGCGCAGTCCTCGATGCAGATCTCGCCGGCAGCGGCCTGCGCCGCCACGGCAAAGCTCATGGCGATGCGGTGATCACCGTGGGATGCCACCCGTCCGCCCTGCAAACGGCCACCCTGAATGCGGATCCCGTCCGGTCGTGGCTCGGCCACTATGCCCAGCGCCTGCAGCCCCTCGGCCATGGTCGCGACCCGGTCGCTTTCCTTGACCCGCAGTTCCTCCGCGCCGCTGACCACCGTCTCGCCCTGCGCGCAGGCCGCCGCGACGAACAGCACGGGCAATTCGTCGATCGCCAGCGCGACCAGTTCCGCGTCGATAGCGATGCCGCGCAACGGCGCACCCTGCACCGTCACGGTGGCGACGGGCTCGCCCATGCTGATCCGTTCGTCGCTGATCTCGACCTCGGCGCCCATCCGCTCCAGCACTGTCAGCACGCCCATCCGGGTGGGGTTGATGCCGACATCGTGCACCGTGATTCGCGCACCGGGCCGGATCGCCGCGGCGACAAAGAAAAAGGCCGCCGAGGACAGATCCCCCGGAACCTGGATATCGTGCGCGCGCAGGCGGCCGCCGCCGATCAGCGAGGCCTGTCCGTCCGCCTGCTCCACGCTGTAGCCAAAACCGCGCAGCATGCGCTCCGTATGGTCACGCGTGACCTTGGGCTCGTGCACCGTCGTGCGGCCTTCGGCGAACAGCCCGGCCAGCAGCAGCGCCGATTTCACCTGCGCGCTGGCCATGGGCATGGCGTAGTCCAGGCCCCTGAGCCTCCGCCCTCCGAGGATCTCGATCGGCGCCGTGCCCCGCTCGGTGGTGCGAAAGGCCGCCCCCATCAGGCTCAGCGGCTCGGTCACCCGGCGCATGGGGCGAGCGCTCAGGGATGCATCCCCGGTCAGGGTGCAGGAGAAAGGCTGGGCGGCCAGCAGGCCGCAGAACAGCCGCATCGAAGTGCCGGAATTGCCCAGGTACAGCGGCTCGGCCGGCGCCCTCAAGCCGTCCAGTCCGACGCCGTGCACCCGCAGGTGATCACGCGCCAGTTCCTCGATACGCACACCCATGGCCTGCATGGCGGCGGCCGTGGCACGGCAGTCCTCACCCGGCAGGAAATTGCGCACTTCGGTGATTCCGTCGGCCAGCGCCCCCAGCATCACCGAGCGGTGCGAGATCGATTTGTCACCAGGCACCCGCAGTTCGCCGCCGAGCACCGCGCCACGGCGGGCCACCCAGTCCTGTCGCTGGCTCATCGATCGGCCTCCGCCGTGTGTATCCAACGGTCCCTGGCCTGTTTGGCCGCCCCGAAATGGGCCAGCAGCGCGCCGGCGTCACCCGCCGCCAGGTCCGCCCGCAGGCTGCCCAGATCCTCCAGATAGCGATCCAGGGCAGCGAGCACTGCCTCCCGGTTGGCCAGCATGATGTCGCTCCACATCTGCGGATTGCTCGAGGCGATCCGGGTCAGGTCGCGCAGGCCACCCGCGGCGAAGGCGAAAACCTCCCGGTTGTCCTGCGCCCGTGCCAGGGTCTCGATCAGCTGATAGGCAATCAGATGCGGCAGGTGGCTGGTGAGACCCAGCACCTCATCATGATGTTCCGCGCTCATCTCGTGAACCTGGGCCCCGACGCATTCCCACATCGCGCGGACGCGCGCGGTGGCCTCCGGATCGGTCTCCGCGGTCGGGGTGAGGATCACCCGACGGTGGCGGAACAGCCCCGGAAATGCGGCGGCAGGCCCGCTGCGCTCGGTGCCCGCGACCGGGTGGCCCGGCACGAAGTTGGCCGGGATCCGGCCGAACACCGCACGCAGGTCCGCGATCACGCTGGCCTTGGTCGACCCGGCATCCGTCACCACCGCCTGCTCGGGCCAGCTATCTCGCAGCGCCTCGAAAACCCCGCGGCAGGCGCCCATCGGCACGGCCAGCATGACCACATCCGCCCCGGACACCACGGCTGCGGGATCGGTATCACCGGCGTCGATCAGGCCGAGATAGCGGGCAGTATCCAGGGTCTCCTGACGCCGCGCGCTGGCCAGCACCCGCTCCACCGCGCCGACCTCGCGCAGGGCCGCAGCCAGCGAGCCCCCGATCAGGCCCACGCCGATCAGGCTGAGCTGTCCGAGTTTCACAGCACCGCCTTCAGGGCATCCAGACACCGGGCGTTTTCCTCCGGCGTACCGATGGTGATCCGCAGATGCTCGGGCATGCGATAGCCGGCCAGCGGCCGCACGATGACCCCCTGGCGCAGCAAGGCATCGAAGATCGGCTGGGCCGGGCGGGCGAAGTCGACACAGACGAAGTTGGCCTGGCTGGGCAAGATGCGCAGGCCCAGCGCCGGCAGGGCCTCGGCGTAAAGCGCCATGCCCTCGGCGTTCAGCGCCACCGATGCGGCGACATGGGCCTGGTCCTGCCAGGCCGCTTCCGCCGCCAGCAGGGCCAGCGCATTGTTGTTGAAGGGCTGGCGGATGCGATTCATCAGGTCCGCCACCTCCGGACAGGACAGGGCGTAGCCGACGCGCAGGCCGGCCAGACCGTAGACCTTGGAAAATGTCCGGGTCACGATCAGGTTCCGATGCCGCGCCAGCAGAGCCAGGGCATCCGGCCGCTGACTTTCGTCCTGGTATTCGCAATAGGCCTCGTCCAGCACCACCAGCACTTCGGGTGGCAGTTGCCGCAGCAGCCGCTCGATGGACTCGGGTTCGACCCAGGTGCCGGTGGGATTGTTCGGATTGGCGATGAACACCAGCCGGGTATTCTCATCCACCCGCGCGGCGAAGCCGTCCAGGTCATGCCCGTAAGCCTGAGGCGCATCGGCAGGCAGGGCCGGCACCTCGCGCAGTTCGGCGCCCACGGCCGTGGTCACCAGCGGATAGACCGCGAAGGCATGGGCCGAGCAGACCGCGTTGGTGCCCGGCCGCAGAAACACCCGGGCCAGCAGCTCCAGCACATCGTTGGAGCCATTGCCCAGGGTGATCTGGGCCGTCTCCACTCCCAGGTCCGCGGCGAGCAGCCGCTTGAGGCGAAAGCCGCTGCCATCGGGGTAGCGCGCCAGATCGGGGGGAGCGGCCAGCACGCCTTCCACGGCGGCACTTGGCCCCAGCGGGTTCTCGTTGGAGGCCAGCTTGATGATGTCGCTGATCCCCAGTTCTCGCTCCAGTTCCTCTACCGGTTTTCCGGGCTCGTAGGGACGCAGTTGCGCGATCCCCGGATTGGCGTGCTTGAGAAATTCGGTCATCTGATTCTTCTGCTTGGCTGTGTCTGCCATCCGGCAGGCGTCAGTGGCGACCGTGTGCCGTCGGCGCCACGTCCTTGCGGAGGTGGACACCGCAGCGGAGCCGCGGCGGGCTCATTACATCACGGCCTTGGGATAGGACCCCAGGAACTTGAAGAAGGCGGCATTGTTCTTCATGCCGTCGAGCACCGACTTGATCGCCTGATCCTGTGAGTGGCCTTCGATATCGACGAAGAAGTTGTAGTCCCACTGCGCCCGTCGCGACGGCCGCGACTCGATGCGCGTGAGATTCACCCCGGCATCGGCGAAGGGACGCAGCAGATCGTAGAGGGCCCCCGGCTTGTTGTGCGAGGACAGCAGGATGGAGGTCATGTCGGCGCCCGTCGGCGGAACGATCTGTCGCCCGATCACCAGAAAACGCGTGGTGTTGTCCGGCTCGTCCTCGATGTTCGCCGCGATGATGCCCAGGCCATAGCGTTCGGCCGCCGGCTTGCCGGCGATGGCGGCGCCATCGGATTCGGCTGCCATGCGGGCGCCCTCCCCGTTGCTGGCCACCGTGATCCGCTCCGCCTTGGGCAACTTGCGATCCAGCCACTGGCGGCACTGGGCGAAGGACTGGGAGTGGGCGTAGATCTCCCGGACCGTGTCCATTCCTCCACTCTTCTTGAGCAGATGGTGATGCACCGCCAGGGACACCTCGCCGCAGATCAGCAGCGAGGAGGTCGCGAACATGTCGAGGGTGTAGTTCACCACGCCTTCGGTGCTGTTCTCGACCGGCACCACGCCGTAATCCGCATTGCCGGCCTCGACGTCGCGAAAGATCTCGTTGATCGCGGCCAGCGGACGGGCCTTCACCGCATTGCCGAAGTGCTTGTAGACCGCGGCCTGGGTATAGGTGCCTTCCGGCCCCAGATAGGCGACCTCCAGCGGCGATTCCAGGGACAGGCAGGCGGACATGATCTCGCGCATCACACGGACCATGCCCTGGTCGGTCAGGGGGCCCTTGTTGCGCTCGGCCACCCGACGCAGCACCTCGGCCTCCCGGGAGGGGCGATAACAATCCGCCCCGTCACCCATGTCCGCCTTGATCCTGGCCACATCCTGCGCGATCAGCGCGCGCTCGGAAATCAGCGCCTGGATCTCCTCATCCAGCACATCGATGCGCTTGCGCGCCTGATCCAGCCGATCGTCGCTCACGGGCGGTGGGTCTCCTCAGTCTTCGCGCGGCTCGAGCATCCGGACCTTGATCACGCCCTGAATGCCTTCCAGAGCCTGCATCACCTCGGCCGGCGGCTGCGAATCGGTATCGACCAGTGTATAGGCCAGTTCGCCGCGCGACTTGTTCAGCAGGTCCACGATGTTGATGCCATGTTCCCCCAGCTGGGTCGAAATCTGGCCAACCATGTTCGGCACATTGGCGTTGACGATGCACAGGCGCCAGACGCCGCTGCCCAGCGGCAGCTCGGTCTCCGGGAAATTGACCGAATTGCGGATGTTTCCGGTCTCCAGGTAATCGCGCACCTGGTCCGCCACCATCACGGCGCAGTTGTCCTCCGCCTCGCCGGTGGAAGCGCCCAGATGCGGCAGGGCGATGACCTTGTCGTGACGGCGCAGACGGTTGGTCGGAAAATCCGTCACGAAGCTGCCCAGCTTGCCGGCGTCCAGCGCGGCCTCGACGGCGTCCTCGTCGACCACGCCACCGCGGGCGAAATTCATCAGCACCGCCGTCTTCTTGACCTGGCGCAGGCGCTCGGCATTGATCAGATTCCGGGTGCCCTCCACCAGCGGCACATGCAGGGTGATGAAATCGGCCCGCGAGAGCAGATCATCCACCGACGCGGCCTGCTCCACACCGGCGTGCAGCTTCCAGGCGTTGCGCACGGTGATGCTCGGGTCGTAACCCAGCACCCGCATGCCCAGCGCCTGGGCGGCGTTGGCCACGAGCACGCCAATGGCGCCCAGACCGATCACGCCCAGGGTGCGGCCGGGCAGTTCGTAGCCGGCGAATTTCTTCTTGCCCGCCTCGACCTGCTTTTCCACCTCCTCGTCATTGCCTTCCAGCTCACGCACATAGCCATAGGCCTGGCAGACGTTGCGTGCGGCGATCAGCATGCCGGTCACGACCAGCTCCTTCACCGCATTGGCATTCGCGCCCGGGGCGTTGAACACCGGCACGCCGGCCTCGCTCATGCGCGGCACCGGAATGTTGTTGACCCCGGCGCCGGCCCGGCCGATCGCCTTGACGCTCGCCGGGATCTCCATGTCATGCATGTTCGCCGAGCGCAGGATCACCGCGTCGGGCGCGCTCATGTCGGAGGCCACCTCGTAGTCCTTGCGCGGAAAGCGCTCCAGGCCTACGACGGAAATATTGTTCAGAGTCAGAATCTTGTACATGGTTTCTCGAAACTACTGTATATGCTGCCGTAGGCAGGAATTACCCCGATGGGAAGGTGCTCGCAAGCGGCCCGAGACGCCGAACACGGGATTGACCCGGCCGGAGCGCTGACGCGGCGGCCTGTTCCAATCTCTCTGTGTCATCGGCGTCATCTGTGGAAAACCCGGCTCAGGCCCGGCGCGCGAAGTCTTCCATGAAGGCGATCAGCGCATCGACCCCGGCTTCGGGCATGGCGTTGTAGATGGACGCGCGCATGCCACCCACCGAACGATGCCCCTTGAGGGTGGACAGGCCGGCGGCCTCGGCCTGCTTCAGGAACTCGCCATCCAGGGCCTCATCGGCCAGGGTGAAGGGCACGTTCATCCAGGAGCGACTCATCGGGTCCACCGGATTGGCGTAGAAGTCCATCTCGTCGATCGCCGCATACAGCTTCGCGGCCTTGCGCTCGTTGCGCTGGGCCATGCCCTCCAGGCCACCCTGACGCTTCAGCCACTGGAACACCAGGCCGGCCACGTACCAGGTGAAACAGGGGGGCGTGTTCAGCATCGATTCCGCGGCCGCCTGTTCGGCGTAGTGCAGCACCATCGGCGTCTGCGCGGCGGCCCGGTCCAGCAGGTCGTCACGCACGATGACAATCACCATGCCGGCGGGGCCGACATTCTTCTGCGCGCCGGCATAGATCAGGCCGTAGCGCGACACGTCGATGGGGCGCGACATGAAGGTCGAGGAGAAATCCGCCACCAGCGGCACCTCGCCCGATTCCGGCACCCAGTGAAACTCGACGCCTTCGATGGTTTCATTCGGCGTGTAGTGCAGATAGGCCGCATCGGCGCTGGTCTGCCAGCCGGCCTGCTCCGGAATATGGGTGAAGGCGCCATCGGGCTTGGCCACGGTCACCGCCTCGCAGTACTTGGCCGCTTCCTTGACCGCCTTCTTGCCCCAGCTGCCGGTCACCACATAATCCGCGCGCGTCTTCGCGCCCAGCAGGTTCATCGGGATGGCGGAAAACTGTCCGGCCGCCCCGCCCTGCAGAAACAGGACCTTGTAATTGCTCGGCACGCCGAGCAGTTCGCGCAGGTCGGCTTCCGCCTGCTCGGCAATGGAGACGAAGGCCTTGCCGCGATGGCTCATTTCCATCACCGACATGCCGGTGCCCTGCCAGTCCAGCAGCTCCTGCTGGATCTGGCTGAGAACCTCTTCCGGCAATGTCGCCGGCCCCGCGCTGAAGTTGTAAACCCTGCTCATCGTGATCCCACCACCATTCCGAAATTGATCCGCCCCGCCCTCGGGCGGGTATCCATTGTCCTGCCGGCCACGGCGCCAGGGGCCGGCCTCTGGCGCTCATGGCGCCGCCTGCGACCCCGGCGCGCCGGTGCTGGTTCCCCGGCCGCCGGCAGATCCGCCAGGCCGGGGGCCGCAGCTAGTCCGCAGTCTCCTCCAGCGCATCGTCTCCGCTGTCCACCAGGTCCGCCGCGATGCGATCCAGGCCGACCAGTGTCGAGTCCCGCAGGGAGATCAGCTTGACCCCCTGGGTATTGCGGCTCAGCACGGAGATCTCGTCCACCCGGGTGCGCACCAGCTGGCCGGAATTGGCAATCAGCATGATTTCGTCCCCTTCGTGCACCTGCACGGCGCCGATCACCTGACCGGTCTTGTCGCTCTTCTTCAGCGACAGCACGCCCTGGGTGCCACGGCCGCGCCGCGGGTAATCGTCGATTGGCGTGCGCTTGCCATAGCCGTTTTCGCTGACCGTGAGAATTTCGCCGCCGTCGTTGATGATCAGCGCCATCACCTGATCGTCACCCAGCAGCTTGATGCCGCGCACGCCCAGCGCGGTACGGCCCATGGCGCGCACCTCCGCCTCGCGGAAACGCACCACCTTGCCCTCCTTGGAGAACAGCATGATGTCGGCGTCACCATCGGTGATGCCCACATTCACCAGCTGGTCATCGGCACGCAGGTCCAGGGCGATCAGACCCACGCTGCGCGGACGGGAGAACTGCTCCAGCGGCACTTTCTTGACCGTGCCACGACGGGTGGCCATGAAAATGAAACGGTCTTCCGGATAATCCTTGACCGGCAGGATCGCGCTGATCCG
Source organism: Oceanococcus sp. (assembly GCA_041625325.1). Taxonomy (GTDB): domain Bacteria; phylum Pseudomonadota; class Gammaproteobacteria; order Nevskiales; family Oceanococcaceae; genus Oceanococcus. Next base: position 6,360 of record JBFJTN010000015.1, on the reverse strand, counting down.
CTCACCCTCTTCCAGCGGCAGCAGGTTGACGATGGGCCGCCCGCGCGCATCGCGACTGCCGCGCGGCAGGCGATAAACCTTGATCCAGTAGACCTTGCCGACGCTGGAGAAACACAGCAGGGTGTCGTGGGTATGGGTGACCCAGAGCCGGTCGACGAAGTCCTCGTCCTTGGTCCTGGCGGCGCTCTTGCCCACGCCGCCACGTCGCTGGGCCTGATAGACCTCCAGCGGCTGAGCCTTGATGTAGCCTTCATGCGACAGGGTCACGACCATGTCCTCTGGCGTGATCAGGTCCTCGACCTCCAGGTCTTCCTGGGTGGCGACGATTTCGGTGCGCCGCGCATCGCCATAGCTGTCGCGGATTTCGACCAGTTCCTCACGGATCACTTCCAGCAGACGCTCACGGCTGTCCAGAATGCGCAGGTATTCGGCGATCTGCTCCAGCAGCGCATTGAACTCGTCGCGCAGCTTGTCCTGCTCCAGCCCGGTCAGGCGGTGCAGGCGCAGTTCCAGGATCGCCTGAGCCTGGGCCTCGCTCAGGTGATAGCCGTCATCCTTGAGGCCGAACTCTTCCGACTGCTCCATCTGGGCGCCGGCCCGTTCCACCAGGGCCACCACCTCGCCCGGCGGCCAGGCGCGCGCGACCAGGCCCGCCTTGGCCTCGGCCGGAGACGGCGCGGCCTTGATCAGGGCGATCACTTCGTCGATGTTGGCCAGGGCGACGGTCAGCCCTTCCAGGATATGGGCGCGCTCCCGTGCCTTGCGCAGCAGATAGCGGGTCCGCCGGGTCACCACCTCGCGGCGATGGCGCAGGAAGGCCTCCAGAATCTGCTTCAGATTCATCAGTCGCGGCTGGCCGCCATCCAGGGCCACCATGTTGATGCCGAAGACCGACTGCATCTGGGTCTGCTGATACAGATTGTTCAGCACCACATCCGCGTTCTCGCCGCGGCGCAGCTCGATCACCACCCGATAGCCATCCTTGTCGGATTCGTCGCGAATCTCGGTAATGCCCTCGAGCTTCTTCTCCTTGACCAGCTCGGCGATATGCTTGATCAGCTTGGCCTTGTTGACCTGATAGGGCAGCTCGGTGACGACGATGGACTCACGGCCATTGTCGAACTCCTCGAACTCGGCCCGGGCGCGCATGTAGATCCGGCCGCGCCCGGTGCGGTAGGCCATCAGGATGCCGGCCGCGCCGTTGATGATGCCGGCGGTGGGGAAATCCGGCCCCGGCAGGCATTCCATCAGCTCGTCGATATCCGCTTCGGGATTGTCGATCAGCAGCAGACAGGCCTCGATCACCTCGTTGAGGTTGTGCGGCGGGATGTTCGTGGCCATGCCGACCGCGATGCCGGTGCTGCCATTGACCAGCAGGTTGGGCACCTTGGTCGGCAGAACCGTCGGCTCGGTTTCGGATTCGTCATAGTTCGGCGTGAAATCGACCGTTTCCTTGTCGATGTCGGCCAGCAGCTCGTGGGAGAGCTTGGCCATGCGCACTTCGGTGTAACGCATGGCGGCCGGTGAATCCCCGTCCACCGAGCCGAAATTGCCCTGGCCATCCACCAGCAGGTAGCGCATGGAGAAATCCTGCGCCATGCGCACGATGGTGTCGTAGACCGCGGTATCACCATGCGGGTGGTACTTACCGATCACGTCACCGACCACGCGGGCCGATTTCTTGTAGGGCTTGTTGTAGTCATTGCCCAGCTCGCGCATGGCGTGCAGGACCCGACGATGCACCGGCTTGAGGCCGTCGCGCACATCCGGCAACGCACGGCCGACGATTACGCTCATTGCGTAATCCAGGTAAGACTGCCGCATCTCGTCTTCGAGATTGATCGGCAACACTTCCTTGGCAAATTCGCTCATGGTTCTCTTTGTCGTCCCGCCAGAATCGGCACCCCGCCAGCCCTTGCGACTCCCCCAAGGCTGCGACGGCGATCCACCTGAAAAAAGGAAACAATTCTACCATGCGGCGGCGTCCTGACGGGGGCAGACGCAAGGCCAGGGGGCGCACCCTCGCCTGCGCGTGCCGGTACAATGCGCGAGCACCCGAAAACGCCAGACCATGTCCGCCGCCGAACCCGAACTGATCATCAATCCGCGCTGGATCATTCCCGTGGTGCCGCATGCCACCGTGCTGGAGGATCACAGCCTGCTGGTGGCCGATGGCCGCATCCTCGACATCGTCCCCACCGGCGCCCAGCGTTACCCGCAGGCCCGGATCGTGGACCTGCCCGGCCACGCCCTGCTGCCCGGCCTGATCAACATGCACACCCACGCGGCGATGAATCTGCTGCGCGGCGTGGCGGATGACCGGCCGCTGATGGAATGGCTGGAGCAGCACATCTGGCCGCTGGAGGCGCGCTTCGCCGACGAACACTTCTGCCGGATCGGCGTGCGCCACGCGATCGCGGAAATGCTGCGCGGCGGCATCACCTGCTTCAATGACATGTACTTCTTCCCGGAAGCCACCGCCCAGGAGGTGGCAGCCACCGGCATCCGCGCGCAGATCGGCATGATTCTGGTCGACTTTCCCACCCGCTACGCGCAGACCGCGGACGAATACTTTCACAAGGGCCTCGCCCTGCACGACAGCTACAAGGGCCATGCCCGGATCCGCACCGCCTTCGCCCCGCATGCCCCTTACACGGTGGGTGACGAAGGGCTCAAGCGGGTTCGCATGCTGGCGGACCAGCTCGATGTGCCCGTGCACATGCACCTGCACGAGACCGCCCACGAGGTAACCCAGGCCGAGGCGGACAGCGATCGCCGGCCGCTGCAGCGCATCGCGGAGCTTGATCTGCTCAATGAGCGCCTGCTCGCCGTGCACATGACCCAGCTGACACCGGACGAGATCGCACAACTCGGCGCGGCAGGCAGTCACGTGGTGCACTGCCCCGAGTCCAATCTGAAGCTGGCCAGCGGACTGTGCCCGGTCGCAGCGCTGATGCAGGCCGGGGTCAATGTCTGCATCGGCACCGATGGCGCGGCCAGCAACAACGACCTCGACCTGTTCGGTGAAATGCGCAGCGCTGCGCTGATCGGCAAGCTGGCGGCCGGCCGTGCCGACGCGGTCAGCGCTGCCGAGGTCCTGGCCATGGCCACGATCAACGCCGCCCGGGCGCTGGATCAGGCCGACGACATCGGCTCGCTGGAACCGGGCAAATGGGCCGACCTGTGCGCGGTGGACCTGTCCGGCCTGGAGCAGCAGCCCCTGTATGACCCGATCTCGCAACTGGTCTACTGCAGCGGGCGGCATCAGGTCAGCCATGTCTGGGTCGCCGGGCGCTGCCTGCTGCGCGAGGGCGAACTGACCAGCATCGATGTCACGGAGCTGCGGGAGCAGCTGGGCGCTTATCAGGCGCAGATTTCAGGAGCCGACCGTGAGCAGGGCTGACAGCGCGCGCAATGCCGACCCGGCCGAGCTGGACAAGTTTTCCGCCCTGGCCGCGCACTGGTGGGACAGCAGCGGCCCGATGGCGCCGCTGCATGCCATCAACCCGCTGCGCCTGAGTTTCATAGAGCGCTTCGACGAACTCGCCGGCCTGCGCGTGCTGGATGTCGGCTGCGGCGGCGGCATCCTGACCGAAGGCCTGGCCCGCGCCGGGGCCCGGGCCAGCGGCGTCGACCTGGCCGAGGATGCCCTGGAGGCGGGGCGCGTGCATGCCCGTTCTGCCGGTCTGCAGATCGATTATCGCTGCTGCGCGATCGAGGACCTGGCCGCCAGCCAGGCCGGGGAATTCGATCTGCTCACCTGCATGGAGATGCTGGAGCATGTACCGGACCCTGCCGCCGTCGTCCAGGCCTGCGCCCGCCTGCTCAAGCCCGGTGGTGCGCTCTACCTGTCGACCCTGAACCGCAATCCGAAATCCTTTCTGATGGCCATCGTCGGCGCCGAGCATCTGCTGCGTATCGTGCCCCGCGGCACCCACGACTATGCCCGATTCATCAGGCCCTCCGAGCTGGCCGGCTGGTGCCGGCAGGCCGGCCTGGTCGTCGACGCCCAGCAGGGCCTGCATTACAACCCGCTGACCCGGACCTACAGCCTGCAGCGCAATGTGGACGTCAACTACCTGATGCGCTGCCACCGCCCCTGAATCCGCCTCGCCGGACTGCCACCCCCCGCCCAGACCGTTTCCCGACAGAACCCTCATGACGCATAACTCTCCCCTTTTCGGCCGCCGCATTCTGGTCACCGGCGCCACCGGCGCGCTGGGCCGCGAACTCGCCCGGCAGCTCGCCGCCGCCGGCGCCGATCTGATCCTGCTGGCCCGGCGCAAGACCCGGCTGGAAGAGGTGGACGACGAGATCGCCAGCCTGGGGGGCAATTCCCCGTTGCTGGTCGAACTGGACTTCCTGCGCGCCAGCCAGGGTCATTATCGGGAGCTGGCCCAGGCGCTGGCGGAAGATGGCCTGGACGCCGTGGTCCTGTGTAGCGGGCTGCACACCGGGCTGCACCCGCTGGAGCATCTGCCGGCCAAGGACTGGCAGCAGATCATGGACGTGAATCTCAATGGCCCCTTCCATCTGATTCAGGCGCTGCTGCCCCTGCTCAAGGCGCGCCGCGGGCAGCTGATCGGGGTCAGTGACAGACCCGGCCAGGAGCAGAAAGCCTACTGGGGTGCCTATGCCGTGGCCAAGGCCGGCCTGGATGCCCTGCTGCATGTCTGCGCGCAGGAGAATGAAAATCAGCTGCGGGTGGATCGGGTGATCCCCGATCCTCAGCCCAGTCCGATCCGGGCTGCGGTCTATCCCGGCGAGGTGCCGGAACAGCTGGCCAGCCCGACCGGGAATGCCCGTCACATCGTGGCCTTGCTCGAACAGGCGCCGGTGACGCCGCCGGCCAGCTGACCGGCCCGCGGCCCGGAATCACCCGGCTTCGTGCCGCCGCCGCAGCGACAATCGAGCGCGGGATGTTTATCGCACCCATCAAGTGCGTGTAATCTTTACAAAAATTTCAGGACAAATCGTACATGTCGCTGCGCGTGCTGATCATTGACGACGACCCGGATATCCAGGACCTGCTGTTCGCGGCCCTGGACGAGGATCAGTACATTCTCGACGCGGCCAGCGACGGGGCCAGCGGGCTGAACCTGGCGATGGAGAACGAGTACGACGCCATCCTGCTCGACGTCAACATGCCCGGCATGAACGGCTTCGAGTTGTGCCGGCACCTGCGCGAACATGCGCATATCTCCACCCCGATCATGATGCTGACCACCCGCACCGAGGTCGAGGACCGGGTCACCGGCCTGGATTACGGTGCGGATGACTACATGCCCAAGCCCTTCTCGGTGGAGGAGCTGGAGGCCCGCCTGCGCGCGATGACCCGGCGCGGCCGGCCGGTGCTGGGCAACCGCCTGAAGGTCGGCGAGCTGGAACTGGACATGGAAAGCAAGTCCGCCACCCGGGAGGGCCGCCTGATCGCGCTGGCGCCCATCCATATCAAGATTCTGGCCATGCTGATGCGCGAGTCGCCCAATCTGGTCAGCCGCGGCAAGCTGGAAGCCGAGATCTGGGGCGACGAGCCGCCGGACTCCGATGCCCTGCGCGCGCACATCTACGCCCTGCGCACCGCCATCGACAAACCCTTCAAGACCAAGCTGCTGCACACCATTCCCAAACTGGGCTACCGGCTGTCCGAGACCGCCTAGTCGCGCGCGGCCGCCAGGCCGTGCAGCCGGCCCTGGCCCCGCAGGCCAGGCCCGCATGGGCCAGCCCGGTCGCGCGCTACGCCGCCTGCGTCAGCGGCCAGCGCCCGCCCGGTCCGGTCAGCCCTGCGCCGCCTTGTGCAGGGCCCTGAGTTCCTGCGGCGTCAGCGGACGGCTTTTGCCGCTGGCCAGATTGCCGGGCAGCGCGATAGGGCCGAAACGGATCCGGATCAGCCGGCTGACCTGACAGTCCACCGCTTCGAACAGGCGCCGCACGATGCGGTTGCGTCCTTCCCGCAGCGTGACGTGGTACCAGTGGTTGGCGCCCTCGCCGCCGGCATCCACGATCTGTTCGAATGCGGCCGGACCGTCCTCCAGCTCGATGCCGTCGCGCAGGCGCTGCAGGGTCTCGGGGCTGACCTCGCCCAGCACCCGCACGGCATATTCGCGCTCGATCTCGCTGGAGGGGTGCATCAGCTGTCGGGCCAGTTCGCCATCGGTGGTGAACAGCAGCAGACCCGAGGTATTCAGATCAAGCCGCCCCACCGACACCCAGCGGCTCCCCTGCAGGCGCGGCAGGCGCGAGAAAACCGTCGGCCGACCCTGCGGATCCTTGCGGCTGACGATCTCGCCGACCCGCTTGCGATAGAGGATGGTCTGGTCCGCCATGACGGTGAACTTCAGCCGCCGCCCGTCCAGGCTG
>JBFJTN010000014.1:0-33209 GCA_041625325.1 Oceanococcus sp. | reverse complement strand
GGGCGATGAACGAGCGCTCGCAGTACCGCTTCGGCCAGCCCATCACCATGGAATCGGCCTTCCAGCCCGGCAACGGCACCGGTTCGCTGCTCTGGTGCATGCCCTATGGCGCCCAGACTCCGGCGACCTGGGAAGGGCTGACCGCCCAGCGCTACATGCAGAAGTACGGCGTGACCAATGAGGACTTCGGCCGGGTGTCGGTGGTTCAGCGCAAGCACGCGGCCAGCAACCCCAATGCCTGGTTCTACGAGCGGCCGATCACCCTGGAGGAGCACCAGGCCTCGAAGTGGATCGTCGAGCCGGTGCTGCGCATGTTCGATTGCTGCCAGGAATCCGACGGCGGTGTGGCCCTGCTGGTGACCTCGCTGGAGCGCGCCCGCGATCTGAAGCAGCCGCCGGTGCACATCGTCGGCGCCTGTCAGTCGATCCCGCGCGACAACGAGGTGATCTCCAATTACTTCCATTCCGGTGATCTGGCCGACATGCCCGAGTCGCGCGGCACCGCGCGGCGGCTGTGGGCCCAGACCGGCATGGAGCCGCAGGACATGCAGCTGGCCATGCTCTACGACGCCTTCACCCCGCAGGTGCTCAAGCAGCTGGAGGCCTTTGGTTTCTGCGGTGATGGAGAAGCGGCGGGTTTCGTCAAGGACGGCCATATCGAGGTCGGCGGCTCGCTGCCGGTGAACACCAATGGCGGCCTGATCGGCGAGGCCTACATTCACGGCATGAACAACATCACCGAAGCGGTGCGCCAGATTCGCGGCAGCGCGGCCAATCAGGTGGCCGACGTCGAGCATGCGCTGGTCTCCTCCGGCATGGCCGGCGCGGTGCTGGGCCGGGTCTAGGTCTGTTTCCGGTGCAGGCTCCGCGCACCCTGATGGCGCCCACCGGCCTGACGGTGGGCGAGGTGGACAATCTGGAGCTCGGGGCCAGCTGGTGGCCCCCGCAGGGCTCGGACATCGTCTTCGTCTGCCTGGCCGGCGGTGGCATGAAGCGCCAGTACTACGATCTGCAGGGCGGTTTCAGCTTCGTTGCCGCGATGCAGGCGCAGGGGCATGGCTGCCTGCTCATCGATCACCCGGGGGTGGGCGACAGCGACCGGCCCGCCGATGGCTATCTGCTCGGGCCACAGCTGCTGGCCGAGGCTCAGCATCGGGCTCTGGGCGCCCTGCGCGGCAGCCTGCCCGAACTGGCCCGGTCCCGCACCGTCGGGGTGGGCCATTCCATGGGGGCGCTGATCAGCCTGATCCAGCAGTCCGCTCACGCCAGTCACGCAGGCCTGATCCTGCTCGGTTTCGGCTTCGACGGCCTGCCGCAATACCTGCCGGCGGCGGCACGGGCCCTGCTGCATGACCGGCCGGCCCTGGAAGCGGCCAGCGTCGAGCTGGCCCGGAGCATGTTCCGCGAGCCCTACCCGGTGATTCCGCAGGGTGGCAATGGTGGGCTGTATGCGGGGGCCACGGCGCAGCCGGGCGCACAGGAGGCGATCCGCAATGTCAGCACCCACCTGCTGCCGCTGCCGGCCTTCATGTCCCTGTATCCGCATCACTGGGATGCGCTGGCCGCCCGGGTGAAAGTGCCTGTCCTCATCGCTTTGGGTGATAAGGATCTGGTCAAAGCCCCGGATAATGTGCAGCAGCTGTTCTCCGGCAGCCCCGGCGCCGAGGTGCTGGTGCTGCCGAATACCGGGCACAGCCAGTTTGTTTTCGCATCGCGGACCGAGCTGTTCGCGAAGATCGGCCAGTGGGTCGAACAGATTTGAAACAGGAGTTGTGAGATGTCGACAGTGGCCCTGAAAGCCGGCGCCCGCTTCAAGAGTGCGGTCTGCGACACCCAGGTCATGGTGATCAAGGCGCCGGCGGGCGACTATGCGCTGCATTGCGGTGGCGCGCTGATGATTGCACCCACCGAAGACGGTGGCGGTGAACTGGATCCGGCACTGGCCGAAGGCACCCTGATGGGCAAGCGCTACGTCAATGCGGACGAGAGCATCGAGATGCTCTGCACCAAGCCGGGCAAGGGCAGCCTGGTGCTGAATGGCGAGGCGCTGGCGGTGAAGCAGGCCAAGCAGCTGCCGTCGTCCGACTGAGCGGGGTCAAGCGGCAGGCCTTGACCGCTGCGTCCGAGGAGAGGAATCCATGAATATTTCCATGCTGCTGGATATGGCTGCCGATGCTTTCGGCGAACGCACGGCAGTGGTCTGTGGCCAGGAGTCGCTGACCTACGCCGAGTTGCGGCACAAGGCTCAGCGTGCGGCGATCAAGCTGCGCGAGGCCGGTGTGGAGAATCTCGCCCTGCTCGACGTCAATGGCCCGATCCTGCCGGTGGCGATCTTCGCGGCGGGCTATGCCGGCATTCCCTATGTACCGCTGAACTACCGTCTGACCCGGAGCGAGATCAATGCGCTGCTCGATCGGGTCACCCCCGCGCTGCTGGTGGTGGGGGATCAGTTCCGTGAGCAGGTGGATGCCCGGGACGATCTGATCTGCATCGCCAGCGCCGAGTTCATGAGCGCGCCGGCGGCGGCCTTCGAGGAGGAGTTTGTCGATCCGGCCAGCGTCGCCGTGCAGCTGTTCACCAGCGGCACCACCGGCAAGCCCAAGGCGGCCCTGCTGCGCAACGAGAACCTGATTTCCTACATTGTCGGCACGGTGGAATTCGGCGCGGCCGAGGAACAGGACGCGGTGCTGGTGACCGTGCCGCCATATCACATCGCCGGCATCTCGGCGGTGCTCAGCTCCACCTACGCCTGCCGGCGCATGGTGCAGCTGGAGAATTTCGAGCCGCGCGCCTGGCTGAAGGCGGCGCAGGACGAGATGGTGAGCAATGCCTTCGTGGTGCCGACCATGCTCAGCCGCATCATCGAGGAGATGCAGCGCATGAAGGAGAGCTTCGAGCTGCCGAACCTGCGCGCCATCGCCTATGGTGGCGGCAAGATGCCGCTGGCCACCATCGAGCAGGCCATGAGCCTGCTGCCGCAGGTCGATTTCACCAATGCCTACGGCCTGACCGAAACCAGTTCCACCGTCGCCGTGCTGACACCGGACGACCATCGTCTGGCCGCGGCCAGCGAGGATCCGCACGTGCGCAAGCGCCTGGGCTCGGTGGGTCAGCCCACCGGTGCGGTGGAGATCGAGATCCGCGACGAGGCCGGCAAGGCGCTGGGCCCGAACCAGGCCGGCATGATTTTCGTGCGCGGCGGGCAGGTGTCCGGCGAATACAAGGAGCAGGGCAGCACCCTGAGCGAGGACGGCTGGTTCTGCACCCGCGATCTGGGTTATCTGGACGAGGCCGGCTATCTGTTCCTGGACGGGCGCGAGGACGACGTCATCGTGCGCGGCGGCGAGAACATCTCGCCGGGCGAGATCGAGGACGTGCTGATCTCCCACCCGGCCGTGGCCGATGCCGCGGTCGTGGCCGTGCCGGATCCGCAATGGGGCGAGGGCGTGGCCGCGGTGGTGGTGACCGCGCCGGGCGCCAGCGCCAGCGTGGAGGAATTGCAGGCCCTGGTGCGGGAGCGGCTGCGGTCCTCACGCGTGCCGCAGCAGATCGAGTTCCGCAGCGAGCTACCCTACAACGAGCTGGGCAAGGTCCTGCGCCGGGTGATCCGGCAGGAACTCGCCCAGGCAGCGCAGGCGGCCTGAGCCATGTTCAGCATCGATCATGACATTGTGATCCAGGCGCCGGCGGCGGCGGTCTGGGCCGTGATCAGCGACTTCGACCGCTACCCCGAATGGAATCCCTTCGTGGTCTCGGCCCGCTCCAGCCTCAAGCCGGGCGAGCCCATCGACATGAAGGTCAAGCTGCTCGGCCCGGTGCAGCGGCAGGTCGAGATCATCCTCGATGTGCGCGAGGGGGAGGGCTTCTCCTACTGCATGAAGCCCTTTCCGCTGGGCGCCCTGTCCAGCCGGCGCAGCCACCGCATCACCGAAATCGATGGGAACAGCTGCCGCTACCAGTCGCATTTCGAACTGCGCGGCTGGCTGATGCCGCTGGTGCGCGGGCTGATGCGCGGTGCCTTGCAGCGCGGCTTTGACGGCATGTCCGAAGGCATCCGTGAGCGCGCCGAAGCGCTGGCCCGACGCGCCGCCTGATCTGCCGCAGACGGAGCGAATGCGCTAAGCTCCGCCGCCCATGACCGAACTCACTGCGCCCGCCATGCCCTCCCTGCGCGTACGCCTCGCCGGGCTGCTTGCCGATTCCCGGCTGCAGACGGCCATCATTGTCCTGATTCTGCTCAATGCGCTCACGCTGGGGCTCGAGACCTCCACGGCCGTGATGGAGGCGGTTGGCCCCTGGGTTCGCCTGGCCGATGGCCTGATCCTGGCCCTGTTCACCCTGGAGGTGGCGGCCAAGCTGTATGCCCAGCGTGGGGCCTTCTGGCGGGATGCCTGGAATGTCTTCGACTTCCTGGTGGTCGGTGTTGCCCTGGTGCCCGCTTCCGGCCCGTTTTCCGTGCTGCGCGTGCTGCGCCTGTTGCGTCTGGTGCGCATGGTGCCGACCCTGCGCAACATCGTGGAATCCCTGCTCCACGCCGTACCCGGCATCCTGTCCATCTTCGGCCTGCTGGTGCTGGTGTTCTACGTCTTCGCCATCATCGCGACCGATCTGTTCGGGGCCAGCCATCCGGAGTGGTTCGGCAGCCTCGGCGCCTCGCTCTACACCCTGTTCCAGGTCATGACCCTGGAAAGCTGGTCCATGGGTATCGCTCGCCCGGTGATCGAGGTGCATGCCTGGGCCTGGGCGTTCTTCGTGCCCTTCATCCTGGTATCCAGCTTCACCGTGCTGAACCTGTTCATCGCGGTGATCGTGGACGCCATGCAGCGCATCCACGAGGTGCGGGCCCGGCTCAAGCCGCCGGCGCCGCCGCTGGCCGAGGCCCAGTCACGGATCGAGGAGATCCAGCGGCAGCTGGCCGAGCTGCAGGCGCAGCTGGCGCAGCTGGATGATCTGCGCCCGCCCGAAGGCGCGCCGACCGGGCGGACCGACTAGAGCCCGGCCAGCTGGTCGGCGAACAGCACGAACAGCTGGAAGAAGCCGACCGCCAGGCCCAGCGCCGCGCCCACCGCGATCAGCAGCCACTCGTCCTCCTCGAAGGCCGGACGCAGCATGCCCTCGAAGCGATCCGAGGGCAGGGCGGCCAGACGGGTGATGATGGTGTCCTTCAGGTCCATCGCATCTTCGGCATAGGCCACGATGCCATGCATGGTCTCGGGCAGTTCGGCGACCACGCTGTCGACGATGTCGGATTTCATCTCGTTGTAGCTGCGGCTGCCCATGGTCAGGGCCATGAAGGGCTTGGCCAGGCTGGTGGTCTCGTCCAGCACCTGACTGACCCGGCGCTGGATGAAGGCGAACAGCTTGTCCGAGTAAGGCCCCTTCATCAGAGCCTCGAAGATGTTGGCCGGAGTGATCAGCTCCTTGGAGACCAGCGTGCCGTAGTCCCGGGCCACTTCCTGCTGGCGCTTGTGGAACAGGCCGTGGAAGGTATAGCCGGCGATGCGTCGCGGCTGCTGCGGCTGGAAGATCATCTTCAGCGCGATCCAGTTGGTCAGATAGCCGACCAGCAGCCCGGCCACCGGCAGGATCCAGGCGCCCTTGTAGAACACCCAGATCAGCATCTGGACCAGGCCGAACAGGGCGCCGAACAGGAAACCGGAGCGTTCGATGAAGCGGAATTCGGGTTCGGCCGCCTCCTTGAACATGCGATTGAGCAGGTCCTTGTCCCGGACCAGCGAGGTGATCACCATCTCCGAGATGTCGAACATGCGGTCCATGTTGTTGCGGACCTGGTCGAGCATCTCGTTGACCGTGTCCGGTGCCTCCGCCTTGACCTTGTCGTAGACCAGCTGCTTGACCCGGTCCGGGGTCGAGGCCCAGATCAGCGGGGCATGCTTCTGCATGATCTTGTCGGTCAGCGGCGCGACGATGCGATTGAGCGGTTCCTCCAGTTCATCGGCGATGCGATTGCCATCCAGGCGCGAGAACATCTCCTGCGGCGAGACCAGGTTTTCGGTGATGGTCTGCACCGAGATCGAGGCCATCTTGCCGGCGCGGCGGGGGATGATGCCCTGCCAGCCGAGCAGCGGCGGGATGCCCCGGAACTCCAGCGGGTAGAACATCATGCGCACGGCGACGACGTTGGTGACGTAGCCCACGGCGCCGCTGATCAGGGGCATGGACAGGTAGAGCCACAGGTGCTCGCGGAACTCGGCCGCGACGCTGGCGAGGTAGTCCATGTCGCTCAGATCACCGGTTCGACGGCGACATCGCCCGGCGCGCACTCATGCCACAGGTGGCGGCCGAGTTCGGTGGCGCGGATGGTCCGGCGCAGGATGCGTGGCGGAAACTTGAATTCCTTCTCGATCGTCTTGCCCAGGGCGCGCACGGTCTTGTCGTGGGACATCACCTCGTACTTCACTTCCAGGCTCTTGTCCTCGGGGCCGCTCTCGACCAGGCCCAGGCGGATCATGTGCTCCAGGTATTGCGGCACCATGTCCTCCAGTCGCACCGAGGCGCTGCGCCCGACATAGGAATAGTTGTTCAGCACCCGGCGCAGCACCGGCCCGATGGGCGGTCCGCCAGCGACGTGGATCATGGCGTGGGCGGCCCCGTCGGACAGGGCTGCCAGGATGCGGATTTCGTCCGGTACCAGCTGGCGCAGGAGCAGGGCGTAGAGATGCTGGCGGGCATCGCTTTCGCTCTGCGTGTTGGCCAGCCGGATCAGGCGCGACATCTGCGCCCGATTTTCCGCCGCGGCATCGCCAAGCGCGGCCGGGCCGCCGGCCAGAGGAGACACCGCCAGGTCCAGGCGGTCGCGCAGGCGTTCGAGCACCGCGTCCTCGGCCACGTCAATCATTTCATTGACGCGATGCCCCAGGGGCAGGCGATCCAGTCCGTCGCGCAGCGAGCGGATCAGGTCAGTGGCCTGACTGGGCCGCCAGCGCATGATGTCCGACATTGATGTCCTCCGGCCGCGGGCGGCCGCGATGTTCCCCGCTAGAAAGTGTAGCTCAGCTCGACCACGACATTGTCCTTGTCGCGCCGGACATTGTGACGATTGCCGTCGTGCAGGTTGTAGAACACGCGGCCGGACCACTGCTGGCCGAGGAACCACTCGGTGCCGATCAGGGCCTCGATACGGCCCTCCAGGAAGTTCTGCTGCGGGGCCGGGGCGTAGCCCTGCACGTCGTGGGCGCCGATCAGGAAGGGCTTGAGATTCACGCCCCAGAACACGTCGTTGTATTCCATCTGGGCGAGGAAGCGATAACCCCAGGAGAAATCGTCAACAAAGGCTTCGGTCTGCTGGGTCGGATTGAAGGTGCCGGTATTCTGCTCCGCCCCTTCCGGCAGGCCCGTGCCGTCGGCGCCGGGACTGGCGTGGGTCCGGTTCGGGCTGCCGCCATCCAGTTGCACCAGGTCACGCGAGGGCATGTCGAGCACATGGGTGAAGCCACCCTCGAGGAGCATGATGATCTGCTCGGCGCCGATCAGGGAGGAGACCGGGTGCGAACTGCCCAGGATACGGATGCCCGACATCACGAACTGGCCGACCTTCAGGCGCACATAACCCGGGATGTAATAGTTCTCGCCCCGCTCGGCGATGATGGCGTCGACATCGTCATTGCCGCGATAGATGGTCTCGAGAAAATCCGGGGCGCCGGTCCGGGCACCCGGCACGGTGATCGGCAGGCCTTCGCCGATCAGCACTTCGGCGCCCGGGCCGAGAAGGTCGTCCAGCACGCCGGCGCCGATCGCCTCGGCGCCGATCACGATCGGCTCTTCCGGGAAGGCCGGCTGCAGTGCGGCGAAGAACACGTCCGGCATGGAGACCTGTGCCGGCACGTTGGGCCGGAAGGAGTATTCGCCGGCCAGCGACCAGGAGCCGACATTGGTATTGAAGCTGATCCCGAACATGCGAATGTCTTCGGGGTAGTCGACCAGCACCCGGGCGGTGTCCACCGGCAGGCAGTCGTTGCCCGCCACGGTGCAGCTGGTCAGCACCTCCAGACCCGTGCCGGTGCCGTCACGCAGCGGCGTGCGATCAGTGGCGAAAAAGGACAGATAGGGCAGGCGGCTGTGGTAGCTCATGACGTAGAAGCCGAACTCCGTGCCGTTGTTGATCATGTCCGCGAACCAGCTGAGCTTCGCCCCGTACTGGCCGTCATCCCGCGGCTCGCCAGGACCGTCCAGGACCTGCGCCGAGAAGGAGGTGTCGGTGAGCAGGAAGGCGGCGTCGTTCTGCAGGCGGTGCTGGCCGCGCTGGCGTCCGTCCTGCTCGATGATGGGATCTTCCGGAAACTGGCCCAGGTTGATCGCCGCATAGGCATTGGTGCCCTCGCGGTACAGGGCGTCCAGCTCGCCGAAGAGACTGCCGCCGGCGTCCGCCACGACCGGCTTCCACTGCAGCTGGTAAAAGGCCTCGCCGGTGATGCCCAGGTCGGGAAACAGGTCGCCGGACAGCAGCACCATGGGCACCGGCTGGAAGATCTCGCTGATCTGACCACCGGGCTGGCGCAGGCCGCGCACGTCCGGCGGGTTGATCTCGTTCAGGGAATTCAGGGCAATCAGATTGGCCTCGCCCCAGCGGACCTTCTGCTGACCGATGCCGACAGTGAGCAGGCGTTCACCCAGGTAGTAGGAGCCGGTGAGGGCGAGATCCTGGATGCGGATGGAGGCGCCGACCACATCATTGATGCCGTCATCGCGCCGGGTCTGCGGCAGCTGGTAGCCGCCGATCCCGGGGCCGCTGTCGCCGCAGCTGCCGAAGACCTGGCAGTTGTTGAAGTGGGTCTCGTCCAGGTCCTGGTTGACCCCGTCGAAAAAGGCGATGACCCGGGTCTTCAATGTGTAGTCGTTCCAGCTCAGGCTCAGGTCCGAGGTCACCTTGGCCAGAGCGGAGTAGAGATCACCCCGATCGTAGTTCATGTTGCCGTCGTCCTGCTTGTCGGCGAAGAAGCCGCCGGGCGCCTCGACCAGGCGCTGGTTGGGGCCGGGGTCGCCGCTGAGGGACAGGCAGTCGTCGCCCTCGCACAGGAAGGGGTCGAGGTTGAGCTTGCCGATCAGGTCCGGGTCGCGTTGCTCGACCCGCCATCCTGCCCCCAGGGTGAGGCGATTGTTCCAGGTCACGCCGATGTCATAGAAGTCGAAATCCAGCGCCGAGGCGGCGGTGGTGCCGAGCAGCAGAAAGCCGCCGGTCAGCAGGCGCGCGTATCCCATGAACCTTTCCCCTGAGTCACAAAACGGTGTCCGCCATTGTAGTCCCAAGCCGGCGGACTTTTGCAACGTGATCAAACACCTGCGGCGCAGTTCCGGGTCGCCGGAACGGTCCGGTTTGCGGTGGTCGCAAGATCCGCCCGGCCGCGTGTGGCAACGCTAACTGATTGATTTTCGAGTCCGTATTGACATTGAGAATTGTTACATAGAATAATGGGAAGATGTATTGTTGCACTGCAAGATTGACGAAAATTTCACCTGTCTTTAGTTTCCGAAATCCTGAGCAGGGCCCCGCATTTGCGGGAAATGCAGTCAATAGCGGCCGCCCCGACGCACGGCGGAATCCGCCTTCCACATTTTTCGGGAGTAACGCACGATGAAAACCTGGATTCTGCTGCCGGGCGCCATGCTGGCCCTGTCCGCCGGCACCGCAATGGCCAAGGTGCCGGCCAGCGAGGCGGCCAAGCTGGGCAAGGAGCTCACCCCGGTTGGTGCCATTGCCAAGGGCAATGAGGACGGCAGCATTCCCGAGTGGCGCGGCAAGGAACTGTTCTCCCAGGAGCAGATCGACTTGAGCCGCGGCCAGCTGGAGGAATGGCGGACCAGCGACCCGCAGAAGGTCGAGGACATGGTCTATTCCGAGCTGAAGCAGCGCCGGGACGATATCGGTGATGTGGTGACGGCCAGCTTCACCATCACCAGGTCCAACTACAAGGAACATGCTGACAGGCTGACCGCCGGCCACATCGCCATGTTCGAGCGCTATGACGATTACAAGATGATCGTCTACCCGAGCATCCGCACCGCCTTCTATCCCGACGAGATCTACGAGGCCACCAGGGAGAATGCCCTGAAAGCGACTCTGGTCGGCACCGATGACGTCAATGATGCGCGCCTGGGCTTTCCCTTTCCGATCCCGGGCAGCGGCGCCGAGGCGATCTGGAACCACAAGCTCAAATACAAGGGTGACGCGGTCAAGCGCTACAACAACCAGGCCATCGTCAAGCCGGACGGCAGCTACAAGATTTCCAAGCTGGTCGAGGACGTGAAGTTCAAGTACGGCAATATCGGCGAGCCGGGCGGCACCGAACTGCTGGCCTACTATCTGTCCAATGTGATCGAGCCGGCCCGCGTGGCCGGCCAGCTGACCCTGGTGCATGAAACGGCCGATGAAGGCGAGGGCGGACGCCTGGCCTGGATCTACAACCCGGGCCTGGGCCGGGTCAACCGGGCGCCGGACGTGGGCTATGACAATCCCTATATCGGCACCGATGGCGAGCAGTTCAACGACCAGGTGGACGTCTTCAATGGCGCACTGGACCGTTACAACTGGAAGCTGGTGGGGCGCAAGGAGATGTACATCCCCTATCACAACTACCTGCTGAACTCGCCCAAGCACAAATACCGTGATCTGATCCAGCCGGGCCATATCAACCAGGATCTGGTGCGTTACGAGCTGCACCGGGTCTGGGTGGTCGATGCCACCCTGCGGCAGGGCACCCGGCACCAGTTCGCCCGTCGCACCTTCTATCTGGACGAGGATTCCTGGTCGATCGCCTCGGTGGATTGCTATGACAACCGCGACGAGCTGTGGAAGATGCAGGAGGCCTATCTGCTGACCCTGCCGTTCATCCCGACGGTGACCGGTTCCCCCGAAGCGATCTATGACCTCAAGAGCGGTCGCTACTTCCTGACCGCGATGACCAACGAGGATGCGATCAGCGACTTCGAGATCAGCTATCAGGACGCCTATTTCAAGCCGGCCAATCTGAAGCGGCTGGCGCGCAAGCAGTAAGCGCCCGCACCCGACAAGAACAGGGGGACGCATGATCCTGACCCGTCACTGGCCGGCAGCCCTGGCTGCCGGCCTGTTTCTCGTGAGCGCCGCCTGGGCCGACACGACCTTGGAGGCGAAGCCGGCCGAGATCATGCCCAAGGCGGAACGCTGGATACTCAATGACATCGTGGCCGTGGGCGAGCGCTTCGTCACGGTGGGGGATCGGGGCCACGTCCTGTACTCCGATGATGGCCGCCAGTGGACCCAGGCGCCGGTGCCGGTGCAGGCCATGCTCAACCGGGTGCGCTTCTACGATGAACGCCTGGGCTGGGCCGTGGGGCATGACGCGGTGGTGCTGCAGACCACCGACGGCGGCGCCAGCTGGTCCCTGATCCATCGCGATCCCGAGTGGGGCAAGCCGGTCTACGATCTGCTGTTCCTGAGTCCCGAGCATGGCTTCCTGGTGGCCGCCAACAGCGTCATCAAGGAAACCCGGGACGGCGGCCGGAGCTGGGAACTGCTGGAGCCGGACTTCACCATGCACGGCCTGCACCTGAACACCATCCTGCGCCTGAATGACGGCACCCTGGTGATCGGCGGGGAGAAGGGCATGATGGCGCGTTCCCTCGATCAGGGTGAGACCTGGCAGCAGGTGCAGACGCCCTATGCCGGTTCCTTCTTCGGCATGCTGCCCTATGGTGACAGTGGGGTCTTTGTCTACGGCCTGCGTGGCAATGTCTACTCGGCCGCCGATATCAGGACGCTGGCCGAGCAGGACTCGATGGAGTGGGACGAATTCTCGCTGGAAACCATCACCGACAACGCGGAACTGGCGGAGCGGGGCTGGCGCTACTATCCCAACGAGCTGAAGGAAAGCCTGTTCGGCGGCACCACTCTTGGCCCGCGTGACGTGCTGCTGGTCGGCGTCAATGGCGCGGTCGTCCGCAGCGACGGTGCGCGCATGCGGCCCATCGCGACCGCGATCGAACACACCCTGGGCAGCGTCGTGGTGACGGGGGATGCACTGATCACCGTGGGATTCTCGGGGGTGCAGCGCGTGCCCCTGGATCGCTGAGCCGGACAGGGAGACTGTCGTGAACTTTGAACCCAAACAGGGCAACACCTGGACCGATCGCATCCTGCGTGTGGTCGAGCCGCCGGTTTTCCAGCATCGCATGCTCACCCTGGGCATCCTCATTGCCATCACCCTGGTGCTGGCGGTGCAGGCGGCCCGGATCAAGCCCGACGCGGGCTGGCTGAAGTCGATCCCGCTGGATCACCCCTACATGCAGACCTTCCAGAAGTACTACAGCGACTTCGGCGGCGCCAACACGGTGCTGTTCGCGCTGATCCAGGAGGAAGGGGAGATCTACAACCCGGGCTTCATGAAGAAGCTGGAAGAGGCGACCAACGACATCTTCTTCCTGCCCGGGGTGGACCGTGCCCGGGTCATGTCCATCTTCACCCCGAATGTGACCTACGTGGAGAACATCGAGGGCGGGCTGGCCGGCTCCAACGTGATCCCCGCGGACTACGCGCCGACCCCGGAGATGCTGGCCAAGGTGAAGTCCAATGTGGGCAAGGCCCAGGTCATCGGCCGGCTGGTCACGGAAGACCAGCGCGGTGCACTGGTGATGGCCGAGCTGCTGGAGTACGACCCGCAAAGCGGCGAGAAGCTGGACTACCGCGAGGTTGGGGAATACCTGGAAGGCTTGCGCGCCAAGTACGAGAAGGACGGCGTGAAGGTGCACATCATCGGCTTCGCCAAGATCGTGCACGACATGACCAACGCGGCATTGGAGGTGGTCGGCTTCTTCGTGCTGGCCCTGCTGATGACCGGCCTGCTGCTGTGGCTGTACTGCGGCTCCTTCAAGCTGGCCATGCTGCCGCTGGTCTGTTCCATCGTGGCGGTGATCTGGGAGTTCGGCCTGCTCACCACGGTGGGTTTCGGTCTCGATCCCTTCGCCATCCTGGTGCCCTTCCTGGTGCTGTCCGTGTCGGTGTCGCACGGGGTGCAGTACGTCAATGCCTGGGTGGCCGAGGTGGACCACGGCCGGGACAAGTTCAACGCCTCGCTGGAAACCTTCCGCCGCCTGGCGATTCCCGGCACCACGGCGCTGATCACCGACGTGGCGGGCTTCGCCACCATCTACCTGATCAATATCCAGATCATCCGCGAGATGTCGGTGAATGCCGCCTTCGGCGTGGCGGCCATCATCATCACCAACAAGATGCTGATGCCGATCTGGCTGACCTTCATCGACATCAAGGATATGGAGGCCTTCAAGGCCAAGCAGCTCAAGCGCGAACAGATGGGGGACGGGCTCTGGCAGCTGCTGTCCAGGATCACGCACAAGGGGCCGGCGCTGGTGACCCTGGCCGTCTGTGGTGTGCTGCTGGGCGCCTCGCTGTGGAAGTACCCGGACCTGAAGATCGGCGACGCCATCGAAGGCGTGCCGGAGCTGCGCCCGGATTCGCGCTTCAACCAGGATTTCCGTCAGATCATCGGCAATTTCGAGATCGGCGTGGATCAGCTCAAGGTCATCGCCGAAACCCGCCCCAACGGCTGCGTCGATTACGAGCTGATGGAGCAGATCGATCGCTTCGCCTGGCGCATGGAGAATCAGCCGGGGGTGCATTCGACCATGTCCCTGCTGACCTATGCCAAGCTGGTCTATCAGGGCCTGTCCGAAGGGCGCCTGAATGCGCTGGTGCTGCCGCGCAATCGCTTCGCGCTGGCCCAGGCCACCGCCCTGGTGCCGACCACCACCGGCATCCTGAACGACGATTGCGATGCCATGGCGGTGTTCATCTTCACCACCGATCACAAGGCGGAAACCATCGAGCACCTGGTCTCCGAGATCAAGGCTTTCAACGCCGAGAACGAGCAGGCCTTCTACGCCCGCGCAGCGGATGTGAATCCGGCCTACTGCGCCGACAAGCGGGCCCGATTCAATGCGCTGCGCCAGGCCGAGGATCGCTCGTTGCAGCTGTCCACCGATGATGCGGCCAGTGATGCGGATCGCGATGCGGCCCGGGATGAGGTGGACCGGCTCAAGTCCGAGTACGAGGCCCTGGATCAGAACTGCCCGGTCAATTTCGCCCTGGCCTCCGGCAACGTCGGCGTCATGGCCGCGACCAACGAGGTGGTCAACGAGCAGGAGCTCATGGTGGTGCTCTGGGTCTACGTGGTGATCCTGATCTTCATGTGGCTCAGCTTCCGCTCGGTGGTGGGCGTGCTGGCGGTGGTGCTGCCGCTGTCGCTGGTGTCGACCATGGCTTACGGGGTGATGGCGATGCTGGACATCGGTCTGAAGGTCGCCACCCTGCCGGTGGTGGCGCTCGCCGTCGGCATCGGGGTCGACTACGGCATCTATGTCTATTCCGAGCTGGTCGGCGCGGTGAAGCAGGGCATGAAGCTGGATGAGGCCTACAAGTTCACCCTGCACCGCACCGGCAAGGCGGTGATCTTCATCGGCGTGTCGCTGGGCCTGTCGGTGCTGACCTGGACCATGTCCGAACTGCAGTTCCAGATCGACATGGGCATCATGCTGGTGTTCATGTTCACCGCCAACATGTTCGGCGCGATTCTCGTCTTGCCCGCGCTGGCCCGGTTCCTGATGAGAATTCCCAAGGAACAGCTCGACTGAGCCGCTGCCGCGCCTGCCTGCCGAGGGCCGGCGCGGTGCGACGCTGAGGGCCTGGTGAGGCGTGCTCGGCTGTCCGGACGCCGGGCGGCGCGGGACGCTCGGCCGTTCAGTCCGGTCGCGACCCGGCGGTCAGCCGTAGCAGGTGCCCTTCCAGCACCTCGCGCATGTCCAGCACGCAGTCCAGGTGGCCGAGCAGCATGTAGACGCCGGCCAGGCGGCGATGCAGGAACACGATTTCCCGCGGCGGCATGCGGAAATGCACCGTGGCCGCGGCCCGGGTCAGCAGGCGCCCGGCCTGGATGAACACATCGCCCCGGGCCCAGCGATAGGCGCCGTCCGCGGTGAACATCTCCCGCCGCACATCGTCCTGATCCGCGCAGAAGGGCTCCATGATCTGGCAGATCATGGTGTAGAAATCGCTCAGCACCGATTCGGGAAAGCAGCGCTCCATCAGGCCGATGCCGCAGGCGCCCTCGAGCACCGCCTCGCGGTCGCGGCGGATGCCGCCAAGCAGGATGTGCGCGTAAGCCTGGATGAAGTGCGGGTTGAATTCCCGGGTGGCGCCGAAATCCAGCAGCACGATGCGGGGATGGTCGTCATCCAGCCGGATCCGATAGTTGCCGTAATGCGGGTCGGTCTGGACCAGATGCCAGTCGAAGAATTCGGTGCAGAACAGCTCGAAGAAGGCGCGGCCCAGGGCGTCGCGGCTGGCCTGCGGGAGTGCCAGAACCCGAGGATCCTTCAGCGACAGGCCCTCCTCGAAGCTCATCAGCAGCAGGTCCTCGGTGCAGTAGGCATCCTCCATGCGCGGCACGATGAAGCGCGCATCGTCCGCCAGACGCTCGCGGAAGGCGCGGGCCATGCTGGCCTCGTGCAGATAGTCCACCTCCCGATGCAGCATCTCCCGGATCTCGGCCATGATCGGCTGCGGCGACAGATGCTCCGGCACCAGCTGGCTGAGGCTGAGCAGGCGCGAGATGGTGCGCACATCGGAATCGATGGCCGTATCCACCCCGGGGTAGCGGATCTTCAGGCAGAAGCTGCGCGGGTCATCGGCCAGATGCGCGACATGCGCCTGCCCCAGCGAGGCCGCGGCTATGGGTTCGCGCTCGATGCGCAGCCGTTCGAAACGGTGCGGGCCCAGCGAAGCCCTCACCACCGGCTCCACCACCGACCAGTCCACGTGCACGGTGTCATCCTGCAGGCTCTGCAGGATGGTGACCGCCTCCGGCGGCATGAAGTACTGGCCGTACAGCGACAGCATCTGGCCGGCCTTCATCACGCTGCCCTTGAGCTGACCGAGCTGATCGACGAAGCGGCGCGTTTCCTCGATCAGGAATTCGCGGTTGGCGCTCTGCCGTTCGGCATCGCTGCGGAACAGATTGCTGAAGCCGTGGCCGGCCGCGCGCAGGCCCGCCCCCACGCCCATGCGGGTCATGGTGAGGTTGCGGGAAAATGGCTGGGTCTGCAGCTTCTTCAGGCTGGGTCTGGGCTTGTCGCTCACGGTGTGGCTGGGCTGACGGTGTCGGCGCTATTGTAGTCGGCCGCACCGGTCGCTGCCCTCAGGCATGAGCATACTTCCAGCCCGCACCCCACTGTCCCGCGATCAGGTACCGGCCGCCTATGGTCGCCTGTGTCTGCGGCAGCTGGGTCTCGAACTGCCGGAGCATGGCGAAACCGGTGGCTCCGATGCGCTGTCAGCGGAGCAGGCCTGGGCCGATAGCCACCTGGCGCCGCTGATCGGTCCGCCGGCGCGAAGCGTGGCGGGCGCGCCCGACCTGCCGGGCTGCGCCGATGCGGTGCGCGATGCATTGAACCTGCTGCTGCCCGCGGATCGGCAGGTCCCCTGGCTCGGCCGGCGGATGCTCGGCATGCGCCGGCTGTCCCATCCCCTGCGGCGCGGCGGGGCGGTTTCGCCTTCCGGTAGCTGCCGCCTGCTGCCGACCGCGGATGGCGTGCTGGCGGTCAATCTCGCCCGGGATGAGGACTGGTCGCTGCTGCCCGCCTGGCTGGAGTGCGAGGGGCTGCGCAGCTGGGAGGGGCTGGCCGCCGCGCTGCTGCCGCGCGACAGCGCCACTGTGCTGGAGCGTGGCCGCTGGCTGGGTCTGCCGGTGGCGCCGATGGCGCCGCCGCCGCCCGGCGCGGCCTGGCTGGATGCCCGGCACCTGGCTGACAGCCGTCCGCCGCCGGCGGGCGGGCGACCGCGGGTGCTGGACCTGAGCAGCCTGTGGGCCGGGCCCCTGTGCAGCCAGCTGCTGCGCCTGGGCGGTGCGCAGGTGCTGCGCATCGAGCATCCGCAGCGCCCGGACGGCGCCCGGCGCGGTCCGGCGCTGTTTTTCGACAGCCTGAACGCGGGCAAACAGACCCTGGCGCTGGATCTGCGACAGCCCGCCCAGCGCGCGCGCTTCTTCGAAGAGCTGAGCCGGGCGGATATCCTGATCGAGGCCTTCCGGCCGCGGGTCTGGCAGCAACTGGGGATAGAGCCTGAAGCCTGTCTGGCGAGACAGCCCGGTCTGAGCTGGCTGAGCATCACCGGTCATGGGCGGGACGAGCCACAGGCTCACTGGGCCGCCTTCGGGGATGACGCCGCGGTGGCCGGCGGTCTCAGCCATGTCATGCGGCAGGCCTGCGGCGAAACGCTGATCGTGGGCGATGCCATTGCCGATCCGTTGACCGGCCTGCATGCGGCGCTGGCGGCCCAGGCCGCATTCCGTGGCGGAGGAGGATGGTTGCTGTCGCTGCCCCTGAGCCAGGTGGTCGCGCACTGCCTGAACTTCCTGCAGGCCGCGCCAGCCGGCAAGGCCTGAACTCTAGGCCTGAGGAGACGCGGCGGGCGAGGGAGCGGCCGCCGCATCGCTCCCGGGATCCTGCAGCCAGCGGCGCTGTGCGATCTGCTGCTTGACCACTTCCAGCATGTCGTTGATTGCCGTGCTGAGCTGATCGCGCGCGCCGCTGTCCTGCACCGACTCCTCGATGCTGCTGAACACGGCCGCGGCGATGTCATCGAAGAGCTGGGCGAAATCGGCGCCGCCCATTTCCCCGGCCAGCTCATCGAAGACCCGGCAGACAATGTCGGTCACGGCCTGGTCCAGCAGATTGCCGGCGATGCCGCCCACCACCGGAATGCGGTCCAGCCGACGGATCTCCCGATTCTCCCTGACCGCATGGCTGACCGAACGGGTGATCAGGGCATGCAGGTCGCGTCGCGAACCCTGGTAGGCCGCGCCGGCCAGCGCGACGACCCGGCTGCGCAGCGCATCAATGATCAGCTGCTGGCGGGGCAGCAGGACCTCCTCGACCACCCGGCGTTCCAGATCATGTGAGGCACTGATCTCCTGCTGCACGCCGCCCAGCACGCGCAGCACCACCCGGTCGGAGATCTCCTCCATCACGATGTCATAGAGGCGGCGGGCCAGTTTGTAGACCTGCCAGCTTCGATAGTCGATGTAGCCCATGCGCTGCAGGCGGTACAGGATCGCGAAGATGCGCAGCACCCGCAGCCAGCGCAGCCCGGCCACCGGAATGCAGCCGAGAATGTCGTACCAGTGCAGGATGGGAAAGGCGTACCAGGTGGGATAGCGGCGGCTGCGCAGGGCATGCCCCCAGCGCAGCAGGAACTCGCCGGCAAAGATGCTGACGAAGACCAGATCGATGCGGAAGAAGCGCGCGTGCACCGCGGCGTAATCCGCCAGCCAGGTCTCGGGCAGCAGCGGCGACAGCAGCAGGGCGCGCAGTTCCTCCACCGCCCAGACCGCATCGAAAACCAGCCAGACCAGATTGATGACGGCCAGGCCGACCATGAACAGATCGAGAACAAGGCCGCCATAGGCGCCGCGCGAACGATCGGGCGACGCAGGCCGGGGCTGGACGGTCGGAGTGCTCAAGCCGACTTCAGCAGCCGCTCCGCGCGGGGCAGGCCCTTGGACAGTCCATCCGCCATGACCTTGCCGATCAGGCCGCTGGTGCCGGGAATGCGGCCGGTCAGGCGGATGCTGTAACGCATCAGGGTGCCGTCACCCTCGGCGCTGAACTGCATCCGGCCATAGTGGTCCTTCACCGGCGAGCCAGCCGTGATGGTGTATTCGATGCATTGCGGCGGCTCGTAGCGCTCGATGCGCTCCTCGAAGGCGGGGCCGGGGCCCAGCTTGATGTGGCGCACCGAGCCGAGGCCGTTCGGATCCTCGCCTTCCGGCGCCGCCTGGCTGCGCTCGATCTTGCCCCCGAACACATGGCTGAGATTCTCGTGCCGGGAGAAGAAATCGAAGACCTGCTGTGGCGGGGCATCGAAATGATGTTCCACGAGGATTTCCACCCCCTTGTCACGTTTCAGCACTTGGGATTTCGCAGGCATTCCGCATCTCCGGGCAAAAGCCCATTATGTCATCGCAGGCTTCACGTACACTGCCGCGGTGAGCGTATCCGAGACCATGCCCCCGCGTGCCTGGCTGCTGCGGCAGGTGAGCCTGATGGACGGGCAGCTTTGTGATGTCCGTGTCGCCGGCGGCCAGATCGTCGAGATGGCGCCGCGCATTTCGGCCACGGATGTGGCGGTTGTGGAGGCGGGTGGTCGGGCCCTGCTCCCCGGCCTGAGGGACCACCACCTGCACCTGATGGCCAGCGCGGCGCGCCGGGACTCGCTGGACTGCAGCGCACTCCAGGACCGGGCAGAACTGGAGCGGGCCCTGCGTGAGGCGCGGCCCAATGCGCAGGGCTGGATCCGGGCGCTGGGCTACCACCCGGCGCTGCATGGGGCGCTGGACCGCGCGCAGCTGGACCGCTGGGTGCCCGCGCATCCATTGCGCCTGCAGCATGCCAGCGGGCGCATGTGGTGGATGAATTCCGCCGCGCTGGCGCGGCTCGGCGACGACGGACCCTGGGAGCGCGAGCAGGGCGTCAATACGGGGCGCCTGCTGGACGCCGACGCCTGGCTGGACAGCCGCCTGCCGCGGCTGCAGCCCGATCTGGCCAGCCTGAGTGCGGAGCTGGCCTCCCACGGCGTGGTCGCGGTCACCGATACGGGTCCACGCAATGATCTCGCGCTGCTGGCCGAGATGCGGCAGGCCCGCCGCGAAGGGCTCCTGCGCCAGGCACTGCAGCTGATGGGGGATGCCAGCCTGGATGGTGCATACGGCCAGCCGGCGGAATCGGGCGTCCAGGTGGGGCCGCGCAAGATTCATCTGCTGGAATCAGAGCTCCCCGCGCTGGATGCGCTCTGTGCCAGCCTGCACAGCAGCCGGGCCGTGGGGCGACCGCTGGCCTTTCACTGCGTCAGCCGGGTGGAGCTGCACTTCGCCCTGGCCGTGCTGGATGAGCTCGGCGGCAGGGCGGGTGATCGCATCGAACACCTGGGCGTCTGCGGTCCGGAAGAGCTGGCGCTGATGCGTGGCCGCCCGCTGTGCGTGGTCAGCCAGCCGGGCTTCATCCTGGATCGCGGCGATCGCTATCTGCGCGATGTCGAGGCAGCGGATCAGGGGGATCTGTACCGTCTGCGCAGCGTGCTGGAAGCCGGCCTGCCGCTGGCCGGCAGTTCCGACGCCCCGTTCGGCCCGCTCAACCCCTGGCTGGGCATGCAGGCCGCGGTGGATCGCCGCAGCAGGCAGGGGCAGCGGATCGGGAAGGGGGAGGCGCTCGGCCCGGAGCAGGCCCTGGCGCTGTACACCGGCCCGCTGGACCGCCCGGGCCGTCCGGCGCCACCTCTGGCAATCGGTCAGTCCGCCGATCTGTGCCTGATCGATGGCCCCTGGGCGGCGGCGCGGCAACGACTGGGCGAGGTGCGGGTCCTTTTCTGCCTGCGGCGTGGCGAGCCGATCTGGCGCGTTCCGGAACTGGACGGGGATGCATAACCCGATCGGACGATTCCCCGATGGCGGTGATTTGGGACATTGAGCTCCGCGGCCTCGCACCTGCGAACGGGGCAGGCCTGCGCGACACACCGGGAACAGCACTATGCGGAAATGGGAATGCATCATTTGCGGCTTCGTTTACAACGAGGCCGAGGGCCTGCCGGATCACGACATCGCGCCCGGTACCCGCTTTGACGATTTGCCGGATGACTGGGAGTGCCCGGAGTGCGGGTCGCCCAAAGATTCCTTCGAACTGGTGGAAGATTGAGAGACGGGGAGTATGTTGGTGAGCCTGCGTGGCAGGACCCGACCGGCAGGCTCTGCCGTTCGACTCGCTGGAGACTGAGGAGAGAGACACGATGCTGAAAAGACACACGCTGTTCGGAGCCACGGCCCTGGCCCTGGTCGTGCACGGGCCGCTGGCGGCCAAGGCCAGCCCCGAGGAAATCGCCAGCCTGGGGGGCGAGGAGCTGACCTGCATGGGCGCAGAGCGGGCCGGCAGCGAGTCCGGCGTCGCCGAGTACACCGGCAAGTGGTACAAGACCTGGCCGGGGGTGAAGAGCGAATCGGGCTGGGAGCCCGGTCCCTACAAGGACGAGAAGCCGCTGTTCACCATCACCAACGCGAACAAGGATGAATACAAGGACCGGATGACGCCGGGGCAGATCGCGCTGATGGAGAAGTATCCGGATGCGTTCAAGATGCACATCTATCCCAGCCACCGTGATTTCCGCTTCATCGACTGGGTCTGCGACGTGGTCAAGCAGAACGCGCAGGAGTCGGAGATCATCGACGACGGCCTGGGCGTGACCGGGGTCTCGGGCGCCCACCCCTTCCCCTTTCCGAAGAACGGCCTGGAAGCGGTGTACAACATCATCCTGCCGCACCGTGCCTGGACCGAGAAGACGGTCATGGACATCGCCGATGTCTATGCCAACGGCACCATCGCCTGGGGCAAGGCCCGCTTCATGACCATGAACCCGGGCAACCATCCGGACCCGGACAAGCGCGGCTCCTATACCGACCACATCAACGCCTTCTTCTATCAGGGCTTCCTGCTGCCCGACCGGGAAAAGGGCTTCGTGGCGGTGGGCTATCAGCCGAACAACTTCAAGAGCGACGCGACCCAGAGCTGGCAGTACCTGCCGGGCATCCGGCGGGTGCGCAAGGCCCCGGAAGTCGGCTTTGACTATCCGGTGCCGCCCTCCGGCCTGCGCACGGTGGACGACGACTACCTGTTCAATGGTTCGCCCGAGCGCTACAACTGGACCCTGATCGGCAAGAAGGAATTCTATGTGCCGTATCACAACTTCGAGTTCAACAGCCCGCATATCAAGTACGACGACCTGATCAAGCCGGGCACCGTGAACGCGGATTACATGCGCTACGAGCTGCACCGCGTCTGGGTGGTCGAGGGCAATCTGAAGGATGGCGTGCGGCACATCTACAAGAAGCGCCGCCTCTACGCCGACGAGGACACCTGGCTGACCTTCTGGGCCGACAACTACGACGGTCGTGGCGAGCTGTGGCGCGCCAACATGGCCGCCTTCTTCTACTCGCAGCAGTCCGGCACCTTCCACCGCGGCGCTTCGGTCTATCACGACCTCACCTCGGGCAACTACGAGGCGACCTACCTGACCAACGAAAGCGACCACTGGTGGCAGATCAACACGCCGCTGCAGCCCAAGATGTTCAGTCCCGAGGCCGCCGCGCGCGCCGGCCACTGAAGCCAGTGCCATCCGGCGCATGGTGCTGGCCACCATGCGCCTTTTTTCATGACAGACCCCGGCCTGGCCGGGCGTATCGGAGAGCTTTTCATGCCTAACGCATTCATCACCGGGGCCGCCGTCGGCCAGGGCAATCTGATCGCCAAGAAGCTGGCCAAGGCCGGCTGGCGGGTGTTTGCCGGCGTGCTGCCGGGCGTGCCCCATGATCTGGAGGGCGTATCCGGCATCAGCGTCATCGAACAGGACGTGTCCGATTTCGACTCCGTGCGCGCCAGCGCGAAACAGGTGGACGAGGCCCTGGGTGGCGAAGGCCTGCACCTGCTGATGAACGTGGCCGGCGTGGCGAACATCGCCACCGGCACGCTGGAGGGCCTGAAGCTGGAGCAGTTGCAGACCCTGTTCGCGATCAACACCTTCGGCCAGGTGGCGACCTGTCAGTGCTTCCTGCCCATGCTGCGCAGGGTCGGCACCGGGGCGCAGATCTTCAATTTCGGTTCCGGCGCGGTGGTGGCCAATCCGCCGGGAGCCGGGGCCTACAACATGAGCAAGCACGCCACCCACGGGCTGACCATGACCCTGCGCCTGGAACTGGCCCCGCACGGCATCCAGGTGACCTCGATCTGGCCCGGCGCGGTGAAGACCGCGATGACCGAGAACTCCCGCGAGGTCACGGCGAAAGTCTGGGAAGCGCAGTCCGAGGAGGTCCAGCAGGCTTACGCCCCGCTGCGCCGCGGCCTGTGCGAGGAACTGCCGAACATGATCGAGAAACACGGCAATACCGCGGACTACGTCACCGACGAAGTGCTCAAGCTGGTCGGCCGCAAGAAGTTGAAGCCCTCCTATCTGGTCGGCAAGGATGCGAAGGCATTGGGTCCGCTGTCGCAGTGGCTGCCGCAGGGCGCCTTCGAGGCCATCATCCGCAGCAGCTACAAGATTCCGGTGGCGCGGGCATGAGCACGGATATTCCGGCGCTGGTCCAGGCTTACCGGCAACGATTGCCCGCCCTGCGTGCCAGCAGCGTGGAGCAGCGCTGCGCGCTGATCCAGCGCCTGCTGGACGCGACCATGGCCAGGAAGGATCGGATTCGGGCCACGGTGCGCGAGGAACTGGGCCTGTGCGATACCGACATCGATGCCCAGCTGATGATGATCAAGGTCGAGGCCGAGTTCATCATCCGCCAGCTCAAGGCCTGGGTGAAACCGACCCCGGTGCAGGGTTCGCTGATGACCCTGGGCAAGAAGAGCTATGTGCAGTACGAGCCCAAGGGCCTGGTGCTGGTGCTGGGCACCTGGAATGCACCCTACGCCATCGCCATGGTCCCGGCCTTCGGCGCCATCGCCGCCGGCAATGCGGTGATCATCAAACCTTCGGAACTGGCCCCGGCGTCGTCGGCGCTGATCGCGGAGATCGTCGCTGCCGCGGGCGTGGATGAGGCCGTCGCCGTGGTCGAAGGCGGGGCGGAGACGGCGCAGGCGCTGCTGGCCCAGCCGGTGAACCACATCGTCTACATCGGCGGTCATGCGGTGGGCCGTATCGTGATGAAGGCGGCGGCGGATCATTTCGCCACCGTCACCCTGGAAATGGGCGGCAAGAATCCGGTCATTGTCGATCGCAGCGCGGACATCGCCGACGCGGCGCGCAAGATCGCCTGGGGGCGGCTGTCCAATGCCGGGCAGATCTGCATCGGCCCGGAGTACGTGCTGGCGCATGCGGACGTGGCCGAGACGCTGGTCGAGGAACTGCAGCAGGCGATGAGTCGCATGTACAACGCCGACGGCCGCGGTTTCGAGCACTCCGAGGAATACCCGCGCATCATCAACGAGCGGCACACCGCGCGCATTCTGGGCCTGATCGAGGACGCCAAGGAGAAGGGCGCGAAGGTCCGCTTCGGTGGCGATGGCGATGCAGCACAGCGTTACGTGGCGCCGACCATCCTGAGCGATACCACCGAGGACATGAAGATCAGCAGCGAGGAGGTCTTCGGCCCGGTGCTGGTGGTCAACCGCTACCAGGACATCGCCGAGGCCACCGACTACATCCAGGCCCATGCCAAGCCGCTGGCGGCCTATGTCTACGCGCGGGACCGCGGGGTCATCGACCACGTGCTGGCCAATACGACCTCGGGCAGCGTGGTGGTCAATCACAACGTGATCCAGTCCGGCACCAATCCCAACCTGCCCTTCGGCGGGGTGAACGACTCCGGGATGGGGCGTCTGGGCGGCCTGAGCAGCTTCCTCGAGTGCTCCAATGCGCGCGCCGTGGTCGAGGAGGGCCCGGCCCTGATGGACCCGGAACTGATGTTCCCGCCCTATCAGGACAAGTACAAGAAGATGGTCACGGACATGCTGGAAAAGACCATCAACGTACCCAATGCGCTGCTCAACGGCATCCACCGCATGATCCGCCTGCGCACGGTGTTCTGGCCGCACCGCTAAAGCGTGTGGAATTTGGCCTGAGGTACCGCCCACCGCTGGCCTGGTCGGTACTGGGTGGCTTTCTCGCCGGTCGCGGCGCGGCGGCCTGCGAGCAGTTTGACGGCCGGGTTTACCGGCGCACGGTCTGCCTGGAAGGGCATTGTGGCTGGATCGCGGTGGCGCCGGACCCACAGGCAGCCGTGCTGCGGGTGACAGGCGATCCTGCGCTCGCCCCGGTCCAGGAGCTGCTGTCCGCCCGGCTGCGCCGCCTGTTCGATCTCGATGCGCCCGCGCAGGACATTGCCCGGCAGCTGGGGCGTGACCCCCGGCTGGCTGCGCTGGTGGCCGGCCAGCCCGGCCTGCGCATTCCCGGCACCCTGGATGGCTTCGACATCGCCCTGCGTGCCGTCATCGGGCAGCAGATCAGTGTCAAGGCCGCCACCACGGTGTATTCGCGTCTGGTGCGTCGATTCGGCCGGCCGCTGCAGACGCCCTTCGAGGGGCTGGACCGGCTGGCTCCCGATGCCGCCTGTCTGGCGCCGCTCGGCCTGGACGAGCTGCGCGCCCAGGGTCTGATGCAGGCCAGGGCACGGACCATTCTGGCGCTGTCGGAAGCGGTGGCCAGCGGGCGCCTGAACCTGCAGGCGGGAGCGCCGGCAGCGCAGCTGATGAGTGCGATGGTCGAACTGCCGGGCATCGGGCCATGGACCGCGCAGTACGTGGCGATGCGGGCATTGGGGGATCCGGATGTCTTCCCGCATGCCGATCTTGGGCTGCTCCGGGCCCTGGGTCTGCGCCGCCCACGGGAGCTGGAGGCGGCATCCCAGGTCTGGCGTCCCTGGCGGGCCTACGCCGCGCTGTATCTGTGGCAGGCCCAGGGCGCGGGCGGTTGAGCGCCACCGCGGCCAGGCGGGTCCTGCACAACTTCGGCGCTCGAATGGCCCGCGGCCGCGGTTTTCGGCCCGGGCCCGGGGGGCGCTACACTCGCTTCCTTTTTTGGAGTCATGAGCATGCAAGCTGTTGCCGCATTCGCAAAGGAGAGGCTGTGGCCCGTCGTGCTGCGCCAGGCGGCCGTGCGGATCATTGCCTTCGTCCGTCGCAGCGGGCTGAAAATCCTCGAACTGGAAAGTGGCCGCGTGCTGTGCGAGATGCCGCTGAAAGGCAACGTCAATCATTTCGGCGCGATGTACGCCGGCGCGCTGTTCACCCTGGCCGAGTTCGCCGGCGGGCCGCTGTTCGCCGCGACCTTCGACTGGCGCCGCTACATCCCCATCGTCACCGACATGGACATCCACTTTCTCAAGGTGGCGAAGGGCCCCGTGCGGGTGGAACTGCGCATGGACGAGGACGAGATCCGGCGCATCCGTGAGGCGCTGGCCGAGAGCGACCGGGCGGCCTTCGAACTCAGCGGGGAGCTGCGCCTGATAGATGGCACGGTGGTGGCGCGCAGCCACGCCCACTACCAGATTCGGGTCAAGCGCTAGACCGACGATTTCGCTGTCGCAGGTGTATGCTTGACCGATGGGGAAGGGTGCCCAGGTCAGACGGAGCAGTCCACCGTGATCGCGCAGGCGGCTCTGGCGCTGTGCCTGGCAGCGCCACAGCTGGCGGCCGGCCCGTCCGGCTGGACCGAGGTCGATCACATCCAGCTGGTCACCATGGACCCACAGGCGCAGTACGCCGATCCTGCCGGCCCGCGCCCGGCTTGCAGCGCATTTTCCCCGCATCAGGGTGAAGTCAATCTGGGTCTGAGCAAGGGCACGGCCTGGTTGCGTTTCCGCCCGGGCCCGACGGCTGGTGAACCACGCCTGCTGGTGCGCTTCGGCGGCTTGTCGCAGCTGTGTGCCCACTGGCCCCTGACCAGCGGTGGCTATCGGGTGGACTGTGCGCCGGATAACGGCGTCAGGCCGGTGCGCCAGGGCTTTCTGCTGACACCACCTGCCGGTCTGGATGCCGAACGCGATGCCTACCTGGCCGCGCGCAGCAGGCTGTGGCTGAAACTGCCGCTGGAATATGGCCTGGCCGACGCGCTGGCCGAGGCCGAGCATGCCGGCCAGCTGTACTGGGGCCTGTACTTCGGCGTGTTGATGGGCTTCGCCTTGCTCGGCGGCGTCGTCTTCGCCGGTCAGCGCGACGTGATGTACCTCTACTTCGCTGCGCATGTGGCTTGCCTGGGACTGGCTCTCGCCTTGTGGCAGGGGCGCTTTGTCACAGGACTGGGCGCGAGCAGCATCGCGGTGGCGCCGGCATGGATCGGTTTGTCGCTGGCCGCAGGGGCCTTGTTCTACCGCGACTTTCTCGGTACCCGCGGCGCGGCGCCCGCAAGCCACGGGACCTTCGGCCTGCTCGCCGGGCTGGCGGCGGGCTGCGCGCTGCTCAGCCTGCTGGTGCCACGGGTCGGCAGCAGCCTGCTGGGCCTGGTCGCGCTGGCCTGGATCGCCCTGGTCGTGTCCACCGCCCTGCGGCGGGCCTGGAAGGGCTCCCGCTCGGCCAGCACCATGCTGCTCGGCCTGTCCCTGCTGCTGCTGGCCCTGCTGGTGAATACGCTGCAGGTGCTGGGCTCACCGCTGCTCGAGGCGCGGCGCACCAACCTGCTGCTGTATCTGGGGGTGCTGAGCAGCGCGCTGTTCCTGGTCCTGGCCATCGCCCAGCGCATCCGGCTTCTGGCGCTGGAGCGGGATCGCGCCAATCGCCTGCTGTCGCGGCTGGATCGCCAACTGGCCGGCGCACAGCTGCCCATGGAGCTGCAGGAGCAGCTGGAGAGACGCCTGCCTCCAGCCCTGACCGCAGGGCAGCTGGAGCTGCACTACCAGCCACTGCTGGACGTCCAGAATGCGGAGTTGCTCGGGGCGGAGGCGTTGCTGCGCTGGCCGGAGTCCGGCCTGTCGCCCTGCAGTCCGCAGGCCCTGGTCGAGGCGGCCGCGCAATGCGGCCAGCGGGATGCGCTCACCGACTGGGTATTGCGCAGCACCTTGCGGCAGATGGATCGCTGGGACGAGGCGGGTATGCCGCCTGTCCGGGTCTCGGTGAATCTTGGCGCCGACGAGTTCCATCAGCCCGAGCTGCCGCAGAGAATCGCGC
This sequence comes from Oceanococcus sp., assembly GCA_041625325.1. Lineage (GTDB taxonomy): Bacteria > Pseudomonadota > Gammaproteobacteria > Nevskiales > Oceanococcaceae > Oceanococcus. The sequence goes on along the minus strand of JBFJTN010000014.1, from coordinate 5,501 downwards.
GGGCATTGGAAGACTGCGGCGTCACCGCGTCGCGGCTGGCGCTGGAGATCACCGAGCACTCCCTGATTCATGACCTGGCCCAGGCCCGGCGCACCATCCGGGAAATCCGTGATCTGGGGGTTGGTGTGTGGGTGGATGATTTCGGTGCCGGTTACTCTTCATTCAACTATCTGCGCACCCTGCCGGTGTCCGGGATCAAGCTGGACCGGGTTTTCATGCAGGGCTTTCCGCAGGAGGCCTCGGCGCTGACCCTGGTGCGTGCGCTGCTGGCGCTGGCCCGCGATCTCGGGCTGCAGGTGGTTGTCGAGGGGGTGGAGAACGCCAGCCAGCAGGAGGCGCTGCGCGCCGATGGGGGCGTCGCGGTACAGGGCTATTTCCATGCCCGTCCGATGGCCGCCGCCGCGTTTCAGCAGTGGGTCCGGCAGCGGGAGCGTCAGGCGGCCTGAAGCGCGGGAGACCCCAACTCGCCGGCCGGATCAGGTCGGGGTGGCAGAAAAGGCATGGTGGACGCCATCATCCAGCACCCAGGCGCTGATCAGCGCCGCCGGCGTGACGTCAAAGGCGGGATTGTGCACCGGGCTGTCCGGCGGGCTCCAGAGCAGACGGCCCTGGGCGGTGCTCACCCCGCGCACCTCATCGGCAGGCCGCTGTTCGATCGGTATCGCGTCGCCGTTCGGGCACTGCGGGTCCACCGTCGTGCGTGGCGCGACCACGTAGAAGGGGATGTCATGATGCCGGGCCAGCACGGCCAGTGCATAGGTGCCGATCTTGTTCGCCGTGTCGCCATTGGCGGCGATGCGATCCGCCCCGACCAGGACCAGGTCGACCTGCTGCTCACGCATCAGGCTGGCCGCCATGCTGTCGCAGATCAGACTGTGCGGCACGCCGGCCCGACCCATTTCCCAGGCGGTCAGGCGGCCGCCCTGCAGCAGCGGCCGCGTTTCGCTGACCCAGACCTTGATTCTGCGGCCCGCGGCATGGGCATGGGTGATGAGCCCCAGGGCCGTGCCGATGCCCGCGGTGGCCAGGCTGCCGGTATTGCAGTGGGTCAGGATGCGGGCCGGGTCGGGCAGCAGGGGCAGGCCCTGCTCGGCCAGCCGCCGGCACATCGCGCTGTCCTCGTCGTAGATGGCCAGCGCGGCCTCGCACAGTGCCGCGGGGCCGGCATCCGCGTCGATCAGCGGCCGGATCCGGTCCAGGTAGTTCATCAGATTGACCGCGGTGGGCCGCGCCGCCCGCAGCGCCTGCCAGCTCTGCAGCAGAGCCCCGCCACGCAGTCCCTGCAAGGCCTGCTGGGCGAGCATCAGCACCGCCGCGATGCCGATCAGCGGTGCGCCACGCACGGCCAGGGAGTGGATATGGCCGATCAGGTCCTCGGCGCTGTCACAGCTGTGCCAGCACTCCTGCTGGGGCAGCAGGCGCTGATCCAACACGCTGAGGCGGCCGGTTTCGAAGCGCAGGCTGCTGCCACGCCGGTCCTGCATCACTCGCCCAGACGCGAGAAGCGTTCGGCGATGTCGCTGCCGGTGAACTGGGCCACCCAGCCTTCGGGATTGTTGAACAGGCGGATGGCGGTGAATTTGGGCTGCGGGCCCATGTCGAACCAGTGGCGGGTGCCGGCCGGCACGCTGACCAGATCGCCCTGGGTGCACAGCAGCTCGTAGACCCGGCCATTGAGGTGCAGGGTGAACAGGCCGCGGCCATGGACGAAGAAACGCACCTCGTCCTCGGCATGGGTGTGCTCGGCGAGGAATTTCTGCCGAAAGACCGCCTTGTCCGGATGTTCCGGATGCATGCTCACCACATCCCAGCTGCGATATCCTTCCTGCGCCACCAGCGCATCGATCTGTGGCCGATAGGCGGCCAGTATCTCCTCGTGACTCGAGTCGGGGGTCACCGGATGGCGGGCCTCCCAGCGCCGCAGCAGGATGCCGGCCGCATCCAGTTCGGCCTGGATTTCGGCAAAATCCTCGGTGCGCAGCAGGGCTTCGCCCGGGGCACTGTCGTCGAAGATGGCGAGTTGGGTCATGCGATGGCCTCCAGGCTGATGTCGTCAAAACTGTGTGCCACCGGATGCGCGCCGGTGACCATGCCGTCCGCGCGCACCAGCTGCACCGTCTGCATGCCGGCCTCGGCGGCGGCGTCCAGCTCTTCCACCACGTCCGACAGGAACACCGTCTGCGCGGCGCCGGCGGGCAGGGACCCGGCGATGCGGGCGTAGCTGGCTGCGTCTTTCTTGGCGCCACTGGTGGTGTCGAAATAGCCGGAGAACCAGGGTCGCAGGTCGCCGAAGTCGGAGTGACCATAGAGCAGCTGCTGGGCGGCGATGGAGCCGCTGGAGTAGACGTAGAGCGCGATGCCGGCCTCATGCCAGCGCTGCAGGCCGGCATGGGCGTCGGGATAGAGATGCCCGGTGAAGGCGCCGCTGGCGTAGCCCTCGCGCCAGATCATGCCCTGCAGCGCTTTCAGCGGGGTGAGCTTGCGGTCCTCGTCGATCCACCCTTCCAGATGGTCGACCAGCTTTTCCAGGGCCAGGGGATTGCAGCCGCTCAGTTCGGCCACCGCGTCCAGCTGCTCGCGCACGGCGGGTTCCTCGGCGTGGGCCACGACGAACTCGGCCATGTGCTTGAGAGCGTAGGGAAACAGCACCCGGTGAACGAAGGCGATGTCGGTGGTGGTGCCTTCGATGTCGGTGAGCAGGCAGGCGGCGCGCAGATGAATCATGGTTTCGCTCCCAGCAGGCGTTCCTGCATCAGGCAGGAGAGCAGGAATTCCAGGCCCTCCACATGGCGTAGGGTCTGGGCCACGTTCTGGCCCCAGGCGTACAGACCATGGCCGCGGACCAGCAGGGCGGGGACCCGCTGCGGGCCCCGTTCCGGCCAGCCCTGGCGCAGCGCCTGCGCCAGCGCGTCCATGTCCTGGGTATTGTCATACACCTCGATCTCGATCGTCGTGTCGTGGGTGCTTTGACCACTCAAAGCCTTCTGCATTTCATAGCCGGAGATGGCCAGGGCCTGACCCGGGCACTGGCGCGACAGCACGGTGGCGGCCACCGAGTGGGTATGCAGCACACAGCCGATCTGCGGATCCAGGGCATACAGGGCCATGTGCAGCGGCGTTTCATCCGAGGCCTTGCAGTGGGCATCCAGAGCCTGCCCGGCCGCGTCGCAGAGCATCAGGTCGCCCAGCTCCATGCGGTTCTTGTCCCGGCCGGACTGGCTGATCAGGCGCAGCTTGGCATCAACGCGCGCGGAAAAGTTGCCACCGGTGGCGGGGCACAGTCCGCTGCCGGCCAGACGCCGGATCGCGCCAAGCAGGCTGTCGGCCAGCAGGGGGAAATCGGCGGGTGTGGGCACGGCAGGCTCATTTCGACGGGCAGGCCGGCTAGTGTAAATCCTTACGCCGGCCGAAACAGGCCCGGATCGCCGGGTGGCCTGCTCAGGGCCTGTCGTCCTGCTTGTCCCAGAGGCTGCGGGCGTTCGGATCGATGGCGTCGAGCAGGCGGATCAGCAGGGCCTTGAGCACGGAGGAGTCCGCATAGCCCAGGCGCTCGTTGACCTGGGATTCCACCACCTTGGCGGCCGAGATCAGGCGCAGGGCCAGCTTGCGCCCGTCCGCCGTCAGCTCGAAGGCCAGCACGGGCGGCGCGCTGTCGTCGTCAAGGCTGAGGTGCTCCGGGCGGGCCAGGCCACGGCTGATCAGCGACTGGATCGCCGCGGAGCTGCTGGTGTTGAGAATGCCCGCCATCGCCTTGTCCAGTTCCAGTGCGGTCATGGTCTGTTTCAGGGTGAGGGTGGACAGCAGGTAGAACTCTTCGTCACTCAGGCGTGCCTCTTCCAGATGCGGCTTGATCTGGCTGTAGAAGCGGAAATGACCGCGGCCGAGCAGATAGCCGAGAAAGTTCTCGTCGAAGCTGCCCGCCAGATAGGGGTGGCGGGGCTCGTCCTGCGGCTGGCGATGCGTGGCATGGGCGTAACGACCGCCATGAAACACCAGCGGGGCATTGGCATTCTGCTCGAAGCTCTCCACCTCGCCGACGAAGATCAGGTGGTCACCGCCCTCGTACTGGAAGGCGGTGCGGCACTGGAAGCGGGCGGCGCAGCCGGGCAGCAGGGGCGTCCCTTCGATGCCGTCCTCCAGCGCCAGACCGGCAAACTTGTCCTCCACCTTGCCGGCAAAGCGGTTGGACAGCTCTTCCTGATCGGCGGCCAGCACATGCACCGCCCAGTGCGAGGCCTTGCGGAACTCCTCATAGCCGCGATAGGACTCGGCCAGGGACCACAGCACCATGGGCGGGTCCAGCGAGACCGAATTGAAACTGTTGACGGTCAGGCCCATCGCCTCGCCATCCGCGGTGCGGGTGGTGATGATGGTCACGCCGGTGGCAAAACTGCCCAGCGCCTGGCGGAAGGCGCGCGGGTCGAACTCGGAAGTGCTCATGCGCTCACTCTATCCGGCGTCGCGCCCGCGACCTTCGTCCATCCGGATCAGAAGTTGTATTTCACCGTCAGGGCCAGGGTGTCGCGGTCCTGGTAAGGGCGCTCGTTGAAGTCCGGTTTGCCGCCGAAATAGCTGTTGTAGACCATGCCCAGGGTCAGCTTGTTCAGGCGGGTGAACTCGGCGCCGATGCTGAAGCGGTAGTCCCGCTCACCCATCAGCGAGCCCAGCCCGCCGGCCATGGCCGAATGCCCGTGGATGATGCCGGCGGCGCCGATCGGCACCCGCAGATCCCAGCCGGAGAACACGTTGCGCTTGTCGACATAGACCAGGAACTGCATGCCTGCGGTGTCGCGCTCGAAGGTCAGGCCGCGGTCCACGTCTTCCTCGTCATCCGGATCCTCGGTGGTCTGGCTGTACTGACGATCCCAGTCCTCGATGTGGACGAAACCGGTTTCCCCGACCCAGACGATGGAATCCCAGAACGGGCCGGGGCCCAGCAGGTAGAGCCAGGAGACCAGGGCCTGCCACACGCGAGCCCGGGTCGGGGTCGGCACCAGGCCCAGGATCGGCGCATAGACATCGACCAGCACGTCATAGCCGTCGCGATAGATCAGCTCGGCGCCGAAATTGGTGCCGAACAGCACGGTGGAGGCGCTCAGCGCGGTCATGTGCACGCCGTCGAAGTACTTGATGTTGTAGGTCACCGGCACGCGCAGCTCGCCCAGCTCACGGGTGGTGATGACCGGGCTGCCGGTGGCCGGGTCATACAGCAGCACACCGTAGCCGTAGTTCTGCACCGGCGCCGGGGTGGTGGCGTGATAGCGCAGGTGATAAGCGCCGACGGTGGTGATGGAGTTCAGCGCGTAGCGCATGCCGAAACCCCACTGGCCATGATCTGGCGGCACGATGTCCCCCGCATATTGCGGGTCCACGCCTCGTGGCGCGCCCTGTTCCTCGGTCAGCGCGCCGATCGGCGGCAGGTAGAGCTCGGCGCCGGCGCCCGGATCGGGCAGGATGCCCACATCCTGCGGCGGCAGCGAGCCGCCGCTGCCGGCGGCCAG
>JBFJTN010000013.1:0-33745 GCA_041625325.1 Oceanococcus sp. | reverse complement strand
CTCGCCGGTGCGGATGCGCACCACCTGCTCGAGCGTCGAGACGAAAACCTTGCCGTCACCGATCTTGCCGGTGCGCGCCGAGCTCTCGATCGCCTCGATCACCTGGTCGACGATCGCGTCGTCGACGGCGGCTTCGATCTTGACCTTGGGCAGGAAGTCGACCACGTACTCCGCACCGCGGTACAGCTCGGTGTGGCCCTTCTGGCGACCGAAGCCCTTGACTTCAGTGACGGTCATGCCGTGTACCCCAACCGCGGACAGGGCTTCCCGCACCTCGTCCAGCAGAAACGGTTTGATCACTGCTGTAATCAGTTTCATGAATGCTCCCGGTGATAGGCGAAACGCCAGCGAAGTCTAGCAGTCTAAAACACCCCTCAGCGCTTGCGGGCCGTCAGTGGATGCAGGCGGTGGCACAGCTTCGTACACTAGGCCCACATTTTCCCCAGTCTCCCAACATGTCCCTGACCTCTCAGCTCCCTTCCCGCCAGCAGGGCAATGGCCGCGGCCTGCTCTATGTCGCGCTGTCCGCGCTGGTCATCGGCGTGGCCGTTGCCGCCTTTCTGGTCCTGCGCGGTCAGAGCGAGCAGGTCCAGGAGGCCCAGCTTGCCGAAGAGCAGGAGCGGGTGACCCAGACCCTTCAGGCCGAACCGCCGACGGTGAAAACTGTGGATCTGCAGAAGGACGCAGTCCAGCGTGCGCCGGCCGCCAGTCCGGCAGCGCCTTCCGGCAGTTCAAGAGATGCGGGCGGGCTGTTCGATCGAGGCGGCAAGACCTTGCCGCTGACCGATGGCCTGGCCGGAGGCAGCGAGATCAAGGGCAATGAGGCCATGGCCGCCCAACGGCCACCCAATGCGGTGGACTTTTTCGACTATGGGGTGCTGGATGGCCGCGTGCGTATCGGGGTCTTCGGCAAGGGTGGCATTCCCGATTACCGGGTGAGTCTCGGCGATGGCCTGATCGTGATCGAAATGCCTGGCGAATTCCGCTATGTGGAGGAGTTTTCGCGCACCCTGCAGATTCAGCAGTTCGGCGTGAGCAGCGCTGCCCTGGGTCGTGACAAGCGGGGCATGCGCATGGTCATCCGGGTGACCCCGCAGCTGGCGCACCAGCCCTTTCTGGTCGAAGACCCGCAGGGTCTGATGGTCGCTTTCGAACCACACTGAAGCGAAACGGGGTGCGCGGCTCAGCGCCCGGCGCGCCGCGTGCCCGTCAGTCTCGAAGAGGCTGGGCGGCCGGTCAGCGCAGCCAGCCAGGCCGCCTGGTCAGCCGCGCCTGCGCTGATCATGCCCGGTTCGCCGCCCTGCAGCCAGGCGACCAGCTCGCCATCCCGATACAGAGCCAGATTGCCCCGCTGGGCGGCGATTCTGGGTCCGCCCGGCAGGGCGATTCCGCTGAGATGGGCCGGGTCGATGGCGCAGACCCGCTGCAGCTCACCCCGGGCCGGCCACTTCAGGCTTTGCTGCAGCGCGGCGGCCGCCTCGGGCAGGGCGAACTGCTCGCCGGCCATGCCGTCGATGAATCGGCCACCCTGGATCTCCCCGCGTGCCTCCAGCCGCCAGGCCAGTCGCAACAGATCGCGCCAGGCCGGGCGCAGGCTTTCCCGCTCCAGAATGCTGCGTGAAATGACGCCGTAACGCGCCAGGACGCTCCACAGGTAATGTTCCAGCTGGTCTTCCAGCTGTTCCGGAGCATCGGGCGGAGGAAGCCGGCTCCAGCGCCCGGCGTCCTGCACGCCATCGAACAGCTGGCGCCGACGGCGGGTGCGGGGCGCGTTACGCGGCCGTCCCCGGTTCGGGGCCAGCAGGCTGCGCAGGCCGGCGAAGGAGTCCGCCGTCACCAGGCCCATGCCGACCAGTTCTCCCAGCGCATCCTCCAGCTGGGCCCGCAGCAGGCCGGTGCCCGCCGCAAGATCGGAGAAGAAGGTGGCGCCGCCACGCGCGAGCTGATCCAGCACCTGCCGGGCCGCGGGTCCGGGCGCCAGCTCCTCCTTGGGCCCTGCCAGGGCACGCCACAGGCCCAGTGACTCCCGTGGCGCGAAGGCAATCGGGGTCTGCGCCACCGGCCCGCGCACCCGGGGGCCGGCCGGCGGCAGCAAGCGGGCCCAGCCCAGCTTGCCGGCGGCACACAGGCTGTCCAGCTGGGACGGCAGGAACAGGCCGATCCGGGCCGGCAGCAGCTCACTTTCCCACAGTCCGGCCGGCGCGCTGTAGCCTTCCAGCCGATCCATGGCGGACAGCAAGGCTTCGGCGCCTTCCGGGCGCTCCGGCCCGAGGCCCTGCCAGGCCAGCACGAAGCGCTGAAAGTCCCGGGGCGGCACCGGCCGAACGGCCGCGCGCTTGCGTTCCCGGCTGTAGCGGTGGATGCGGGCGAGCAGGCGCCGCTCGCACCACTGCTCGCCCTGCTTTTCGAAGGCGCCACGAATCGCGAAGCCTTCCGACTCCAGCGCCAGCAGGGCCTGTTCGGCCGTGCTGCATGGCAGGCCCAGGCTGTCGGCCAGCGCCCGGGCACTGACCGGGCCCAGGCATTCGAGGCGACCGCGCAACAGTTCGATCAGGGCTTCGCCGCTCACCGCCAGAGGCTGGATGGGCGGCACGCACTCGCTCAGACCCAGGCTGAGCAGGTGGCCCAGGCGTTCGGCGCAACTCCACAGCCACTGCCCGTCGCCACGGCGGACCCGACAGGCCCGTCGCTGTTCCGCCAGCTGCTCCAGCCAGGGCTCCCAGGACGCCGTTTCCGCGCCGGTGAAATAGCCGTGAATCAGCAGGGCGTCATGCATCTCGTCCGCATTGCGTGGCTGCGGCCAGGCCTCCTCGCGCAGGCGCGCGATGGCTTCAGGCGCCAGTTCCCGCAGGGCGCGGGCGTCGTCAAGCCCGGCCACCTCATGCCGCCCGATGGCCATGGTGCGCCGGTTCTCCGCATCCCCGTCGTCCAGAAAGGCATAGGGGCGCGCATTGATGATCTCCTGGGACAGAGCCGACGGCGCGGTCAGCTCGGCGGTGACGATGCGGATCGCGCCGGACTCGATGCCGTCCAGCACCCGCTGCAGGCCGGGCAGGTCCATGACCTGGAACAGACAGTCCCGCAGCGTCTGCGCGACCAGCGGGTGGTCCGGGATCTCCCGTTTGCCGGCCAGGTTCTCGGCGCAGGCGATCTGGTCCGGAAACACGACCGCCATGAGGTCTTCCGCGTCATTGCGCTGCCAGGCTGGCGGGCTCTTGCGATGGCCGAGGTGACGCCGGATGGCCAGCGCGGTGGACGCGTTCCAGCGCCAGTGGGTCGGGAACATCGGCGCATCCAGCACGGCCTGCTCCAGCACCTGTTGCACGCTGGCGGATTTCAGATAGGCCGCCACCTCCGCCAGGGGAAAGCTGTGGGTGATGCCCAGCGACAGGACGATGCTGTCCTCCAGAGCGGCGGCCTGCAGCTCGAAATTGAACTTGCGGCAGAAACGTTTGCGCAGGGCCAGACCCCAGGCCTTGTTGATCCGCGAGCCCCAGGTGGAATGCAGCACCAGATGCATGTCGCCGGTGTCGTCGAAGAAACGTTCCAGCACGATGGTGTCATGGCTGGGCATGGCGCCCAGGGCCAGCTGTCCGGCGCTCAGGTACTCGGCCAGCTGGCGGGCCAGCGCTTCGTCCAGGCCATACTCATCGCCAAGCAGGGCGATCGCGGCGGGCACCCCCTGCTCCGCGGCCTCGCCCACCGCGCTGCGCAGCCGTGACACGGCGGCGGACAGCTCGTCGCTGCGCCCCGGCGCCTCGCCCAGCCAGAATGGCACGGTGGGCGGCTGTCCGCGGGCATCCTCGACCAGCAGGCGACCCGTTTCGGGGCGAATCACCCGATAGCTCTGATTGCCCAGCTGGAAGATGTCGCCCGGCAGGGTTTCAAAGGCGAAGTCCTCGTTGAGGGTGCCGATCCTGAAGCCATCAGGCAGCAGAATGACGTCGTAGTCGAACTGGTCCGGAATCACGCCCGCATTGGTCAGCGCCACCAGTCGCGCGCCCGGGCGCCCGCGCAGCTGCCGGTTGACCCGGTCCCAGTGCAGGTAGGCTCCGCGTCGCCCGCGCCGGCTGGTGTAGCCCTCGGCCAGCATCTGCAGCACCGCTTCGAATTGCCCGGTTTGCAGGGCGCGATACGGCCAGGCACTGCGCACGCAGCTGAACAGGGCGTCCTGCGACCAGTCGCGCGCCGCCACTTCGGCCACAAGCTGCTGGGACAGCACATCCAGGGCCGGGTCCGCCAGTTTCAGCGTGTCCAGCTCGCCGCGCCGGACCGCGCCCAGCAGGGCGGCACACTCCACCGCCTCATCCAGGGTGGTCGGGAACAGGCGGCCCTTGGGCACCGCCCCGACAGCGTGACCGGAGCGCCCCACCCGTTGCAGGAACACGCTGATCCCCCGTGGTGAGCCCAGCTGACAGACCAGATCGATATCGCCGATGTCGATGCCCAGTTCCATCGAGGCGGTCGCCACCAGCACCTGCAACTGGCCGGCCTTGAGCCGCTGTTCGGCGTCCAGCCGGTGCTCCTTGGACAGGCTGCCATGATGGGCGGCAACGGCCTCCTCGCCCAGCTGTTCCGCCAGATGCCGGGTGGCCCGCTCGGCCAGCCGACGGGTATTCACGAAAACCAGGGTCGTGCTGTGTTCGCGGGCCAGATTGGCCAGACGGCGATACAGTTCGCTCCACACCTCGCCCGCCATGACCGCGCTGAGGGGCGAATCGGGAATCTCCAGTGCCAGATCGCGCTCGCGCACATGCCCGGCATCCACGATGGCGCAGGGCGCCTCGCCGCACAGAAAGCGGGCGACCTCCTGTACCGGCTTCTGCGTGGCGGACAGGCCGATGCGCTGCAGCGGGCCATCCACCAGTTGTTCCAGTCGCGCCAGGCTCAGGGCCAGATGGGCGCCGCGTTTATTGCCCGCCAGGGCATGGATCTCGTCGATGATTACGCTGCGCACGGTGGCCAGCATGGCCCGGCCGGAGTCCGAACCGAGCAGGATGAACAGCGACTCCGGCGTGGTCACCACGATGTGGGGTGGCTGGCGTCGCATCTGCTCACGTTCACGCTGCGGCGTGTCGCCGGTGCGCACCATGGCCCGCAGGTTCACCGGCGCCCGGCCGCTTTCCAGCAGGCCGTCGGCGATGCCATTCAGCGGCGCCTCGAGATTCTTGCGGATGTCGTTGGACAGGGCCTTGAGCGGGCTGACGTACAGCACCCGGGCTTCATCGGGCAGCGCCTGCCGGCTGCCCTCGCCCACCAGACCATCGATGGCGGCCAGAAAGGCGGCCAGGGTCTTGCCGGAGCCGGTGGGCGCGGCGACCAGCACGTGCTCACCCCGGCGGATGCGCGGCCAGGCCTGCGCCTGGGCCGGGGTCGGTTGTCCAAGGGTGGCCTCGAACCAGTCCCGGGTGGCCGGGTCAAAGCCCGACCAGTCGAAATTGTCCTCGCGCGGGTTCATCGGACCAGTCTACGCCGGCCCAGGCTCAAATCGTGAGCCTGGCGAGGCTGCTGCTCAGGCCGGTCCGCCCGGGGCGAAGTACTCGTCGATGCGCGCCTGGGCGGCGTCGCCGAACAGGATCTGGCAGGCCTCCATCAGCCCGGGCGCCTCACGAATCACTTCCGGGCGCTCGACCAGGGCGATCTTGGACCGACGACGCAGGAAGTCGTCCAGCTTGACGATCATCTCCCGCCGCGCCGCCTGGCGCAGTTCGCAACGGATGTATTCGGTGCCCTTGATCAGCACCTCGGCCTCGGCCCGATCCTCGCGGATATTTTCCAGCAGGCCGATGGCCTGCGGGCCATAACGTCGCCACAGGCGCTGGGACAGCGGTTCGCTGGATTCCCGCGCGGTGTAGTCGTCCAGCCCCATTAGCTCGGCCTGGTGATAGTACTCATCGCGCACATCATCCGGCTCGCCATACCACTTGAACTGCGGGTGGCTGAGGCTGATGCCGAGCTGCCGGACTTCCTCGCAGATCTCCTCGCCCACGTTGATGCAGTCGGTCAGCTTGCCGCCAAAGATGCTGATGTGGCGCTCCGCCGGATTGACGTCCACCGCATGCTTGCGCGAGAGATCAAGGAAGTTCTCGAACTCCGCCTTGCGCCCCTTGATCACCAGTGGGCGCACCCCGCAACGCGTGGCGATGACGTCTTCCGGCCGCAGCGGCCGGTCCAGCTTGAGCCGCTTGTTGATATTGCTCAGCACGAAGTCCCGGTCGGCCTCGGTGACCTGCACATCCGGACTGTCCACCGGTGTGTCGGTGGTGCCGATGCAGGTCCGGTTGCCCATCGGGATGGCGAAGAACAGGCGGCCGTCGTCGGCGAAGAAGGTCAGCACCCGCTGGGCGCTGCTGATCCGGTCGACGATCAGGTGAATACCCTTGGACAGCACATGATGATGCTCGGTCTGCTGCCCGCTCAGCGCATTGTGTTCGTCCACCCAGGGTCCGGCGGCATTGATCAGGACCTGTGCGCGTATGTCGAAGGCCTCGCCGCTGACCTCGTCCCGGGCCTGCACCCGCCAGCCATCGACATCGCGCCGGGCGCCCTGCGAACTGACGTAGTTGGCGGCAATGCATCCGCGGGTCAGGGCCGAGCGCACGAAATTGAAGACGAAGCGGGCGTCGCAGTCGTGCAGATAGGCGTCGGAGTATTCAAAACCGCCCACCGCATGGCGGGTATCGACCCGAGGTTCCTCCTGCCCGATCCGGCCCCGACCCAGCAAACGCGGCATCCGGGTGTGGCCATTGCCCATCAGCCAGTACAGCCAGGTGCCGAGGTACAGCATCACCGGATGCCAGCGAAAGCCCTTTTCGATGGTGGTGAGGAAGCGCACTTCCTCGACGCTGGACGGAAAATTGCGCATCAGCCGGTTGCGGCTCATGCACAGGGCACGCACCAGCGGAAACTCCCAGGTTTCCATGTACTTGATGCCGCCCCAGGCCAGATTGGAGGAATGCTGGCTGGTGCCGCCGGCGAAATCGCCGCGGTCGATCATCGCCACCGAGGCGCCACGGGCGCTCAGGGCCGCGGCGGACACTGCGCCATTGATGCCGCCGCCAATGATCAGCACATCGAATGAGCGCCGGCGCAGTTTGTCCAGATTGGAATTGCGAAGTTTCATGCCCGCTCGCCGGCAGCGGTCGGCCGTTCGGGCCGCCGCGGAGATGGTGGATTCCGGGTCAGTCGACCTTGCCGCGGCCGCGCTTGGCCATGTTCTTGGCCATGATCTGCACGTCTTCGATCTGCCCGAAGATATCGCTGAAGATCTGGCCGACCTGTCGATTGATGGTCCGCACGGCGTCGTAGGCGATGCCGATGGTTTCCGCCTGCTTGCCCTTGAGGCGGCTGACGTGATCCTCGAAGAAGCCAAGCCGTTCCAGGGTTTCCAGCGGCAGGGCAGCAATATACTGGTGGACCTGCTCGACACTGGTCGCGCCATTGTCGATGGCTTGCTGAACCGTGTCCTTGAGCAGTTCCATGCGTTCGACAGCTTTCATCCTCTATCTCCTTGCGAATCAGGGATGGCGTGATGTGCGCACTTGCGCGAATTCGGAGCCCGGTTTCCAGCGCGGCGGCTGCGGCGCCTCGGCGACCTGGCGCGCGACGCCGGCGAGCAGTTCCAGGTCCTCGACAAAGCCCGACAGATCCCAGTCCCCGGTGACCTCGTCGCTGAGCTTATGGTAGTCCCGGGCGATATAGCCATTACGTGCCGCCAGGGCATCGGCCGCATTCGGGCCGAGGAACTCGACCCCGCCCAGCGGCGAGAGGAACAGGCTGGGCACCCCGACCTTGGCGAATTCGAAGTGGTCGGAGCGATAGTAATAGCCACGCTCCGGCTCGGTTTCCTGGACCACCCGGCGCCCCTGTGCAGCGGCCGCCGGAAACAGCAGATCCTCCAGCTCGCTCTGGCCGTAGCCGGTCAGTGGCACGTCGCGCGTGCGGCCCCAGACATTGGGTCCGTCCATATTGAAATTGGCCAGGGTCCTGGGCAGGGGATAGAGCGGGTTGCGCGCGTAGTGCCGGGCCCCCAGCAAGCCCTGCTCCTCGGCGGTGACGGCCAGGAACAGCAGGCTGCGCGCGGCGGGCCGGGCGGCAAAGTGCCGGGCCAGTTCCAGCAGGCCGGCCACGCCGGCGGCATTGTCCACCGCGCCGTTGTAGATCTGGTCCCCGTTCAGGCTGCTGTCCCGGCCCAGATGATCCCAGTGGGCGGTGAAGATGATGTATTCGTCCGGCTGTGTGGTTCCCGGCACCAGACCGACCACATTGGCTGATTCCACCTCGCGGATGCGGTTGCGCAGCTGGAAGCTGGCCCGCGCCGGCAGGCTCAGCGGGCGGAAATCCCGGCTGGCGGCAGCCAGCTTGAGCTGATCGAAGTCCTGCCCCGCCGCGGCCAGGATCTCGCGCAGCTTGGCGTCCCGGATCCAGCCCTGCACCGGCACCCGGTCGCTGTTGCCGTTGGCGCTGGCCAGGGTGAAGCTCTCGGAGCCGGCGCCGTGCGCCGGGACCTCCCAGGGATAGCCGGCGGGGCCGGTCTCGTGGATGACCAGGACCGCGGCAGCGCCGAGCTTCGAAGCGATATCGTACTTGTAGCTCCAGCGTCCGTAATAGGTCATCGCCCGGCCCTTGAAAACCGTCGGGTCGAGCTCGCCCGGCCGCGCGGGATCAGGCACCGGCGGGTCATTGACCAGCATCAGCAGGGTCTTGCCCCGAACATCGAGCCCCTTGTAGTCGTCCCAGCCGAACTCGGGAGCCTGCACGCCGTAGCCCACGAAGACCACGGGCGACTTGCGCACCCGCACGATCTTTTCCACCCGGTCGGTGTTGATCACGATGTCGTCGCGCAGACGCAGGGGAATTGCGCGCTGCCCGACCTCCAGGCCCACATCCGCTGCGGCGGTGAGCCCGACCAGGGATACGCTCTGGGTATAGCTTCCGTTCGGCATTCCGCCCTGTACACCCATGGCGCGCAGACGCTCGATCAGATAGGCCACCGTCATGTCTTCGCCGCGAGTGCCCGGCAGACGGCCCTCGAAGGTATCTGAAGCCAGGGTGCGGGTATGCGCCAGCAGTCGCTCGGCATCGATGGCGGCATCTGCGGGGGTGGCCTCGCCGGACAGCCCGATCCAGCCGAGCGGCACCTCGACGATGCGGCTCATGGTGCTGCAGCCGGCCAGGCTCAGACCCAGCAGCAGGATGGCAAGTTGGCGCATCTTCAAGGCGTCTCCCGAGCGCGTGGCCGCGCCGTGCATCACCAACACATTAGCAAGCGACATGCGACCCGTCACCCTGGCCTGCCCTCAGCTCGCCGCCACAATGCCGGCAGAGGTAGCGCATGCCCTGCTGACAGCGCCGATGGCGGATGCTGCTGAGCTGATGCTGGCGACAGGCGCAGTGGTAATCGAATCGGCGCAGCTGTCGCGCCGGCTTCACCGCGTAGTCATGGCAGACCGTGGCGGGCCGGCCCAGCAGCTGCATCAGATGGCGCCATTCCTGGCCATGCGGCCGGATGCGGCCGCCGAATTCCGCGAAGGCGATCAGGTGGGCCAGCTCGTGGGGCACGGTATCGCGGATGAACTCGGCCCCGTGCTGATGCAGCAGGGTCGGATTCAGGCGGATGCTCCATTCCTGCAGCCGGGCCTGACCTGCGCTGCGCCCGCGCAGATCGAAGCGCAGACGCGGCAGGGGGTCATCCCGGCCCAGGCTGTGATTGAGCCGCTGCAGCCCGCGTTGCAGTTCCCGCATGGCCTGCCGCTCCGGCAGTTCCGGACGGTCTGCCCGCTCAGTGTTGGACATGCCGATGATCCCTTTCCATTGTGCGGCTGCGTGGCGGCTGCTTAACTGGCGCTCATGATGCCATCGCTGCCGCGCCTCGCCCAGTCCGTCATGCTGCTCTTCGTGTGCCCGATGCTGCGCGCCGCGGAGCCTGCCGCAGTCGCCCTGGAGCTGACCGGTGAAGCACTCGAGGAGGCCAGCGGGCTGGTGGCTGCCAGCCCGGGCGGGTACTGGGCCCACAACGACAGCGGGCATGCCGCCCTGCTGTTCCATGTCGAGCCCGACAGCGGTCGCAGCCGAGCTTTGCCCCTGCCCCTGCCCCCGCTGCGCGATTGGGAGGACATCGCGGCCATGCGCTGGCAGGGCCGGACGCTGCTGGTCCTGGCCGATGTGGGAGACAATCGCGGCCGCCGCGAGCAGGTTCGGCTGCACTTCATTGAAGAGCCGCAAGGCGGGGATGCCGCGGTCCGGCTGGTGCACAGCCTGGCCCTGCGCTACCCGGACGGGCCGCGGGACTGCGAGGCGGTGGCCTTCGACCCCGTCGATGAAAGGATCTATCTGCTGAGCAAACGGGATCGACCGCCGCGTCTGTACAGCCTGGCGGCAGGCGAAGCCCTGAGCGCAGCGGCCCTGGTCGCCCGCTTCGAGCGCGAGCTCAGGGTCCTGAGCGAGGTCGCCGATTGGGGCCTGCGTGGCCTGCGTCCGCTCACTTACGCGCCAACGGCCATGGACATCGCGCCTGACGGGGCCGGCATTCTGGTGCTGAATTACCTGGAAGCCTACTGGTGGCCACGCCGGGCGGATCAGCGCCTGGCCGATGTGCTGGACCAGGCGCCACGACCGCTGGGAAGGCATGGACTGCCGCAAGCCGAAGGCATCGGCTTCAGCCCTGATGGGAACGCCGCGATGGTGATTTCCGAGCAGTTGCCGACCCGTCTGCTGCGCCTGCCGCTTGGGCCGGCGGGTCCAATGGCGGATAATCCCGCTCCCGAGACAGACGGACTCCGATGACAGCCTGGACCCCCGATAGCTGGCGTGACGCGCCGATCCTGCAGCAGCCGCGCTATCCCGACCCGATCAGCCTGCAGGCCGCCCTGGACGAGCTGCGCCAGCGACCGCCGCTGGTGACGGCTGGCGAAATCCGGGGTTTGCGTGCCGAGCTGGCGGCCGCCCAGCAGGGCGACTGTTTCGTGCTCCAGGGTGGTGATTGCGCGGAATCATTCGCCGAATGCCGGCCGGAGATCATCGCCAACCGGCTCCGCGTGCTGCTGCAGATGAGCCTGGTGCTTACCCATGGTCTGAAACAGCGGGTGCTGCGCATCGGCCGTTTTGCCGGACAGTACGCCAAGCCGCGTTCGGCCGACACCGAAACCCGTGACGGGCTCGAGTTGCCGAGCTTTCGTGGCGATCTGGTCAATGGGCCCGAGTTCACCGCTCAGGCCCGGGCGCCGCAGCCTGCCCGGCTGCTGCAGGCGCACGCCTGTTCCGCGCTCAGCCTGAATTACGTCCGCGCCCTGATCGAAGGTGGCTTCGCCGACCTGCACCATCCGGAAAACTGGGATCTGGCCTGGATGCAGCACACCGCCCAGGTCGGCGCCTATGAAAAGCTGGTCGCGGAGATCGAGAATGCGGTGGGTTTTTTCGAGACCCTGTCGGGCCAGCGCATGGAGCATCTGGATCGGGTGCGCCTGTACAGCTCGCACGAAGCCCTGTTGCTGGCCTACGAGGCGGCACTGACCCATCAGGACCGCGACGGCGCCTACTACAATCTGGGCTGTCACCTGCCCTGGATCGGCATGCGCACGGCGCAGCCCGATCATGCCCATGTCGAGTATTGCCGCGGCATCGCCAATCCGGTGGGCATCAAGCTGGGTCCCGGGATGAGTCCCGAATGGTTGCAGGAATTGCTGGAAGCGCTGAATCCGGAGCGTCAGCCGGGCCGCCTGCTGCTGATCCATCGCTTTGGCGCCGGCCGCCTGGAGCAGGGCCTGCCTGACCTGATCGAGACCGTGCGGCGCAGCGGACAGCCGGTGCTCTGGTTGTGTGATCCGATGCACGGCAACACGCACAGCACTGCGGACGGCATCAAGACCCGCGACTTCAGCGCCATCCTGGAGGAGTTGCTGGCGGCATTCCGGGTCCATCGCGCCTGCGGCAGCCGCCTGGGAGGGGTGCACCTGGAACTGACCGGCGAGGATGTCACCGAATGCACCGGCGGCGCCCGCTCACTCAGCGCCGAAGACCTCAAGCGTCGCTATCAGTCCACCGTCGACCCCCGCCTCAACGGGGAACAGGCGCTGGAACTGGCCATGGCTATCGCCACGGAGGCCGGCGCGCGGGCCTGAGGGGCGGCAGTCGTGCGCGGCGCGAAAGGGCGCTGGTTCAGGCCTGTAGGGTGTCCACCAGACTGTCGAAGGCCTGATCCACGCTGTCCACGTGTTCCACCAGGGCCAGATCGCTCTCATCGATCAGCCCCTGCCGGGCCAGCGCCGGCAGATTGATCACTTCCTGCCAGTAGGATTCGCCGAACAGGATCACGGGACGCCGCGAGGCCTTGCGGGTCTGGATCAGGGTCAGCACCTCGAACAGTTCGTCCAGGGTGCCGTAGCCGCCGGGAAAGACCACCAGCGCCCGGGCCAGATTGAGGAACCAGAACTTGCGCATGAAGAAGTACTGGAACTCGAACACCTGTTGCTCGGGGATGTAGGGATTGCTTTTCTGCTCGAAGGGCAAGGCGATGTTGAAGCCCACATTGAGCATGCGATTGACCGTGGCGGCCCCGGCCTGCGCCGCTTCCATGATGCCCGGTCCCCCGCCGGTGAGTATGTGATAGCGTCGCCCCATCGGATGCTCGTCCATGGTCCACTGGGCCAGCAGGCGGCCGAGGTCGCCGGCCTGGGTGAAATAATCCCGTCCGTCGCCTATGCCGTCCTGCCCCTGACGGATTCTGGCCGAGCCCCAGAAGGTGATCGCGCGGCGGATGCCGTGGCGCTTCATGCGGCTGCGCGGCTCCAGGTATTCAGCCAGGATGCGCAGCGGACGAGCCGGCTCGCTATGTAGAAACTCTCTGTTTTCGTATGCTTTTTTCATGTTCGCCGGAATCAGCTCTGGGTTCCGTGCAGGATAGCGAAGCGCCGGTCAAATTTCCGTGCGGGCGCGTGGGCCCCGCGGCCTTGTCGTAAAAATTACGACAGCCACCCCTGATTTCACGATTGTCGAACCAGCGGTCCGTGCTTATCGTGGTCACAGATCGAATTCCGCCGCACGGAGACACGCGACATGAGCAGCTTCAGCAAGCAGATGGCCTTCTACACCGCCTATCACCAGGATCACGCCAACATCTGGATCCACGTGGCCGGGGTGCCGCTGATCACTTTCACCGCCTTCATCCCGCTGCACTGGCTGGGCCTGTTCGAGCTCGCTGGCCTGCCGGTCACGGCGGCGGTGCTGCTGTACCTGTACAGCGTGCAGTACTACCTGCGTACGGACCTGCTGTTCGGCAGCGTGGCGACCCTGCTCTACGGCGCCCTTCTGGTGGCGGCCTGGCAGGTCGCGCAGATGGGCCTGATGACCGGGATGCTGGTCTTCCTCGCCGGCCAGATCGTCGGCTGGACCGCGCAGATCTGGGGCCACATCCACTTCGAGCGCAACCGGCCGGCCTTCTTCGAGAACATCTACCAGAGCTTCATTTCGGCGCCGCTGTTCGTGATTGCCGACGTGTTCTTCCATTTCGGCGTCAAGGCGGAGCTGCAGCAGGAAATCCGGGCCGAACTCGCGGCCAGCGGACGCCTGCGGGAAACCGATGCCGACGGCAGACTCGCGCGCAGCTGATCAGGTCCGGCCCGCCTCGTCCAGCGCCGTGATCAGGGACGAGGTATCCCAGCGACCGCCGCCCGCCGCACTGATCGCATCATAGGCCGCGCTGACCTGCCGGGTGACCGGCAGGTCCAGACCCAGGCGCCGGGCTTCGGCCAGCAGGTAGCCCAGGTCCTTGCGCATCCAGTCCACGGCGAAACCGAAATCGAATTCGCGACGCAGCATGGTGCGGCCGCGCTGCTGCATCTGCCAGGAGCTCGCCGCGCCCTGCTCCATGACATCCAGCACCCGGCTCATGTCCAGGCCGGCCCGTTCACCGAAGGCCAGGCCTTCGGCCAGCGCCTGGATCAGGCCACCCACGCAGATCTGATTGACCATCTTGGCCAGCTGGCCGCTGCCGGAGGGTCCGATGTGCCCATGCCGGGCGGCATAGGCGTGAAATATCGCCGCCGCGCGGACGACAGCGGCCTCCTCGCCACCGCACATGATGGTCAGGCTGCCCTGCTCCGCGCCACTCTGTCCGCCTGATACCGGCGCATCGACGAAGGCCAGCCCACGGCGGCCGGCCTGCACCGACAACTCCCGGGCCAGGCTCGCCGAAGTCGTCGTGTGATCGATGTGCAAGGCATCGGGGGCCAGATGGGCATAGGCCCCGAACTCGCCCAGACAGACCTCGCGCAGATCCTCGTCCTGGCCCACGCAGGTCACCAGCACCGCTGCGGCGCCCGCCGCTTCGGCCACGCTGGCACAGGCTTCGCCGCCATACCGGCGCTGCCAGGCCAGGGCCTTGTCCGGGCTCCGGTTATACACACGCAGGCGATAGCCCTGCCGCTGCAGATGGGCCGCCATCGGTCCGCCCATCACGCCGATACCGACAAACGCGATATCCATGCCCTTCTCCGCCTGCAAGCCGGCTACCGATTGTGCGGCGGCGGCCGGCGCAATGCCAGCCGCCGCCCGGATCAGGCTTTGCCCTGGTTCGCCACCGCCGCGGCCGCCCTGGCCACCGCTTCGGCATCACCCATGTAGTCGCAGGAGCGCACGCTCAGCTGCTCGTCCAGCTCGATGCGCAGCGGCATGCCGGTGGGAATGTTCACTTCCAGGATGTCGCTCTCGGACACCTGATTCAGATACTTGTAGAGCGCCCGCAGGCTGTTGCCATGGGCCACCACCAGCACGTTGCGTCCGGCCTTGAGCTGCGGGGCGATGCTGTCGAACCAGTACGGCAGGACGCGATCCAGGGTGAGCTTGAGCGATTCGGTGCCGGGCAGCACGCGGGGGTCGAGGTCGGCGTAGCGCGGGTCCTGCAGCGGGTGGCCGGGATCATCGGCGGCCATCATCGGTGGCGGCACATCGTAGGAACGGCGCCAGATCTTGACCTGGTCCTCGCCGTGTTTCGCCGCGGTTTCCGCCTTGTTCAGGCCCTGCAAGCCGCCGTAGTGGCGTTCGTTCAGGCGCCAGCTGCGCTGCACCGGCAGCCACATGGCGTCCATTTCGTCGAGCGCGATCCACAGGGTCCGGATCGCGCGCTTGAGCACCGAGGTGCAGGCCAGATCGAAGTGCAGGCCGGATTCGCGCATCAGGCGGCCGGCGGCGGCGGCCTCGGCGCGCCCCTGCTCGGTCAGGTCCACGTCCACCCAGCCGGTGAATCGATTTTCCAGATTCCACTGGCTCTGGCCATGGCGCAGCAGGACAAGGGTGCTCATGCGGGGTGTTACCGGGGCAAATGGACGGGCTATTGTACCGGCTCGCGCCGGCCAGGCTCAGAAGTTCAGCAGGTGCATGCGCTCCAGGCGAATCAGCCCGCGACGTGAAACCGTGTAATGCTCCGGCCCGTACTTCACGATGAAATCGTGTTGCAGCAGATGCGCGAAGAATTTCGGCGAGATCTCGCGCTGACGCAGGCCTTCCGGGCCGGCATCGTGGATGCGAGCCAGCTCCTCGTCTTCGGTCAGGCCGAAACTGTCGAAAAAGTCGCTCATGGCGGCACTCCTGAACCCGGGCGTTCACCGCCCGTGCATCAGCATACTCCTTCCCGCTCGGCGTGCCGACGTTCCGCTGTCAGCTCCTGCGCCAGCTGTGGAAGCGCTCCACCCAGGCCAGCAGGCCTTCCGGTGCATGGGCCCGTTTCCACTCGCCGGCGGCGAACTTGTTCGCCTCCGCCAGGGTCGGGTAGATGTGGATGGTGCCGAGGATCTTGTTCATGCCCAGGCCGTATTTCATGGCCTGGATATATTCGGCGATCAGATCGCCGGCGTGTTCGCCGACGATGGTGACGCCGAGTATGCGGTCCTTGCCCGGCTCGGTGAGCACCTTGACCATGCCGTGGGCATCTTCATCGGCGATCGCGCGATCCAGGTCATCGATGCCGTAAACGGTCACCTCGTGCGGCACGCCCTGCTCTTTCGCCTCCTGTTCGTTGAGGCCGACTCGCGCCACCTCCGGATCGGTGAAGGTGGCCCAGGGAATGACCGAGTAGTCGACCTTGAACTTCTTGAAATCACCGAACAGGGCATTGACCGCTGCGTACCAGGCCTGATGGGCGGCCGTATGGGTGAACTGATAGGGCCCGGCGACATCGCCGCAGGCGAAAATATTGGGGAAGTTGGTCTGCAGGAATTCGTTGGTCTGGACCGTACGGTCCACCGTCACACCCAGTTCCTCCAGGCCGAAGCCGCTGGTATTGGCGATGCGCCCGACCGCGACCAGGATCTGGTCGAAGGGAATCTCCAGTTCCGCGCCATCGGCTTCGCAGACCAGCCGCTTCTCGCCATTCACCACCCGCACCGCTTTGGCCCGGGTTTCCAGGCGGACATCAATGCCTTCCGCGGTGAACTTCTCGCGCAGCATCTCGGAGACTTCCGGGTCCTCGCGCGGCAGCAGCCGTGGCAGCATCTCCACCTGGGTGACCTGGCTGCCCAGGCGCGCGAAAGCCTGGGTCAGTTCCGATCCGATGGGCCCGCCGCCCAGCACGATGAGCCGTCGGGGCTGTTCGCGCAGCTCCCAGAGACTGTCGGAAGTCAGGTATCCGGCCTCCTCGAGACCCTCGATCGGGGGTACGAAGGGGCGCGCGCCGGTGGCAATCACGATCTTGGCAGCGGACAGGCGTTGCCCGTTCACCTCGACCTCCCAGGGCGAGACCAGACGGGCCTCACCCTGGATGCATTCCACTCCCAGTTCGGTGTAGCGCTCCACCGAATCGTGCGGTTCGATGGCCCGGATGACCCGTTGCACCCGCTCCATCACGTCGGCGAACTCGAAGTCCACCGTGATCTTCTTGAGTCCCAGTTCCTGCGCCCGGTGCTGCAGGTGCACGGTCTTGGCGCTCTTGATCAGGGCCTTGGAGGGTACGCAGCCGGTATTCAGGCAGTCCCCGCCCATCTTGTGACGCTCGATGAGGGTGACCTTGGCCTTGACCGCAGCAGCGATATAGGAGGTCACGAGGCCGGCGGATCCCGCCCCGATCACGATGAGGTTGCGGTCAAACTGGCGCGGCTTGCGGTGCCCGCGGTAGACCTTCTGCGCCTGGACGCCGGCCAGAATCTTCTTGGCAATCAATGGAAACACCCCCAGCAGCACGAATGAGCCGATCAGCGCGGGCGACAGCAGCCCTGCCAGGCTCTCGATCTGTCCCAGCTGGGTGCCGGCATTCACGTAGACCAGCGTGCCCGGGAGCATACCGACCTGGCTGACAAAGAAAAACGTCAGCACCCGCATCGGGGTCAGCCCCATCAGCAGGTTGATCATGAAGAAGGGAAACACCGGCACCAGCCGCAGGGCGAACAGATAGAAGGCGCCTTCCTTCTCCACCCCGCGGTTGATTGCCGCCAGATGACGTCCGAAGCGCCCCTGTACCATGTCCCGCAGCAGGAAGCGCGAGACCACGAAGGCCAGAGTGGCGCCAATGGTGGAGGCGAAAGACACCAGCAGCAGACCGACGCCAAGGCCGAACAGGGCGCCGCCCGCCAGCGTCATGATGGCGGCGCCGGGCAATGACAGGGCGGTCACCAGGATGTAGATCAGCAGGTAGATCAGCGCGGTTTGCAGCGGTGCCCTCGCGTACTGCGCGTCGAAGGCGGCCTGCTGTGACTTGAAGTAGTCGAGGCTGAAGTACTGGCCCAGGTCGAAGGCGAAAAAGGCGATGATCAGGGCTGCCAGGGCCAGCAGCACCGCCAGGCGCTTGAAGTTCATCAGGCTCTCTTGTCGTTGGAGTTGCGGTAAGGGACCGCGCCACCGGGCAAAGCCTTTCCTCCCGGCCCCTAGGCCAGCGCCAGCCAGACTCCCACGGCCAGCAGCAGGGCCCCTGTCACCCGGTTGAGCATGCGCAGGTGGCCACTGCGCGTCAACCAGCCGCGCAGGGCGCTGCCGCCCCGGGCGTAGAGCAGCAGGCAGACAAGTTCGATCAGCAGGATCAGGCCCACCAGAACCGTCAGCTGCGGCCACAGGGCGCGCGCCGGGTCGATGAAGGGTGGCAGCAGGGCGATGCAGAAGGCCCAGCCTTTGGGGTTGGCCGCCGCGGTGATGAAGCCCTGGGCAGCCAGGCCGCCGCGTGTGCGGGGCAGGCCACCGGCCGCGGTCAGCTCCAGCTGCGGCGGGGCCCGCCAGCTGCGCCAGCCCAGCCAGATCAGGTAGCAGCCGCCGGCCAGCTTGAAGGCGGTGAACAGGCCTGGCCAGGTCAGCATGATGGCGGCCACCCCCAGCACGGCGGACACCGAGACCAGCGCGACGCCCAGCAGCTCGCCGGCCATCATCCACAGGCTGCCCCGCACGCCCAGGCTCATGCCGAGCGACAGCGCCAGCGTCATGCACAGGCCGGGCGAGACCGAGGTCAGGAAGAATGTCGGGACAAAGACCGACAGCAGCGGCCAGCTCAGGGTATCGAGCATTTCAGCCTGGCGACGGCAGATGCCGTCCGGGACGGGTCCTCAAGCGGGTTGTTCCCCTTCCAGCCGCTTCAGATCACGGGCGGTTTCCAGGCGCTGTGCCCGGCGCAATTCGGCGGCGTCGTAGCGCAGTTTCTCGCTGCGCGATTGCGCCAGGATCGGCGGCACCGGACAGGGACGACCCTCGTCATTCAGCGCGATGAAGGTCAGATAGGCGGACAGGATGTGACGCCGGACGCCGGTGTGCGAGATCTCCGCCTCGACCCGGACGCCGATTTCCATGGAGCTGTTCCAGGCCCGGTTGCAGGCCGCGTGCAGCACCAGGGTATCGGCGTTGGTCGCGGGCGCGATGAAGTGCACCGCATCCACGCCGACGGTGACGCACAGGCGGCGGCTGTGCCGCTCGGCCACGACCACGGCCAGTCGGTCCATCTGGGCCATGATCAGGCCGCCGAAGACATTGCCCTGCGAGTTCAGATCATTCGGGAAGATCTTGTAGATCTGTTCCGACACCGCCGTATCGGCGACCGGGCGCGGTG
Organism: Oceanococcus sp.; assembly: GCA_041625325.1. GTDB lineage: Bacteria > Pseudomonadota > Gammaproteobacteria > Nevskiales > Oceanococcaceae > Oceanococcus. The sequence continues at coordinate 14,733 of JBFJTN010000013.1, read as the reverse complement.
CCAGATCACTCATCCGCGCTCCAGATCGCGAAAGGCGGTGCGCAGCTGATACTCGTGGCCATGCAGATAGGCCTCGACCCGGCGCATCCGGCTTTCGATCTTTTCGTAGCGTTCGCGCAGCGGGCCGCTGTAGGGCGGTTTGGTGGTCCCGGCCTCCGGCTGTGCCGCACGCGCCCTCGGCGCTGTCGGTGCCTCCTGCTCCTCATCCAGCGACGGCAGCAGGAAGCAGGCGGCCAGATAGCCCAGCACGACCGGCCAGGTGACCAGCAGGGCCATCAGGAAGACGAGAAAGCGCACGGTGCGCACGCGCCAGCCGTAGTAGGCCGCCAGACCCGCGCAGACGCCGCAGATGATGCCGTCGTCCGGCAGGCGATAGAGTTCAGACAGATGACGCAGGCGCTTCATGAATGTTTTCTCCACTCGGGTGCATCGGTATCCAGGATGCTTTCAATGGCGTCCAGCCGGTCCTCCAGCTTCTCCGCCAGCTCCTGCAGGTCGGCATGGCTGCTCTTCTGCGCGTGTTGCTGCCGCCGTTCCCGCTTCCACAAGGTGATGTAGTGGAAGATGATCCACAGCGGCATCACGATGACGAAAAACAGGACCAGCGGGACGAAAAGCAGCTCGGTCAAATTCATCCCCAAACCCCGTCATTCCCGATCAATCTGTGTTCTGTGAATTCTGCTTGCCCTTGACCTTGTCGCGCAGCTGCGCGAGTTCGGCCTCGACCTGATCGCTGGCCTGCAGCTCGGCGAAGGCCTGATCCAGGTCATCGCCGCCGCCCAGTTCATGCGCCTCGACCTGGGCTTCCAGGCCCTCGATGCGCTTCTCGAAGGTCTCGAAGCGTAACTTGGCCTCATCCAGCCGGGATTCGTCAAGTTGCTGCTTGGCCTTGAGCCGGGTTCCGGCATTGTCCTTGCGCATCACCAGGCTGCGCTGGCGGGCCTTGGCGTCCTTCAGCTTGGCGTTGAGCTGGCGTACATCGCCGTCCAGCTTGTTCAGCTGATCCGCGACCAGTTCCAGCTCCTCTTTCAGCAATTCCTGCTTTTCCATCAGCTGGCCCTTGTACATCAGGGCGCCGCGCGCCAGATCCTCGCGATCGCGACTGATCGCCAGTTCCGCCTTGGCCTCCCATTCGGCAATGCCCGAGGCCAGCTGACGCAGCTCGCGTTCGATCTCCTTGCGCCGGGCAATGGTCTTCACCGAGGTGGAGCGCACCTCGACCAGCGTGTCCTCCATTTCCTGGATGATGAGACGGATCAGTTTTGCCGGGTCTTCGGCCTTGTCCAGCAGGGCATGAAGATTGGAATTGACGATGTCCGAAAGGCGCGAATACACACCCATGATTGACTCCTTCAGGTTCTCAGATTCGGTCGGCGGACGGACGCGCATCATAGGCGACGCGCAACCGTTCGAGCTGCGGTTTCAAGGGCAGGCCCCGCGCCATCTCGGCCGCCAGCGCCTGACCCACGTCATGCGGCAGCTGGGCTTCCAGAGTCTGGCGGATGTCCAGCAGGGCCTGCAGGCCGGAAGCGCTGATGCTGGCGGTCAGTTCCTGCTGCATGCGATCCCGCTCCTGCGCATCGTCGGCAGCGCCGGCGGCGCCCGCGCTGATCATCGCGATGCCGCACATCATGATCATTGTCTTCTTGTACATTGCCCGCTCCTGCTGTGGACTGATTGGCAATATCCATAAATCAATTCCCGTGCCAGATTGGCAATCTCTCGCAAGTGACTGTTTTCATGAGGTTTACCGATTTCTTTTTCGGCAATGGAAAGTTTGGAAGTGGTGAAAGTGACCAAAGCTTGGTAATTTTCACCCATGCATCTGAAGCCACCACCGCTGCTGGGTGAGTCCGAAGCCTTCCTCGAAGCCGTGGAGGCGGCTTCCCGGCTGGCTCCGCTGGACAAGCCCGCGCTGATCATCGGCGAGCGCGGCACCGGCAAGGAACTGTTCGCGGCGCGGGTGCACTATCTCTCCTCCCGCTGGGATGGCCCCTTCGTGAAGCTGAATTGCGCCGCGCTGAGCGATGAACTGCTCGATGCCGAGCTGTTCGGCCATGTGGCCGGCGCATTCACCGGCGCGACCCGGGCCCGCCAGGGCCGCTTCGAGGTGGCCGACGGCGGCAGCATCTTCCTGGACGAACTGGCGACCATGTCGGCGCGCCTGCAGGAAAAGCTGCTGCGCCTGATCGAATACGGCGAGTTCGAGCCCCTGGGCTCCAGCCAGACGCTGCGCGTCTCGGTCCGGGTGATCGGCGCCACCAACATCGATCTGCCCCGGGCCGTGGCGGCCGGCAAGTTCCGGGGCGATCTGCTGGACCGGCTGAGCTTCGATGTGATCACCCTGCCCCCCTTGCGCGCGCGACCGGAGGACATCCTGCTGCTGGCCGAGCACTTCGCCACCGGCATGACCCAGGAAATGGAACGGGAGGCCTTCGGGGGATTCAGCGGGGAGGCTGAAGCGGCCCTGCGACAGCATGACTGGCCCGGCAATGTGCGTGAGTTGCGCAATGTGGTGGAGCGCGCCGTGTATCGCCACGAGGGCGGCATCCGGCCGATCCGCGAGCTGGTCTTCGACCCCTTCCAGTCACCCTTCCGGCCCCGGCCGCCCGCGACCGGGCAGGCCGCGGCGTCCGCTGCGGTTCCCGCCTATCCCTACGACTTCCGCGGGCACATCGAGGCGCAGGAGGTCCGCCTGTTGCGCCGGGCCCTGGCGGATCATCAGCATCATCAACGTCGCACCGCGCAGTCGCTTGGTCTAACGTATGACCAATTGCGCAGCCTGATCCGCAAGTACGAACTCAACCAGCCACCGGGAACGAGGGAAGAATCGTGAACAAACTGCCGGCCTTCAAGGCCTATGACATCCGGGGGCGCCTGGGCGAGGAGATCAATGCCGACGTGGCCTATCGCATCGGCAAGGCCTACGCGCAGACAATCCGGCCGGGCCGGGTCGTACTCGGCCAGGATGTGCGCCTGACCAGCAAGGAACTGAGTGATGCCATCGCCCTGGGCTTGATGGCCGAGGGCGTGGAGGTCCATGACATCGGTCTGTGCGGTACCGAGGAAGTGTACTTCGCGACCTTCCATTACCAGATGGACGGCGGGATCATGACCACCGCCAGCCACAATCCGATGGACTACAACGGCATGAAGCTGGTGCGGGAACAGTCCCGTCCCATCGGCGCCGACACCGGCCTGGCCGATATCGAGGCCCTGGTCGCCGCCGACAGCAGCCGCTGCCCGGATGATGCGCCGATCCTCAAGCCGCTGGACCACCGCGCCGACTACGTGCGCCACCTGCTCGACTACCTGCCCCTGCGCGATCAGCTCAAGCCTTTCCGCATCGTGGTCAACGCCGGCAATGGCCCGGCAGGAGCCATCATCGATGCGCTGGCCCCGCATCTGCCCTTCGAATTCATCCGCATCCATCACGAGCCGGATGGCAACTTTCCGAACGGCATCCCCAATCCGCTGCTGCCCGAGAACCGGCCGGCCACCGCCGATGCGGTGCGGGAGCACGGGGCCGACTTCGGGGTCGCCTGGGACGGCGATTTCGATCGCTGCTTCCTGTTCGACGAGAACGGTGACTTCATCGAGGGCTACTACATTGTCGGCCTGCTGGCCGAGGCCTTCCTGGCCACCAGCCCGGGCTCGAAGATCATCCACGACGTACGCCTGACCTGGAACACCATCGACATCGTGCGCGATGGCGGTGGCGAGGCGGTGGAATCACGCACCGGCCACGCCTTCATCAAGCAGCGCATGCGCGAGATCGACGCCATCTATGGCGGCGAGATGAGCGCACATCACTATTTCCGCGACTTCGCCTACTGTGACAACGGCAATATTCCCTGGCTGAAGGTGGCCCAGCTGATGAGCCAGCGGGATGCGCGTCTGTCGTCCCTGGTCGCGCAACGCATCGCGCGCTATCCCTCCAGCGGCGAGATCAACCGCAAGGTGTCCGATCCGGCGGCCTGTCTCGATGCCATCGAAGCGCGCTACGGGCCACAGGCCTCCGCGCGCAGCCGGCTGGATGGGCTGAGCCTGGAGTTCGACAACTGGCGCTTCAATCTGCGCATGAGCAATACCGAACCGGTCATCCGGCTCAATGTGGAAAGCCGGGCCGATCAGGCGCTGATGCAGGAGAAGACCGCCGAACTGCTGGCGATCGTGGACGGCTACGCCGCCTGAGCCGCCGGGGCGCATGCCCGGGCCGGCGTGGCATCAGGTGGCCAGGGCGAAACCGTGGCCATGGCTGAGGCAGTAGTCCAGCCACTTGTTCAGCAACAGATTGCGCTCCCACTGGCGCTGCAGGTTCTCGCCCGGGCCAGCCGGCTCGGCGTCCATGGCCTGAGCCACCCGGGCATCCCGGTAGATTCTGACCCGCAGTCGCGGCGTGTCGCCGTGCCCGGCCAGTCGATAGGTCAGCATCAGGGTCAGGGTGTAGGGATTGCGCTCCAGAATCTCGAGATACAGCGGCGCATCCGTGTGGCTGAGCGAGCGCGCGCTGTCCGCGCTCAGATCCAGCTGCGGCAGCAGCCGCTGCAGGCGCCGGAAATTGCTTTCCCACAGGTCCACCAGACCCGCGAAGGATCGGCCACGGCTCAGGGCCTCCCAGTCGAGGGTGGCGGACTCAGGCATCGTTTTGCGCAACTGTTACCCCTTGCTTTCGCGTCTCAGAAGGTCTGCCGGCGCAGGCCCTTCTCCTGCATGATCAGGGTCGCGATCTCCTCGATGGACATCGCGGTGGAATTGATGAACGGTACCGCATATCGGCGATACAGGCGCTCGGCCTGGCTCAATTCGTACATGCATTGCTGCAGCGAGGCATAGCGACTGCCCGGGCGACGCTCTTCGCGGATCTGCTGCAGGCGGTCGGGATCCAGAACCAGGCCGAACAGCTTGCGCCGGTGCGGCTGCAGATGCTCCGGCAGGCGGCCATTTTCCATGTCATCTTCCGTGAGCGGATAGTTCGCGCAGAACAGGCCATGCTGCAGCGCCATGTACAGGCAGACCGGCGTCTTGCCGCAGCGCGACGGGCCCAGCACCACGATATCCGCCTGTTCCAGACCCTTGCGCGTCTGCCCGTCGTCATGGTGCATGCTGAAATTCATCGCGTCGATGCGCGATTCGTACCGTCGCTTGTCCGGCATGCCGTGGGCGCGGCCTTCCACATGCTGCGATTTTTCCTGCAGATTGCGTTCCAGTTCCGGGAGATAGCTGTCGAAAGGGTCCAGGAACAGTCCCCGGGCCTCGCGCAGCATCTCGCGGATTTCCCGGTTCACCGTGGTACTGAATATAATGGCAGGCTCGCCGTCGCGCGCGGCCAGGTTGATGGCTTCCACCGTCGCCCTGGCCTTGTCCGGTGAATTGATAAAGGGAAGGGTCGTGCGCTGGAAATCGATCTCGTCGAATTGCGAGAGCAGGCTGTTGCCCAGAGTCTCGGCAGTGATGCCCGTGCGGTCGGACAGGAAGTACACCCGGCGTATTTTTGGCATCGCTGATGGTTTCCGAATTCGTTGATTGGCGCCACACACCATCATCTAGAGGTACCTCGTGGATAACAAGTACGTAGTCTGGTTCAGCGGTCTCGGCATGGGTGATGTCGAGCGGGTGGGTGGCAAGAACGCCTCTTTGGGCGAGATGATTTCCAATCTCTCCTCGGCCGGCGTGAGCGTGCCGGACGGCTTCGCCACCACGGCGGAGGCCTACCGGGAATTTCTGGCCCACGAAGGACTGGCCGGCCGCATCCAGCAGGAACTCGACGCGCTGGATCCCGATGATGTGGTGGCGCTGGCCGCCACCGGCAAGAAGATTCGCCAGTGGGTCATGGATCAGCCCTTCCCTGCCCGCCTGAATGCCGATATCCGCGAGGCTTTCGCGCAACTGGACGAGGGCGGTGATCTCAGCTTCGCGGTGCGCTCCTCGGCCACCGCCGAAGACCTGCCCGAGGCCTCCTTCGCCGGCCAGCAGGAAACCTTCCTGAACGTGCGCGGCCTGGACAACATCCTGCACGCGATCAAGGAAGTGTTCTCCTCGCTGTACAACGACCGGGCCATCTCCTACCGCGTGCACCACGGCTTTGCCCATGAACAGGTGGCTCTGTCCGCCGGCATCCAGCGCATGGTGCGCTCCGACATCGGCGCCTCCGGCGTGATGTTCACCATCGACACCGAGTCGGGCTTCGACCAGGTGGTCTTCATCACCTCCGCCTTCGGCCTGGGTGAGGGTGTGGTTCAGGGCGCGGTCAATCCGGACGAGTTCTACGTCTACAAGCCGAACCTGAAGGCTGGCCGCCCCGCGGTGCTGCGCCGCAATGTCGGCGCCAAGGCCTCGCAGATGGTCTATACCAGCGACCGCAGTCTGGGCAAGACGGTGGAATTCATCGAGGTACCGGACGACAAGCGCTGCATCCTCAGCCTGAGTGATGCGGAAGCCGAGGATCTGGCGCGCCAGGCGCTGATCATCGAGGAGCATTACGGCCGCCCGATGGACATCGAATGGGGCAAGGACGGCAATGACGGCAAGCTGTACATCCTGCAGGCCCGCCCGGAGACGGTGAAGAGCCGGGCCGGTTCCGGCACCCTGCAGCGTTACCGCCTGTCCCGCCGCGGCGCGATCCTCAGCGAGGGCCGCGCGATCGGTCAGAAGATTGGCGCCGGTACGGTGCGCAATGTCCGCGAGCTGAACGAGATGTCGCGGGTCCAGGCCGGTGACGTGCTGGTCACCGATATGACCGATCCGGACTGGGAGCCGGTGATGAAGCGCTGCGCCGCCATCGTCACCAATCGCGGCGGACGGACCTGCCATGCCGCCATCATCGCTCGCGAACTCGGGATTCCCGCGGTGGTGGGCTGTGGCGACGCCACCAGCGCCCTGCGTGACGGTGATGAAGTCACCGTGTCCTGCGCCGAAGGGGACACCGGCTATGTCTATGACGGCAACATCGCCTTCGAGGTGGACGAAGTCAACCTTGGCGACATGCCTCCGGTCCCGCTGAAGATCATGATGAATGTCGGCAACCCGGACCGGGCCTTCGACTTCGCCAGCATCCCCAACGCCGGCGTTGGCCTCGCCCGCCTGGAATTCATCATCAATCGGATGATCGGCGTGCACCCGCAGGCCCTGCTCGAATTCGATCGACAGAGCCCGGAACTGCAATCCACCATTCGTCAGCTGGCCGCGCCGTACAAGGATCCGGTGGATTTCTACGTGATGCGCCTGGCCGAGGGCATCGCCTCGATCGCGGCGGCCTTCGCGCCCCAGCCGGTGATCGTGCGTCTGTCCGACTTCAAGTCCAACGAGTACGCCAATCTGATCGGTGGCCGTCAGTACGAACCTCACGAAGAAAACCCCATGCTCGGATTCCGTGGCGCATCGCGCTACGTGGACGCCGGCTTCAAGGACTGCTTCGAGCTGGAATGCCGTGCGGTGCGTTACGTCCGCGAGAGCATGGGCCTGCGCAACGTCCAGATCATGGTGCCCTTCGTGCGGACCGTGGATGAAGCCCGCCGGGTGATCGAGCAGCTGCGCGCATTCGGGCTGGAGCGCGGCAAGGACGAGCTCAAGGTACAGATGATGTGCGAGCTGCCCTCCAATGCCCTGCTGGCCGAGCAGTTCCTGGAACATTTTGACGGATTCTCGATCGGCTCCAATGACATGACCCAGCTGGCCCTGGGCCTGGACCGGGATTCGGGACTGATCGCGGAAATGTTCGATGAGCGCAATGACGCGGTAAAGGCCCTGCTGCACATGGCGATCTCGGCCTGTCGCAAGGCCGGCAAATATGTCGGCATCTGCGGCCAGGGCCCCTCGGACCACCCCGACCTGGCGCAATGGCTGCTAGATGAGGGCATCGAAAGCGTCTCGCTGAATCCGGATACGGTGCTCAGCACCTGGCTGTATCTGGCCGGCCAGAAGCCGCAGCATTAGGCTCGCAGCGGGGCCTCAGGGCGCCCCTTCGGCCCGCTATGCCGGCGTGTCGCGCAGCGCGTGGGCGATCAGCAGGCCCCAGCCGATGAGCAGCAGCAGGCCACCCAGCGGGGTGATCGCCCCCAGGGCGCGCACCCCGCTCAGGGCCAGGGCGTAAAGGCTGCCGCTGAACAGCAGCACACCCAGGGCGAAGGCGACCAGCGCCCAGCGCGGCAGCGCCGCCGATCCGGCGAGCATGGGCAACACGGCAAGCATGGCCACCGCGTGGACGAGCTGGTACTGGGTGGCCGTCTGCATGATGCCCAGGGCGTAGTCATCCAGCCGGCCCTTGAGCGCGTGCGCCGCAAAGGCCCCCATCGCCACGCCACTCAGCCCATAGAAGGCGGCCAGGGCCAGCAGCAGTCGCTCCATCCTCAGGCCTTGGGCGGAAATTCGGCGAAGCGCATCCAGAACGCCCGGATGGACTCCACCAGCTCGATGAATTCGTCCAGGTCGATGGGCTTGCAGATGTAGGCATTGGCCTGCAGCTCGTAGCAGGTGAGCACATCACGCGGCGCATTCGAGGTCGACAGCACCATGACCGGTATGCGTCGCAACACCGGGTCGGCCTTGATCTCCGCCAGGACTTCCCGGCCATCCTTGCGTGGCAGATTGAGATCCAGCAGCACGAAATCCGGCATGATGAGATCGGCGTGCTCGCCTTCGCGGCGCAGCATGGCCATGGCCTGTTCCCCGTCACGTGCCACCTGCAGATTGAAGGACAGGCCACCTTCCTTGAAGATTTCCTCGGCCAGTTTCACATCCGCGGCATTGTCTTCGACCAGCAGGATTTCGGCCTTGCGCTCCGTCATGACTTCGCTTTCCTTGGCTAGAGCCGCCCGCAACATTGCGGACAGGCACTATCCTACACGGCGGGAGGCGGGTCCGTCCGCGCGTCAGCCAGCCGCCTCGGCCAGGTCCAGGCTCTGGCGCTGCAGACCGGGAAAGACCTCGGCCAGAGCCGCTTCGCTCATGCCCAGCGGGCCGCAGAGCACATCCGCGAGCACATCGCGATAATCCACCGTGGGCTCGATATCGCCCCGGTAGCGCTGCGGCTGCAGACCAGGCCAGCGCCCGTCATACACGCCGCCCCGAATGGCGCTGCCGATGACGATCATGAGCCCGCCGGAGCCGTGATCCGCACCCAGCGAATTGTTCTCGGCGATGCGGCGACCAAACTCGCTCATGATGACGGTGGTCACGTCGCCGGCTCGCGCGCCCAGATCCGCGTAAAAGGCGGCCAGGCCCTGATCCAGTTCCGCGGCCAGGCTGGCGATGCGCGCGAGGGCGCGATCATGCGTGTCCCAGCCCCCCAGATCAGCGGTCAGCACTTCCGTGCCACTGATCCCGTCCTGTCGGATCAGACGGGCGCCCAGGGCCAGTTGCTGCGCGAAGATGCCGTCCGGGTAGCTGACCATGCTGCTGTCAGCGCCCCTGCGCAGCGCATCCGCGGCGCTCATGCCGGCCAGCAGGGTCGCCGCCTGGCGTTCCAGCAGGCTGTCTCCGGCGCCGCCGTCGCCGCATCCGTAATGGGCGGCCAGGCTGTCGCTCAGCGCGCGGCTGTCCATCGAGCCGTCAGGCAACTGCAGATCATCCAGGCTGCTGACCGGCACGGCCTCCAGTCCGCCTTGCAGCGATACCGGCAGGGCGCGACCCAGGGCCACGCCACGAAATGGCCGCGGCTGCGCTGCGGCGTCGCGCTCCAGGTAGCGGGCGAGAAAACCCATGCGCTGGGGCAGGACACCCCAGTCCGCCCGTTCGGTGGCGGCCTGCATCGCGAAATGGGAGCGCGACTGCCCGGGTGCTCCGGTGGCCAGCACGATGGCGGCACGACCGGCGTCGTGTCTGGCCTTGACCCAGTTCAGGGCCGGATGGATGCCGAAACCTGCGCTCAGTGGCTCGGCCTCCGTCCTGCCTTCCGGCGCCTTGCCCTTGCCGTAGAGGCGGGTCCGTGGCCGTTGTTGCTGATAGTCCGCATCCTCGGTCGGCGGCACCAGGCTGAGCGCATCGGCGCCGCCGCGCAGGTAGACAAGCAGGAGCTTTTCGCGCCGGACAGTGGCGGAGGCAGACGGTGCGAGCGCCGCGAGACCAAGACCGGCAAGCAGCATGCGACGGGCGGTATCCATGGCCGGACTCCTCAGAACAGTTGGAAATAGGCGGAACCGAGCATTGCCGTCAGCACGGCGATCAGCGGTCCGCGCGGATCCGGGGCGGGGGTCAGGGCCAGGGCGATCAGCTGCTCCCGGTCCTCGGCCAGCAGGCCCCGCCGCAGCACCCGGGCGGCCAGGTGATCGACCAGGGCGGCGCCGCTGCGACCCTCGCCCAGAGCCGCAAGATCAAGGCTGGCGAAGCCGCGCCAGGCCTCGTTCTCCAGCAGCAGGGCCGCCGCCCTCCAGCGTTGCAGCAGCGCATTCGGATTGGCCCAGTAGGCGGCCGCCTGGGGGTAGCCGTCCGGAGTATCCCAGGCGAACAGGCCGTGACCCTCCTTGCCCAGGTATTCACGCTCGAAATCCAGGTAGATCCGATTGCGCCAGATCGGCGGCGTGGAGGCCCTCAGCTCGGGATCATGGCGTAGCTCGACTTCGAGAATGCGCAGGAGGCGATGCAGGAAGTCCAGCGGGCGCAGAAACTTCTCGTCCGTCGAGGCGGCGAATCCCTCGGAGCTGAACAGCGTGCGCAGGGTCTGCGCGATATCACCGCTGCCGGCATGAAAGCTTGCCGCCACCTCATTGACCGTGGCCGTCGGTGGCGAGTCGCTGATGAAACGCTCGCAGAGTTTGCGCGCGATATGCCGGGCGGTCCCTTCATGCCGGGCCAGCAGCCGCAGCACCTCCTGGCCTTCGTGGACGCCGAGCAGCCCCTCGCGCCCGGCGATGGTCACGCCCAGGACCCGCTTGTCACCCAGCTCGTGCCGCTCCGGCACGAACTGCAGCTGGCCCAGCTTGTTGTAGGTCCAGCCGGTGAAGCAGCGCGCGACCTGGCGCACATCCTCTTCGCTGTAGTGCCCCGGCGGCCGCGTCTCCTCGCTGCCGGGGTGGTAGTGTTCGATGCCCAGGGTATGCAGCTCCAGAAGCTCCCTGGCGTAGTTTTCGTTAGGTCTGCCTTTGCGATTGCTGTTGCCGTCCAGGTAGGCCAGCATGGCAGGGCTGGCCGCGCTGCCCTGCAGCATGTGCTCGAAATTGCCGAGTGCATGGGCCCGGATCACCAGCCGGTCCTCCTGCGGGCGGAACTGTCGGGTCTGGCCATCGGCCCAGAGATGGACATGGAAGTGGTTGCTCCAGAAATCCACCATCACCTCGCGCAGTTGGCGTGTCGAGTAGTGCTGGTAATAGAAGCTCGCCCCCTGCAGGTCCAGCGCCATGCGGCCCACATTGGTCCGCTGTGAGACCGGTGCCGTGGTCGGCTGCTGCAGCTGATCGCCCAGCGCCTGCATCATGCCGTCAGCATCCCCCTGCATGAGCTGGTCTCGCGAGATGCTGCTGGAACTCAGCTCGCTGTAGTAGACCAGCTGTTCCGGATACGGCAGGAGATAGCCGGGAAAATCCCGTGCGACCAGCACATCCACCGCCGAGTCGTCGATTGCCAGCGGATCGAGCTGTTGTTCCAGCCAGGCCTGGGGGCTGGACGGGGCCTGCCTGCGCATGGCCTCGGTGACGCCGAAACTGGCGCGATTCATCAGGTGCAGCAGCGGATCCGGCGGCGGCAGATTCTCCCGCCAGTGGCCCGCATCCCGCGCGGCGGCGTAACTGCGCGCGCCGTTGAGCCCCCCCAGCATTCCGGCCAGCAGCGCCGACCGGCGCAGCAACTCCCGTCGTGACAAGGCCATGTTCATCCCCCGATGTGACCTGAATCCCCCGTATCGAGGGTTACAATACGCCCCCCTGCCCGTCCGGTCGCGATCCCGGCGACCAACGGCAGCGATCGACATTGTCAACGGCGTGCTGACGCCATCTTGCCCGCGGAGAACCGCCTTTGAGCAGCAGCATCCGGCAGGCCGGCCTGTTTGCTCTGGCAGCGGCCGCCTCTTTCAGTCTGATGGGCGCCGCAATCAAGCAGGCGGCGCTGGACCTGAATACGCCGATGGTTGTGTTTCTGCGCAATGTCTTCGGCCTGATCGCCTTGACACCCTGGCTGCTCCGCCAGGGCGCCGTCTCTTTGCGGACCGTGCGACCCGGCATGCATCTGGCCCGATGCGCCATCGGCCTGTCAGCCATGTACTGCTTTTTCTATGCCATTGCCCACATGCCCTTGGCGGAAGCCATGCTGCTCAATTACTCGACCCCGCTGTATGTGCCCTTGATCGCCTGGCTCTGGCTGGGGGAACGGCCGGGTCTGCGCCTGCTGCCCATCATCCTGGTCGGATTTGTCGGGGTCAGCCTGCTGCTGATGCCCGAAGCGGACGCCCGGATGGGCTCTGCCAGCTGGATCGGTCTGGCCGCGGGCGTGCTCGCAGCGGCGGCTTTCGTGGCCATCCGGCGTCTGTCGCGTAGCGAGCCGGCGGTTCGCATCGTGTTCTATTTCACCTTTCTCGGTCTGCTGGTGTCCCTGCTGCCCCTGCCCTGGTACTGGCAGCCCCCACCCGTGAACAGCCTGGGATACATGGCCGTGGCGGGGCTGTTCGCCACCGGCGGCCAGGTGGCCCTGACCCGCGCCTATTCGCTCGCTCCTGCCGCCCAGGTCGCGCCATTCAACTATCTGGTGGTGGTGTTCGCCGCCCTGCTGGGCTGGCTGATCTGGCAGGAACAGCCGGAGGCCTTGAGCCTGCTCGGCGCGGCGCTGGTGATCGGCAGCAGCCTGCTGGCCCTGCGCCAGAAATGAATCCGCTCAGGCGGCGGCCAGGGCCCGGGCAGGAAAACCCCATTGATCCAGCATCGCGGTCTGATCCAGGGGACGATAGAAGTAGTAGCCCTGCGCCAGCTCGCATCCCAGGCCCTGCAGATGGCGCGCATGGGCTTCGGTCTCGACGCCTTCGGCGATCAGTTCCAGATCCATGGCTTTGGCGATCTGGATCGTGGCGCGGACAATCTCCGCATCCGCCGGGTCCACCAGCATGTCGCGGACGAATTCCTGGGCCACCTTGAGACGCTGCACCGGCATGCGCTTGAGGTACAGCAGGGAGGAATAGCCGGTGCCGAAATCATCGATGGCGATGCTCACGCCAAAGTCCCGTAGCTGGCGCATGTTGCGTTGCACCTGATCAATGCTGCGCGCCAGGGCCGCTTCGGTGACTTCCAGCTCGATCCGGTCGGCCGCCACGCCCGCCCGGCTCACGATCTCGATCACGTCATCCACGAAAGCCGGGTCGGTGAACTGGGTGACCGAGATATTGACCGCAATGCGAAAGGGCCGGCCGTCGGGCATGCGCGCCTTGGTCAGGGCCAGCACCCGGCAGACCTGTCGCAGGGTATAGCGGCCCAGGTCGCTGATCAGGCCACGCGCCTCGGCGATGGCCACGAAGTCGGCCGGGTTGACCTGGCCGAGCAGTCGGGAGTTCCAGCGCAGCAGCGCCTCGAAAGCACAGATCCGACCATCGCTGAAGCGCACCTGCGGCTGAAACGCCAGCGACAGTTCCTCGCTGTTCTCATCCAGCACCCGCTTGAGCTCGTGGCCGATCGCCAGGCTGCGGTGAAGCTTTTCAGACATTTCCCGGGTATGGAAGGCATAGGTGCCCCGGCGACGTTCCTTGACCTCGTACAGCGCGATATCAGCCTGCTCCATCAGATGCACGGCCAGGCGTTCCGGTGCCTTGTCGTAAGTTTTCGCCCCATCGAAGAAGGCGATGCCCACGCTGGTCGAGGTGCGCACCTCGTATTCCTGAACGGTCAGCGGTTTGACCAGCTCGGCAATGGTTCTTTCGGCCAGATCCGCGGCCTGCCGCCGCCCGCGCAGTTGCGGCTGCAGGATCGCGAACTCGTCGCCTCCGAGGCGCGCCAGGGTGTCGCTAGCGCGCAGCCGCCCCTTGAGCAGTTCCGCGATGCGGCAGAGCAGTTCATCCCCGACCGGATGGCCCTTGGCATCGTTGATGTCCTTGAAGTGATCCAGGTCGAAAAAGTGCACCGCCAGCTTGCGCCGGCCGCGCATGGCCGACTGGATGGCTTCCACCAGCTTGCGCGAGAAGAATTCACGATTGGCCAGACCGGTCAGGGAGTCATGAAAGGCCAGATTTCGATAGCGGGCCTCGCTCGCGCGCAGGGCCTCCTCGACCCGCTGACGCTCGAAGATTTCCTGGTTCAGGTTGGCCGTGCGCGCGCTGACTGCCGATTCGATCCGGAACATGCGTCCGGTCACGATGAGGAGGAAGGCGCCGAGCAGGCCTGACACGCCCAGGGCGCTGGCCAGCACGGTCCAGTCAGAGACCGACCGATGTTCGACCACGAAGCCGGGGGTGGGCTGGATTTCCACCCGCCAGGCCCGTCCTCCCATGTTCAGATCGCCTTCGAACAGCAGCGTCCGCGACGAGGCGGGACCGGCGGTGGCGAACAAGGTGGCCGGTTCGGCCGGATCGGTCACGTCCAGCAGCCGTACGCCGAGCTGGCGCTGCCTGAGTGCGTCGCGCATTTCCCGGATCAGCCCCGCCACCGGCACCACCGCGTGGATGAAGCCTCTCACCTCCTCCAGTGCGCCCTGCTTGCCGTGGGCGGGCAGGAAGTGGGTCGGGTACACCGGGGCGAACATGCAGAATGCCAGCTCCCCCGTGGCCGTGCGCACAACACCGGAATAGGTGATCGCATTGCGCTGCGCCGCGCGCTGTGCGGCGCG
>JBFJTN010000012.1:0-34814 GCA_041625325.1 Oceanococcus sp. | reverse complement strand
GCCTTCGAACAGTTCACCCTGGACAACGGTCTCACCGTCGTGGTGCACAGCGACCACAGCAAGCCGCTGGTCGCGGTCAACATCTGGTACCACGTCGGCTCCAAGAACGAGGAGGCCGGTCGCACCGGTTTCGCCCACCTGTTCGAGCACCTGATGTTCAACGGCTCGGAGAACCACGACGACGAGTACTTCCGTCCGCTGGAGTCGGCCGGCGCCACCGACATGAATGGCACCACCAATGCCGATCGCACCAATTATTTCGCCACCGTGCCGACCCCGGCCCTGGACACCCTGCTGTGGCTGGAATCCGATCGCATGGGCCATCTGCTCGGCGCCATCGACCAGGCCAAGCTGGACGAGCAGCGCGGCGTGGTGCAGAACGAAAAGCGCCAGCGGGAGAACCAGCCCTACGGCAAGGTCTGGGACCTGATCCCGCCCTACTCCTACCCGCCGGAACATCCCTATTCCTGGTCCACCATCGGCTCCATGGCCGACCTGGACGCGGCCAGCCTGGATGACGTGAAACGCTGGTTCTCCACCTGGTACGGGCCGAACAATGCGGTGATCGTGCTGGCCGGCGACATCAGCCTGGAGCAGGCCCGGGAGAAGATGAACCACTACTTCGGCGACATCCCGCCCGGCCCCCGGCTGTCGCGGGCGCGCTACTGGCCGGCGCCGATGAGCGAGAACCGCGAGGTGGAGATCGAGGACCAGGTCCCGCAGGCCCGCAGCTACTTCGTCTGGAACGTGGCGCCGAACTACAGCCGCGACCTGGTCGCCCTGCAGATCGCCGCCGACGCCCTGGCCAACGGCAAGAACAGCCAGCTGTACCAGCAGCTGGTCTACCGCGAGCAGAGCGCCACCGATGTCGGGGCCTTCGTGCTGCCGCGCGAGATGGGTTCGCAGTTCATGGTCTGGGTCACCGCCCGACCGGAGGCGGACATCGCCGCGCTGGAAGCCCGGGTGCGTGAGGCGGTGGCCCGCCTGGGACGGGAAGGGGTCAGCGCCGACGAACTGGAACGCAGCCGCACCGGCCTGTACGTCGGCATGATCCGCGGCATGCAGAAGCTGGGCGGCTTCGGCGGACGCAGCGACCTGCTGGCCAGCGCACAGGTCCTGGCCGGCCGTGCCGACGCCTGGCGCGACGAGCTGGGCTGGCTGCGCGAAACCAGCCCGGAACAGGTCCGTGACGCGGCGGCCCGCTGGCTGGACCAGGGACATCTGCGCCTGCGCGTGGTGCCCGCTGCCAGCGGCAAGGCCGCCGCCAGCGGGGCCGACCGCAGCGCCCTGCCCCGGCCCGGCGCTGCCCGCGCCCTGGAACTGCCGCCGCTGCAGCGCTTCAGCCTGAGCAACGGCCTGCCCGTGGTGCTGGTCGAACGCCATGAGGTGCCGCTGGTCGAACTGCGCCTGCTGGCCCGCGGCGGCTACAGCGCCGACCCGGCCGGCCGCGAGGGTCTGGCCAGCCTGACCATGCAGCTGCTGGACGAAGGGGCTGGCGAGCGCGATGCCCTGCAGCTGGCCGAGGCGCTGGAACGCCTGGGCGCCAGCATCTCCAGCTGGGCCTCGCTGGACCTGAACACGATCAGCCTGTCCGCCGTGCGCACCCGCCTGGAGCCGGCGCTGAAGTTGTATCGCGACGTCATCACCGCGCCGCAGCTGCCGCAGGCGGAACTGGACCGGCTGCGCCCGCGGGTGCTCGCCGGGATCGAACAGGAAAGGGCCAATCCGGTGAATCTCGCCCTGCGCGTGCTGCCACCGCTGCTGTATGGCGAAGGCCACCCCTATGCAGTGCCGCTGACCGGCAGCGGGCGGCCGGAGTCCCTGGCACAGATCAGCCTGGAAGACATCCGGGCCCACTATCAGCGCCACATCACCCCCGCCAATGCCCAGCTGCTGGTGGTCGGCGACATCAGCCGGGAAGAACTCGAGCCACTGCTGGAAGCCGAACTCGGCCACTGGCGCAGCGAGGCGCCGGCACCGGAGCTGGCCCTGCCGCAGGTGACCATGGCCGACGGCCAGCGCATCTACCTGGTCCACCGCCCGGGGGCGCCGCAGAGCCTGCTGCTGGCCGGTCATCTGGCGCCGCCGCGCGATGACCCGCAGGATCTGGCCATGCGCGCGGCCAACGAGGTCTTCGGCGGCCTGTTCACCTCGCGCATCAATCTGAATCTGCGCGAGGACAAGCACTGGTCCTATGGCGCCGGCAGCACCCTGATCAATACCGCCGCCCAGCGTCCTTTCGTGGTCTATGGCCGGGTCCAGGCCGACAAGACGGTGCCGGCCATGCGCGAGATCGCCCGCGAGCTGGAACAGATGCGCGGCAAACAGCCGATCCGCGCCGGGGAGCTGGAGACCGTGGTCAAGCAGCAGACCCTGTCGCTGCCGGGGCGCAATGAAACCCTCGGCGAGCTGGCCGGCTCGGTGTCGCGCATCCTCACCGAAGACCTGCCGGACGACCACTACGCCCGATTCGTCGCACAGATGAACGCGATGGCGCCGGAAGACGCCCAGGCCGGCGCCCGTCAGCTGCTGCGGCCGCAGGCCCTGACCTGGATCGTGATCGGCGACCTGGATGCCCACCGCGAAGCCATCCAGGCGCTGAACTGGGGTCCGGTCACCGAGCTGGACCCCGGCGAGCTGTAATGGACCTGAGCATCGTCCTGCTGCTGGCGGCAGCCATGGCCAGCGGCCTGTTCGCCAGCCTGCGCTGGTGGCAGGAACCGACCGGGGGCAGCGAACTGCGCACCTGGCTGCATGGCGCGAGCGCCATGCTGGTGCTGCTGGCCCTGCTGCTCAGCCTGGACCACCACGCCGCCGGCAACGCCCAGCGGCTGGCCGCTGTGTTCCTGGCCGTGGCCACCGGCATGCTGATGTTCCTGCAGCGCCAGCGCCAGCGCCGCTTCTCCCGCCCGCTGCTGGGATTGCACGTCGGATTCGCCCTGCTCGCCCTGTGGGTGGCGATCGACCGGCTGGGCACATGAGCGCCGACGGTCCGGCGCAGTCCGCCCGGGATCAGGCGCCCTGGCTGCATGTGCTGCTGTACCAGCCGGAGATTCCCCCGAACACCGGCAACGTGATCCGGCTGTGCGCCAATACCGGCGCCGCCCTGCATCTGATCCGACCGCTGGGTTTCGCCCTGGACGATGCGCGCCTGCGCCGCGCCGGCCTGGACTATCACGAATATGCCGAGCTGCAGGTGCACGATTCCCTGGCGCTATGCCTGGAGAAGCTGCGCCCGGCGCGCCTGCTCGCCTTCAGCAGCCATGCCAGCGAACCGGCCTTCGCCATGCGCTATCAGGCCGGCGACGCGCTGCTGTTCGGGCCGGAAACCCGTGGCCTGCCGGCCGAGGCCCTGGCCCTGGCGCAACAGCGCCTGCGCCTGCCCCTGCGCCCCGGCAATCGCAGTCTGAATCTGTCCAACGCGGTCGCGGTCGCGGTGTACGAGGCCTGGCGACAGCAGGGCTTTGCCGGCGCCGGCTGAAGATTGCCCCAGGATCAGGGGCTTTCGCCAACTCTTAATCAAAAACCTTGCCAATCTCCCCGGATTCCCCCTTAGAATCTCCGGGATGCCATCCTCCCCGACCAGCCGATGAAGACCACCCTGGGCCTGAAGCTCAGCCAGGGCCTGAGCCTGACCCCGGCGCTGCAGCAGGCCATCAAGCTGCTGCAGATGTCCACCCTCGACCTGCATGCGGAGATCCAGGAAGCCCTGGAGAGCAATCTGATGCTGGAGCGGGACGAACCGGAGGCCCCGGAGCCCGAGTCCAGCGAGAAGGACGATGGCGCCGCCGACGCGGCGGACAGCATTCCGGACGAGCCGCCGCTGGACTACGACTGGTCGGATGTCTACAGCGGGGGCGACGTCGAATCCGAACAGGCCCTGTACGATTACCGGCAGGCCAATCTGCACGTGGCCACCGATCTCAAGACCCATCTGCAGGACCAGGCGGCCCTGGAGAATTTCAGCGCCGACGAAATGCTGGTCATCGAGCACCTGATCGATGCCCTGGACCCGCGCGGCTTCCTCTGTGACTGGCCCGAGCTGCGCGAGCACCTGATCGATCACAGCCCCTTCGACGAGGCCGGCATCGACGCCCTGCGCCAGCGCCTGCAGCAGTGGGACCCGGCCGGAGTCGGTGCAGCCGATCTGGCCGAATGCCTGCTGATCCAGCTCGCCAGCCTGCCGGACGAGCCGATCCGCGATCTGGCCCAGGCCCTGATCAGCCAGCATCTGGAGGCGCTGGCCAGCGAGCCGCCGGCCCGCCTGGCCCGCCGCCTGGACTGCGAGGAGCAGGACGTGCTGGACGCGCTCACCCTGATCCGCAGCCTGGACCCGGACCCGGGCGCGCCCTTCTCCTCCCACGAGGATCAGTACGTCGCACCCGACGTCTATGTCCAGAAGGTGGAAGGCCGCTGGCAGTGCAACATCAATCCCGGCATCGCGCCCAAGCTGCGGATCAACACGCAGTATCAAGACCTGGTCCGGCGGGCCGATAACAGTCCGGATCAGCAGATGCTCAAGCAGCATCTGCAGGAAGCCCGCTACTTCCTGCACAGCCTCAAGAGCCGCAACGAGACCCTGCTGAAGGTGGCCCAGGAAATAGTTGATCGACAGCGTGGTTTCCTGGAATATGGACCCGAGGCGATGAGGCCGATGGTGCTGCGTGACATCGCGAATACGCTCGGCATACACGAATCCACCGTGTCCCGGGCGACAGCGCACAAGTACATGCATACACCGCGCGGGCTCTTCGAGCTCAAGTACTTTTTTTCCAGCGCCGTCAGCACGGCCGAAGGAGGGAGCTGCTCAGCCACTGCGATCCAGGCCATGATCCGCAGGCTCGTGAACGAGGAATCCCCCAGCAAACCCTTGAGTGACAGCCGCCTGGCCCAAATATTGAAAGATGAGGGCATACAGGTTGCGCGGCGCACCGTCGCCAAGTACCGCGAGGGGCTCAACATTCCCCCGTCTCACGAGCGCAAACGCATGGCCTAAAAACTGCTTGTCAAAAGGTGGCCCCGCCGCCATCCCGGCAAGCGGATTCCGTCTCTATAGAGGAGCACAGCATGAATCTGAATATCACCGGTCATCACGTCGATCTCACTCCGGCCCTGCGCGAGTTTGTCGAGAACAAGCTGCAGCGCATCGAGCGCCACTTCGAGAACATGATCGACGGGAATGTCATTCTTACGGTGGAAAAAGTCAGACACAAGGCGGAAGCGACCCTGCACGCGCGTGGTGCGAACATCCACGCCGAAGCGGAAGCGGAGAACATGTACAAGGCGGTCGACAAGCTGATCGACAAGCTTGATCGGCAGACCTGCAAGCACAAGGAGAAGCACACCGATCACCATTCGCGCGAAGGCCTCAAGGCCAGCGCGGACTTGCTGCAGTAAGCTCTCACTGGCGGGGTCAGTCCCCCGCAACTGGACGGTGGACACGCCCTGTGTCCACCGTTTTTTTTTGCCGTGCCCAGCCGCCCCCCGTCACCGGCCGACGCGCATGCCGGCACCAAGCGGTGGCACAATAGCGTCATGGCCAAGACCGGCCCGGAACACGTTCACAGGACCAGAATATGAACCTCGCCGAATACCTGAACGCCAGTGCGGTGTCGGTCAGCTCCGACATCGTCAGCAAGAAACGCGCGCTGGAGGAAATCAGCGGGCTGCTGACGGCGCAAACCGAATTCGTCGCCGAAAAGGATGTCTTCACCAGCCTGATCAATCGCGAAAAGCTGGGCAGCACCGGACTGGGCGCCGGCGTGGCGATCCCGCATGGCCGGCTCAAGGGCCTGGACAAGGCGGTCGGCGCCTTCCTGCGCCTGGCCAATCCCATCGACTACGACGCCGCGGACGGCCAGGGTGTGGATCTGATCTTCGGCCTGCTGGTGCCCCAGGATGCCACCACCGAGCATCTGGAAATCCTCGCCCGCATCGCCGAGATGTTCCAGGACGAATCCCATCTCGCCGCGCTGCGCGAAGCCGCGGATGCGCAGGCGGTCCATGCCCGGCTGACCCAGTACCCGGCCGGCTGACGGATGAGCGCCTCCAGCGTCCATGGCGTGCTGGTCCGGGTCGAGGGCTGCGGCATCCTGATCAGCGGCCCGGCCGGCTCGGGCAAGAGCCAGCTCGGCCTGGAACTGCTCAGCCGTGGCCACCAGTTCGTCGCCGACGACGCCGTGGAACTCAGCCTGCGCGACGGCGCGGTGATCGGGCGCGGCCTGGATGAGGCCAGCCGTTTCCTGGCGCTGCGCTGCGGCGTGGTCATCAACGTCGCCCGCCGCTTCGGCGAGGCTGCCCTGCTCGCCGAATGCCCGGTGGACCTGAGCGTCACTCCCGGCCCCGCCCTGGTGCCCTTCGCCGAGCCCCCCAGCCTCCACCTGGCGGGCCAGGCCCGGCCGCAGCACTATCTGCAGGCGCTGCCCGGCTCGGCCATCTGCGTCGAAGCCCTGGCGCACGCCTGGCGCGAGCGCCAGGCGGGCTACAACGCCGCGGAAGAACTGGCCATGCTGCAGGCCGGCCGCCTGGCTTCCGGTGGTCATGCCTGAAGACAGCCCCTCGCAGCTGATCATCGTCAGCGGCCTGTCGGGCGCCGGCAAGAGCATCGTGCTGGACATGCTCGAGGACCTGAATTTCTACTGCATCGACAACCTGCCCCTGTCGCTGCTGGGCACCCTGCAGCCGGCCAGCCTGGCCCAGGGCGATCCGCGCTTCCATCGTCTGGCCATCGGCATCGACGCCCGCACCGGCGGGCAGATCGAGCAGGTCCCGGAACTGATCCGCAAGCTGCGCGCCACCGCCCCGGCTTTCCGCACCCGGGTGCTGTTCCTGCATGCCGACGACGAGGTACTGTTGCGGCGCTTTTCGGAAACCCGGCGCAAGCATCCGCTGACCAATGAGGACACCAGCCTGGAGGACGCCCTGCGGGTCGAACGACGCCTGCTGGGCCCCATTGCCGAGATGGCCGACACCAGCCTGGACACCAGCCACAGCAACCTGCATGAACTGCGCGAGCGGGTGCGCAACGAAGTGGCCGCGGAGGGCAGCCAGCAGCTGATGCTGCAGCTGCAGAGCTTCGGCTTCAAGTACGGCGTGCCCGACGGCGTCGACCTGGTCTTCGACGCCCGCTGCCTGCCCAATCCCCACTGGGAACCGGCCCTGCGCAGGCTCACCGGCCGCGACCCGGAAATCCAGCAATGGCTGTCACGGCAACCCGGCGTGGACGCCATGTCCGAGGACATCGCCGGATTCCTGGAACGCTGGCTGCCGGCCTATCAGGAGCAGGACCGCAATTACCTGACGGTGGCCATCGGTTGCACCGGCGGGCAGCACCGCTCGGTCTATCTGGTCGAGCAACTGGCCGACCGGCTGCAGGGCAGCGGCCGCCGCATCCTCGTCCGTCACACGGAAATCCGATGAGCACCGCCCTACTGCTGGTCACCCACGGCCGCATGAGCCACAACCTGCTGGATACCCTGCGCGAAATGCTCGGCGGCCAGCTCAGCCTGCCGGTCGACATCCTGGAAGTGCGCACCATCCAGGACCCCGATTTGCTGATCCGGCAGGGCGAGCGCATCGTCGAACGGCTGGATCAGGGCCAGGGCGTGCTGATCCTCACCGATGCCTTCGGCTCCACCCCGAGCAACATCGCCAATCGGGTGGCGGCCAGCGGCCACTGCCGCGTGGTGGCGGGGCTGAACCTGCCCATGCTGATCAAGATCTTCAACTACCCCAAACTGGACCTTGATGCGATGGCCCGCGCCGCCGTCGAGGGTGGCCAGCGGGGGGTCCTGCTGTGCGACGAGCCGAGCCGCCAAACATGAGCGC
Source organism: Oceanococcus sp. (assembly GCA_041625325.1). GTDB lineage: Bacteria > Pseudomonadota > Gammaproteobacteria > Nevskiales > Oceanococcaceae > Oceanococcus. The sequence goes on along the minus strand of JBFJTN010000012.1, from coordinate 26,987 downwards.
CAACACCGTGGAACGCGAACTGACCGTGATCAACAAGCTGGGCCTGCACGCCCGGGCGGCGGCCAAGCTGGTGACCCTGGCCTCGGGCTTCGAAGCCGAGATCGCCCTGTCCCGCGGCGAGCGGCGGGTCAATGGCAAGAGCATCATGGGCGTGCTGATGCTGGCCGCGGGCCAGGGCAGTCAGGTGCTGGTGCAGGCCAGCGGGGCCGATGCCCCGGCCGCGCTGGACGCCATTGCCGCCCTGTTCGCCGAGCGCTTCGGGGAAGACGCGTGAGACCCCGCCATGCCTGAGTCCCGGCCAGTCCAGCTGCAGGGCATCGGCGTCTCGCGCGGCGTCGCCATCGGCCGCGTGCTGAAACTGCATGGCGATGACCTGGATGTGCCCGAGCGGGAACTGGCCCCGGCCGAGATCGAGGCGGAATGCGCCCGCTATACCGCCGCCCGCCAGAAGGCCAAGCTGCAGCTGGGCCGGATTCGAGAGCGGATTCCCGCGGACACCCCGCAGGAGATCGCCAGCTTCATCGACACCCATCTGCTGATGCTGGATGACCGCACCCTGTCCGATGCGGTGACCGACATCATCCGCAGCCAGCGGCGCAATGCCGAGGCGGCCCTGCGCGAGCAGTGCGAAAACCTGGTCGCCGTGTTCGAGCAGATGGATGACGCCTATCTGCGCAGCCGGCGTGACGATGTCGAACACGTGGTGGTGCGCATCCAGCGCATCCTGCTCAAGGGCGAGAAGTCGCTGGACATGTCCGAGCAGGCCGAACCGGCGGTGGTCGTCGCCGACGACATCACGCCGGCCGACGTGATCCTGCTCAACCAGCAGGGGGTGGCCGGTTTCATCACCGAATATGGCGGCCCGCTGTCACATACCGCCATCCTGGCGCGCAGCCTGGGCATTCCCAGCGTAGCCGGGGTGCATGGGGCCCGGCGCAGTCTCAACGACGGCGACGAGATCCTCCTCGACGGCCGGGTCGGCGAGGCGATCGGCCACCCCAGTGCGGCGCAGCGGGAGGAGTTCCAGCGCCGTCAGGACGCCGAGGCGCGCTTCCGCCACATGCTGGAGCAGCTCCGGGACAAGCCCTCGGTCACCGCCGACGGCGTGCCGATCCAGCTGCTGTGCAATATCGAGCTGCCCGCCGACACCGCTCATGCGCATGGCGTCGGCGCCGCCGGGGTGGGCCTGTACCGCACCGAATTCCTCTACATGAACCGCAGCGACATGCCGGACGAGGAGGAGCAGTACCAGGCCTATGTGAACGTGATCCAGGCGGTGCATGGCCCGATCACCATCCGCACCCTCGACCTGGGCGCCGACAAGCAGGTCGATTCCGGCCGTCTGATGGGGCCGATGCCGAACAACCCGGCCCTGGGCCTGCGCGCCATCCGCCTGTGTCTCAAGGAACAGGACATGTTCCGGGTGCAGCTGCGCGCCCTGCTGCGCGCCTCGGCCCATGGCCCGGTCAAGATCATGCTGCCGATGATCTCGAACCTCGACGAGCTGCTGCGCGCCCGCGCGCTGATCGACGATGTGAAGGCCGAGCTGAAGAACGAGGGGCGCCGCTTCGACGAGCAGCTGGCCGTCGGCGCTATGATCGAGGTGCCGGCAGCCGCTCTGGCCGCACCCATGCTGGCCCAGCACTGCGACTTCTTCTCCATCGGCACCAATGACCTGATCCAGTACACCCTGGCCATCGACCGCGTGGACGATGAGGTCAACTACCTCTACGACCCGCTGCATCCGGCCGTGCTGCAACTCATCCACATGAGCATCGATGCCGGACGGCGCTATGGCATCCCGGTCTCCATGTGTGGCGAAATGGCCGGTGACACGCATTACACCCGGCTGCTGCTGGCCCTGGGCCTGACCGAATTCTCCATGCATCCCTCCAGCGTGCTCGAGGTCAAGAAGCTGATCCGGGAATCCGATCTGGCCGCGCTCAAGGCCACCGGTCAGAAGCTGATCGACACCCATGAGCCGGCCGAGGTCCAGGCCCTGATCCGGGAGCTGGCGGGTCTGCCCTCCGCGCCCTGAACCACGCGACGGGAGAAACCCTTTACCCCGCTCGTGCGTGTCTGACAGTCCATGACCCGTCCTTTCGGGGGGACCCACCATGCGTACGATCCACACTCTGGCCTGGCTGCTGACGGGCAGCCTGCTCCTGTCCGCCTGTCAGGGCGGCCGCGACAGCACGCCATTTCGCACCGCCGAGCGGCCGATCCAGGAGGTGCTGGACAGCAGCCGCCGGGTGGATCAGGTGCTGCTGGACTGGCTGGCCAGCGCCGGCGAGAACGACACGATAGAGGTCATCGTGGCCTTTCATGGCCGCTCCGCCCCCAGCGCCGCGCAGCTGGCGCGCCTGGATGCGCTCGGCCTCACCGGCCTGCATCTGCGTTATCTGCCGATTGCCGGCGTGGTCAGCAACCCGGCCCAGTTGCGCGCCCTGATGGGCGAGCCCGAAGTCCGCTCGCTGTGGCACAACGCCGAGCTGACTTACGATGATGATGTCGCCCGCTACATGACCTCGGTGGACCAGGCCCGGCAGCAGCCGGAACTGGTCAACGCCGACGGCCAGCCCATCACCGGCCAGGGCGTAACCATTCTGGTCAACGACTCCGGCATCGACGGCACCCACCTGGATCTGCTCTACGGGGACAAGGTGCTGGCCAACGCCCTGGGCCACACCAATCTGAGAAACCGCAGCAGCGTCGCGCCCTACAGCCCGACCGAAGGCGTGCCCAACACGGACCTGCTCGGCTCGCACGGCAGCCATGTGGCCAGCATCGCCGCCGGCCTGGGCAGCCATTCCGACGGCCGCTACGCCGGCGCCGCCATTGGCGCCAGCCTGGCCGGTTACGGCTCCGGGGCCACCCTGCTGGTGCTGGATTCGCTGGGCGGCTTCGACTACGCGCTGCATCTGCTCGACACCCGGCCGGAGCTGAACCTGCGCATCGTCACCAATTCCTTCGGCAGCACCAGCGATCAGGCCACCCGGTTCAACCCGGACCACCCGAACAACATCGTGACCAAGATCCTGTCCGATGCCGGCCTGGTCATCGTGTTCTCGGCCGGCAACAGCGGCTCGGGACCGGACAGCATCACCGGCAACTACAAGAAGGCGCCCTGGGTGCTGCTGGCCGCCAATGGCACCAAGGACGGCTTGCTGGCGGACTCCTCCTCACGCGGGGCGATCCTGGACGGCGTCTACCGGGTCAGGGTGGACGGCGAGCTGTTCACGATCGAGGACCGGCCGCTGGTGGTCACTCCGGGCACCGACTACATCGGCGCCCGCGCCACCGCCGCCGAGCCCACCACCCCGCTGGACCTGTATGCCGACCAGCAGCAGGGTGAAATTCCACCCGAGCAATTGCCCTTCTACACCCACAAGACCGGCACCAGCATGGCCGCGCCACACCTGGCCGGTCTCGTCGCCCTGCTGCTGGAAGCCAATCCGGCGCTCACCTGGCGCGAGCTGAAAGACATCTTCAAGGCCACCGCCACCAACATGCCGGGCTACGAGCCCTGGGAAGTGGGCGCCGGCTACGCCAACGTGGAGGCGGCACTGGCCATGGCCCTGGCCCTGCGCGATGACTACGGCCAGACCACGCATCTGCTCAACCCGCCCAATGCCTATATCCCGCTGACCGGCTCGACGGTCGACAGCTACAGCGTCGATTTCATGCCGGCAGGCGAATCCGGCGCGGTCAGCTTCGAGGTGGGCGAGGACATCGCCCTTTTGGTGGCAGCCTGGAATTTCGACACCACGAACCCCTGCAGTTGCGCCATCGTGCTGGTCGACCCGGACGGCAATCAGCACGGCTCCGGCATCGCGCTGCCGACCCTGTCGCCCCGGGTCTCCACCGCCGCGCCGGGCAAACCGGGCACCTGGCAGCTGACCGCCCGCGGCATCGGCAGCGTCTCCGGCGTGACGCTGGACCCGCTGGGCCTGAGCAACGGCGTCTCGCCGCCGGCCACCCTGAACAACATCACGGTGGAACTGTTCACCGGCGGCGACGCGGTGGGCCTGGATGATGCGGTCGGCCATCCGGCCGAATCCTATATCCGCAAAGCGGTGGCCGAGCGCCTGATGGATGCCCGCGAGGCCGGCTTCCTGCCGGATGCCGCCCTGCTGCGGGGCGAATTCGCCCGCTATCTCGGCGCCTGGGGTCTGCGCCAGACCCGGGCCCATGACGGCAGCACGCCCTTCGCCGACCTGAGCGGCCCGGAGGCCGCCGCCGCGGCCGCCAGCGTGCGCACCGGCCAGCTGATCATGGACCGCTCCACCACCTCCCGCGCCCTGATCGAGGACAGCAACGCCGGCAGCTTCCGCCCGCAAGGCACGGTGTCGCGCCAGCTGGCGGCCTATGCGCTGGTCCAGGCGACCGGCGGGCAGGCCGCGGCCGAGCAATACGATGGTCCGCTCATGGCCTACGGCGCTGACGGCGATCTGGTCGAACTGGCCGATGCGGAAGAGATTGAAGCGGCCCTGCGCGGTCACGTGCAACACGCCCTGCTGCAACGCATCGTCGAGGCCGAGATCGTGGACGGTCAGGCCTACTTCCGGCCACAGGCGGGCATGAGCCGGGCGGATTTCGCCATCGCCAGCGTGAAAACCTTCGCCACCGTGCCCTTCCCCTTCTAGGCGCAGGAGCTGAGGGGCGGGCGGCTTCCCGCCAGAGGCCCGCCCGCCCCGGTCCGGCACGGCTGGCGTGACCGTCCCGGGCCGGCGGCCACCGCCCGCTCCCGGATGGCGCCCGCCGACTGCGGTGGCAATGGACAAACCCTACCGCACATGGCAACTTAACCGTTTGCCGCAGAGCGCTTCGCGCCGCGGATAGCAGTTCATAAATTCAACAGTCTTTGGGGGACTGACATGGGACAAGCGCTGGAAGACCAGACGCCCTTGGCGCGGCTGTATCACTGGGAAAAAACCCGCCCGGATGCGGTGCATTTCACGCAGCCCTTTGGCGGCGGCAAGGTGGTGGAGTACAGCTGGAAGGAGGTGATGCAGCAGGTTCGCAGCATGGCCGCCCATCTGCAGTCGCTGGATCTGCCGGCACAATCCCAGATCGCCCTGCTGGGCAAGAACACCGCCCACTGGATGATGGCCGACTGGGCCATCTGGATGGCCGGCCATGTGACGGTGCCGATCTACCCCACACTCAACGCCGACACGGTCAGCTACATCCTGGAGCACAGTGAATCGAAGCTGGTCTTCGTCGGCAAGCTGGACGAGCGGGACTGGCAGGAAATGTCCAAGGGCATACCCGCCGACATGCCGCGGGTGATCCTGCCCATGGGCCCGGCCGACGGCGGCGGCGAGGGCTGGGACGCCATCGTCACCCGCACCGAACCGCTGAGCGGCGAACCCGACCGCGGCATGGACGAGATGGCGACCATCGTCTACACCTCGGGCAGCACCGGCCAGCCCAAGGGCGTGATGCACAATTTCAATGCCTTCCGGGTGGCCGGCACCAGCCTGACCGACCTGATGAAGATCGACGGCCAGAGCGTGAGCGAGGACGACCGCCTGCTGTCCTACCTGCCGCTGGCCCATGTGTTCGAGCGGGTCTGCGTGGAGAACCTGTCGGTCTATTACGGCTGTCACGTGTTCTTCGCCGACTCCCTGGACACCTTCGTCGAGGATTTGCGTCGGGCCCAGCCCACCCTGTTCTTCTCGGTCCCGCGGCTGTGGACCAAGTTCCAGTCCGGGGTCTACGCCAAGCTGCCGAAGAAGAAACAGGATGTGCTGTTCCGCATCCCCTTCCTGGGCAAGAAGGTCAAGCGCAAGATCCTGGAGCAGCTGGGCCTGGAGAACGTGCGCTTCGCCGGCACCGGCTCCGCCCCGCTGTCGGCGGACACCATCAACTGGTACCGCACCATCGGGGTCGAATTGCTGGAAGGCTACGGCATGAGCGAAAACCTGGCCTACTCGCATTTCACCAAGCCGGGCGACGCCAGGCTCGGCTACGTGGGCTCGTCCAATCCGGGCGTGATCACCAAAATTGGCGACAACGGCGAGATCCTGGTCAAGAGCCCGGCCGACATGATGGGCTACTACAAGGCGCCGGACAAAACCAAGGAAAGCTTCACCGAAGACGGCTTCCTCAAGACCGGCGACATGGGCACGGTGGATGACGCCGGCCGCCTGAAGATCACCGGCCGGGTCAAGGAACTGTTCAAGATCAGCAAGGGCAAGTACGTGGCCCCGGCGCCGATCGAAAACAAGATCATCAATCACCCGAAGATCGAGGCGGTCTGCGTCGGCGGGGCCAACCAGCCGGCCACCTTCGCCCAGGTCATGCTCTCCGACGAGGCCAAGGCCGAAGCCGCCAACGCCGAGTTGCGCGGCGAGCTGGAAAAGGAAGTCGAAGCGCTGATCCGCGAGGTCAACGAGACCCTGGATCACCACGAGCGCATGCAGTTCGCGGTCATCGTGAAGGAAACCTGGGGCATCGAGAACGGTTTCCTGACCCCGACCATGAAGATCAAGCGCAATGTGATCGAGGAGCACTACGAACCGCAGGTGGAGAAGTGGTTCGCGGCGAAGAAGCCGGTCATCTGGGAAGATTGACCCGCGGCGCGGCTGAGCTCGCGCCATAGACTGCAGCGTGCTCAAAGGGGAGCTCGAATGACAGGTCGCAAAAGCCTTCTTCCTGGCCTGCTGGCGGGCCTGGCATTGAGCGCTTGTGGTGCCAACAGCGGCTTTGACGGGGGCACGCCCCCGCCGCCCGGCGATGGAGACAAGCTCAGCGTGGTGGTGGTCGTGCTGGACAGCCTGATGCCCAGCGACCTGGACAGCGGCCTGATGCCCAACCTGCAGGCCCTGGTGGATGCGGGCACCGTCTACGAGCAGAGCCGGGCCGTGTTCTCGGCCGAAACCATTCCCAACCATGTGGCCATGATGACCGGGGTGGTGCCCGCCCGCAGCGGCATTCCCACCAACAATTTCTGGGACAAGGCCGTGTCGCCGGATGCGGCGACCGATGAGGACCTGTCCCTGCCCAAGGAGCTCACGGCGCACACCCTGTTCACCCACATCGCCAATCGCTGCCCCAATCTGAGCACCGGGGCGGCGCTGTCCAAGAAGTATCTTTTCGAGATCTTCTGCGGTGACGAACCTGCCGCCGAGGGCGACCTGAGCTGCGCCGACCTCACCTACCCCAACGACAACCCGGCCACCTACAACCGGCAGCCGGACAATTACTGGGACCCGACCAGCAGCCCGGTCTATCTGCCCTCCCCGGACGAGCACACGCCCGATATCGCGACCATGCAGGAGGCGCTGGCCCAGTTGCCGGACAGCGACTTCCTGTTCATCAATCTCGGCGACATCGACCGCTCCGCCCATGCCGCGGGAGCCGAGTTCCGGCTTGCCGTCAGCGCCGATACGGACCTGCAGCTCGGCCTGCTGGTTGACGCCCTGCAGAGCAGCGGACGCTGGGACAACACCGTCATGCTGGTGGTCAGCGACCATGGCATGGACTATTCCCCGCTGGGCCTGGATGCCATCAATGTGCAGCCGGCGCTGGACGCCCTGGCCGCCTGCGGCTACGAGCCCATGTTCGCCGTGGACAATGGCGGCACCGACAGCCTCTACGTGACCAATCTGGCCGCCACCGAAGAGACCCGCCGCGCCACCCTGCGCGCCGCCCGCGCCTGCCTGGTGGAACCGGACGGCGCGGCCTGCGCCGCGGTGGAAGGCGTCTGCGGCGCCATCGACTACAGCAGCAGCGAACTGCTGCCCCGCGCCCGGCCCATCCTGGCCGGCTGGTACACCCAGGCCGACCCGGCCGACCCGGATGGCAGCATGCCGGCCTCGATCATGTCGGCCCACGAGAACCTGGGCGACCTGGTCCTGGTCGCGGCAGACGGGATCAAGTTCTCCGAGCGCAATCTCAGCGCCAACCCGATTCCGGGCAACCACGGCCATCTGGAAACCCTGCACAATTTCATGCTGGTCACCGGTGGCTCGTCGCTGGTCCGACCCGGGGTCAGCGTGGCAGCTTCGGTGGCCGACCCGGGCCCGCTGGACCGGCTGCCGGAACAGAGCGAAAACATTGATGTGGCGCCGACCGTGGCCTGGCTGCTGGGCCTGAACCTGGGCGCGGGGGATTTCCCCGACGGTGGCGGCTTTGATGGGCGGGTACTGAGTGAAGCCTTCACCGCCTTCGAGACCAGCGCCAATCCCGCGCCACCCAGTCGTTGCGGCGTGCTATCGGGCAGCTGAAACCGGCGAGGCCCTGATCACATCCGTCCGGCATGAAGCACGGCGACGGCCCCCACGGGGCCCTGACACAAGACAATCCACCCAGAACGGCATAAGCCGTCACTGCAGTGCGGAAGCACCCCAGAGGAGATCACCATGAAACGGATTTCGCCCACCCTGTTGTCGTGCCTGATCCTGGCCGCCTGCGGCGGCGCCGACCGCGGCGTCAGCCAGCCCCCTGGCGGCACACCGCAGCTGCCCGACGGGGCGACCTACACCGCCGAGGTCGTCCGCACCCAGTACGGCATCCCGCATATCACCGCGGACGATTTCGGCAGCTTCGGCTACGGCTACGGCTACGTGCACACCGAGGACAACCTCTGCGTGCTGGCCGAGGACCTGATGACCATCCGTGGTGAGCGGGCCCGCCATTTCGGCCGCGATGGCCAGCATGTGATCATCCCCAATGGCTCGGTGGCCAGCAACGTCGATTCGGACTTCTTCTGGAAGTTCATGGCCACCGACGCGGCCATCGCCCCGATTCGCGACAACGCGGACCCGGAAGCCGTGGCCGCCACCCGCGGCTTCGTCGCCGGCTACAACCGCTACCTGCGGGAACTGCGGGCCGGCCTGCACCCGGGCCGTCATGCCAGCTGCCGGGATGCGCAGTGGATCGGCCCGATCAGCGAGGATGACATGTACCGGCGCTACTACCGCCTGGCCCTGATCGCCTCGTCCTCGGTGTTCGTGTCCGGCATCGCCGGCGCCACACCGCCCGGCCCGGACAACCTGCCCCTGATCCAGGCCGCCCCCGAACAGATCGCCGCCCTGGACCCCGCCGACTTCCCCCTGGCCGACGGCCTGGACATCGGCTCCAACATGTACGCGCTGGGCCCGGACGCCACCGCGGACGGCTCCTCCATGCTGTTCGGCAATCCGCACTTTCCCTGGAGCGGCACCGAGCGTCTGTATCTGGCCCATGGCATCCTGCCGGGCGTGGAAATCATGGGCGCCTCGCTCTACGGGGTGCCCGCCGCGCTGATCGGCTTCAACCGACACTTTGCCTGGAGTCACACGGTCTCGACGGCCTATCGCTTCAGCTTCTACGAGCTGAGCCTGAACCCCGCCAACCCCACCCAGTATCTGTACGACGGCGCCTTCCGGGACATGGAAGCGGTCGAGCTGGCGGTGGACATCCTGGAGGAAGACGGCAGCCTGAGCAGCGAAAGCCGCACCCTGTACCGCAGCCATTTCGGCCCGATGATCGAATACCAGGTGTCCGGCGTGCCGGTGCTGGAGTGGAGCACCGCCAAGGCCTACACCCTGCGCGACGCCAACGCCGAGAACGACCGCCTGATGAACCAGTTCTTCCGCTGGAACCGGGCCCAGAGCCTGGCCGAATTCATCGAACTGCATGGCTCGGTGCTGGGCGTGCCCTGGGTCAATACGGTCGCCACCGGCCCCGGCCAGGACGCCTACTATGGTGACGTGACCGTCGTGCCCAATGTGCCGGACAGCAAGATCAGCACCTGCCAGGCGGTACCGCTGCATGAGGCTTTCCAGCAGCTGGTGCCCGGCCTGCCGGTGCTGGATGGCTCGCGTTCCGCCTGCGAATGGGATACCGACGAGGACGCGCCGGCGCCGGGCATCTTCGGCCCGGCCAACCTGCCCAAGCTGAGCCGCAGCGACTGGGTGCACAACTGCAACGACTCCTACTGGCTGACCCACCCGGATGAGCCGCTCACCGGCTATGCCGCGATCATCGGCGACGAGGACAGCGCGCGCAGCCTGCGCACCCGCCTGTGCATGCTGCAGGTGATGCGCCGCCTGGACGGCAGCGACGGGCTGCCCGGCACCAAATTCAGCTACCAGCAGCTCAAGGACATCGTCCTCGACTCGCAGGTCTATTCGGCACAGCTGGAGCGGGACAACATCCTCGGCGCCTACTGCCCCTTCGGCACCATCCTCGGCAACAACGGCCCGGTGGACATCACTCAGGCCTGCACCGTGCTGCAGGCCTGGGACATGAAGAACAATCTCGATTCGGTCGGCGGCCACATCTGGCGCGAGTTCATCCGCCGCTTCGGCAATGACCTGCAGACCGTCGGCATCGAGAGCCGCTGGACCACCCCGTTCAGCGTCAGCGACCCGGTCAACACCCCGCGCGACCTCAATCCGCTGGATCCCTTCGTCGAATCCGCCTTCGCCGACGCGGTGCAAGCGGTGCTGGACTCGCCCTTTGACCTGGACACCCCGATGGGCCAGATCCAGCAGTCCGGCGTGCATGACCCCATCCCGGTGTTCGGCGGCGAGGGCTTCGAAGGCTCCTTCACCATTGCCAATTCCGGCCGCCTGGGCGACGCGGGCTACAAGGTCCGCTTCGGCAACAGCTACATCCAGGCCGTCACCTGGGACCCGGCCACCGGCACGCCACACGCCGAGGGCTTCATCACCTACTCGCAATCCACCGACCCGGCCTCGCCGTACTTTCAGGACCTGACCCAGGCCTATTCGAACAAGCAGTGGGTGCCGCTGCGCTTCAGTGCGCAGGAGATCGCGGGCAGTCCGGTGCAGGTGAGATATGCCCTGAGCGAGTGATCACGCCAGGCCCGCGGCCTGCCCCTTCAATTGCGCTCCCATGCCACATCAGGCAAACTGGGAATTCGCCGAATCGCCGGGGGAATGGCGTGTCTATAACAAGGAAAGTCATGGCGGCCGTCGCGATGGCAACAGTCGCGACCGGCGTCACCGCACAGGACAGGATTGGCCAGGTCTCCGGCCTGACCGGCGATGGCACCATCACGCGTGAGAATATCGAATTCCGCGCCATCCCCAATGCGCCCCTCGTCCGGGGTGATGCGCTGGGCACCCTTCGGGAATCCTCCATGAGCTTCGGGCTGCTGGATGGTTCGCTGCACAGCCTGGGACCGAACGCGATCCTCAAGATCGAAGAGTTCGCCCACGATCCGGCCAATCCGGCAGCCAACAAGCTCGTTTTCCGCCTGTTCAGCGGCACCCTGAGCAGCCGGCACGGGGCGATCCGGGAAATGATCGTGGAAACCCGCTGCGGCATGATCAAGGCGCAGGAGGCCGACCTCACCGTCAGCGCCAGCGACGACGCCAATACGCCCGGTGAAGTCGTATCCAATTACGGCGGCGCGGTCCAGATCATCATTCGCGGGAACAGCACCCTGGTGCAGGCGGGTAGCAGCGCCAGCATCGACGAGAATTGCGGCATCACGTTCGGCGTTCTCCCGGAGCGTCGCGACGCCCAGGGCGAACGCGGCCGGCCGGACCGGATTGAGCCACCGGGACGACCCGGCGGCGAGCCCGGCCCAACCCAGCCGCCGCGGCCAACCGGGCAGCCGGGCCCGCCGAGCCCGCGACCGACACCACCGGTGCCCACGCCAACGCCAACCAGGGAGCCAGGGCCGCCGACGCCTCCGCCTACCCCGACACCGACGCCTAGCGCGAGCCCGACGCCAACTCCAACTGCGACGCCCACGGCGAGCCCGACCTTGCCTCCGCCGTCGCCAACGCCGACGCCGACACCTGTCAGCCCCGTCTGATTCGCTCGGTCGAGAATTTCAATACAGCGCAGGAACACCTATGCAAGTGCGGAAGATGTTGAATCCGACGATTGGTGTGGTGGGGGCCGTCATCTGCACTGCAAGCATGGCCAATACCAGGCTAGACGTCGAACTGGACGCGCGATCTGCGGTCACGGACAACTTCTACTATCAGGAACAGCAGGAACAGAGCGTGAGTACCTGGCTGGTCCGGCCCAGTGTCAATCTGTTGCGCAAGGGCCGGCTGGTGGAAAGCAGCCTTCATCTCGGTGCCGAGGCAGCATCCAACAGCAGGTCGGATGTCGATGACTATGTGGACTACACGGCCGAGGCCAATTTCCTGGGCGGCATCGGCCTGCAAACCTTCGCGCTGGGCGCGGAATTCCAGCGAGGCCACGACCCATTCGGCACCGTGCGGACCGAGGGGACCCAGACGGCCAACCAGGAACTTGACCTGTGGGAAGACAGTGCCGTTCGACTGGGCTGGCAGCGCCTGGGGCAATTGGCCGGCACCCTGTTCAGCGAAGTTGAATTGTCGGCATCACAGCGCCGATACACCACAAACCGCTCGGAAACCCGGTTTCTCGACAGGAACGCGTCACGCGGTGCGGCGCTCATCGGATACAACCTGACCGCCAAGACAGGCATATTCGGGGGAGCCTCTTACGCCGATCTCGAATTCGAACTCGAAGACCCGAATACCGGGGTGGTCCGCTCCGGGAGTGCCGTGACACTCCTCGCCGGAATTCGCTGGCGTGCCACGGCAAAAACCTCCGGAGAAGTTCGACTCGGGTCGCTGCGCAGGGAGCAGGATGCGACCGGGAGCAAGTTTTCCAGTGACTTCTGGCAGGTCCGTGTGGACTGGGATGCCAGCCGTAGCGACCAGCTCCAGTTCACGTCGCGTCAGACGGTAACGGCCAGCTATCTCACCAGCGCCCAGTTCATAGAGCTCCGCAGCCACACGCTGTCCTGGGAGCATCAGTGGAATACGGCCACCACTTCGCGGGTGAGCGGCCAATGGCTGGATCAGGACTTCGTGGGCATCAATGAAAATGACCAGACCACCGTCCTCTCTGCGCAGTTGAATTATGCGCTGGACAGGGGCTTTGCGGTTTACGGCCGCGTACAGGAAGAAAGCCGCGACTCCACAAGAGCATCAAGAGATTACGACCGCACGGGAGCCCTGGTGGGCTTCACTCTCACACTCAATTGAAAGCCATAACTGAGCTGCATGTTGAATAAATCATGGGCGGCGATTTTCGCCGTCCTTCTTTTTGCCCTCACGGGATGCGCCGCCAAGGGCACCACGGCCAATGTCGGCTCCGCCAATCTGGCTCAACCCTTCAGCGCCGAGCATTACGCCGTAGCCCCTACCGATATTCTGCGCATCGACGTATATCGTGAAGCGGACTTGAGCGGCGAGTACTACGTCGACCCGTCTGGCACGATCAACTTGCCACTGGTGGGGCGCATCGCCGTGGCGGGACTGAATGTCCAGGCTATCGAGTACCGATTGACCCAACGGCTCGGCAATGGCTTTATCGTTGACCCCGATGTTCGGGTTTCGGTGCTGAAGTTCCGACCGATCTACGTGACAGGGGAAGTATCGCGCCCCGGGCAGTACCCCTTCACTCCGGGCATGACGGTTCAGCAGGCCATAGTTCTCGCGGGCGGCGCCACCCGCTTCGCATCCAAGAGCTACTTCCTGCAGCGGCCCAGCGCAAGCCAGGGCAAGCCGATCAGAGTCGATGCCAACAGCGTCCTGTTCCCCGGTGATGTCGTCACTCTGGGCGAACGGCTCTTCTAGGCACGATCGATGGATTCCGCCCCCCATTCTTCCTCCCCGGCCGGCCCGCCGATCGTCGCGTATGACCGGCCGAGGGCCGCCAGCTCCGCCGATTTCATTTCCTTGCAGGAGCTGGTTGCGATCGGGAGGAGATACTGGCTCAGCCTGCTCGGCATACCTCTCGCTGCGGCAATGCTGGGCATGTACCTCGCGCTGTCCCAGAAGCCTCTGTATCAAGCCACATCGCTCGTCCAGCTGGATCCCAAGCCGACCCAGCCCCTGTCTCGTTCGGCCGAGATCTATGACCCCGGTTACGAAACCTCCGGGTACTACTTCACCCAGCTGCGGATCATCGAATCGCGAAAGCTCGCTGGTCACCTGGTCAAGAGGCTGGGCCTGCAGAAGATCCCGGAATTCGGAGGCTCTGGCGAAAAGGCGCCAGGGCTGCTGGAATCCCTGGCTGAATGGATCCCGGCGCTGCCCTCACCGCCCCCCGCGCCTGAACTCAGCGAGGAGGAGTTGCTGAAAGTCGCGACCCGTCGGGCACAAGCCGCCATCACCGCGAAACTGGCGCCCGGCACAACGCTGATCGAGGTGCAGTTCGCCTCACAGGACCCCGAACTTGCCGCAAGCGCGGCGAATACCCTGGCCGACATCTATATCGAGGAGCTGCTGCAGGCCCGCCTTGACGTCTATTCCAAGGCGACGCGATGGATATCGGACAAGCTTGGCGATGTTGGCCAGGATCTGAGCTCCGCCGAGCAGGCCCTGCAGGACTATCGGGAAAGTCGCCAGTTGATCAATGTCGGTGGCAACAGAGCACTGGTCGAGGAAGAGCTGTCAGAGAATACCCGACGACTCCGAGAGGCCCAGCGCGCCCGATTGAGCCTGGAAAGCCAGTCGGCCGAAGTGTCGAGGCTGGCCGACAGGCCTGAAAACATCTCTCAGGCCCAGTCCATCCTGCTTGACCAGGTCGTCAAGTCCGCGGCGGAAACCTATATCAGCACGCAGGCCAAGGTGCGCACGCTCGAGAGCCGATATGGTGATCGACACCCGCAGTACCTTGCTGCTGCCGCACAGCTGCGGGAAGCGGAGCGAAACTACCTGGAACAGCTGCGCATCCGGGCGAGTGGCCTGGCGGCCGAGCTTGAAATCGCCCGCAGGAACGAAGCGCAGTTACGCCGTTCGGTGCAGGAAACCCGTGCCCGCATGCAGGAGCTGGATCGGGATGAATTCGAGCTCAACATGCTCGAACGCCAGGTCAGGAGCAACAGGCAGCTCTACGATGTGTTCCTGACCCGCTTCAACGAGACGGAGTCCAATTCCTCATTCAGCGAGACGAATGCGAGAATTGCCGATCCCGCCGTGCCCCCGACCCGCCCGTTCAGCCCCAACAAGAAGCTCATCGTCCTGGTTTCGGGCGCCCTGGGCGCGATCCTGGCACTGGCCACGGTCCTGCTCCGCCAGCTGCTGCATACCAAGATCGAACTGCCGGAAGAGGTCGAATCGCTGACCAGCATTCCTCTGCTGGGTGTCGTCCCCGCATGTGGCGATGCCCTGCTCAAGAAGTCGTCCGTCACCTATTTCCAGAAGAAGCCTCGCGCCCCCTTTTCTGACGCGGTGCGAAGCATAAAGACCGCTCTGTTGATGAGCCGGGACAAAGGGGCCGAAGCCAGCGTCTTCGCGATCACCTCGGCCGAGCCTGCTGAGGGCAAAACCACCCTGTGCGTGGCATTGGGCGCGGCATTGGCGGGCAGCTACCGTGTGCTGCTCATTGATGCGGACATGCGGCGCCCAACCCTGGCCCGTCATTTCTCCAAGCACAGTTCCACGACCATCGGGCTATCCGATTTGCTCGACACGGAGGAGCCGAGCATCGAAGGCGCGATCGTCAGCCTCCCGGATCAGGGCCTCAGCTATCTGACCGCCGGACATCCGACGCCCAATCCTGCCTTGCTTCTGGAGTCGAAGCGGTTCGGAGCCCTGATTCAACGCATTCGCGCTGACTACGACTTCATCCTGATCGACACACCTCCAGTGCTGGCCGCTGGTGATGCGCTCCACCTGACCAAAAGCATAGATGGCCACCTGCTCGTCACCCGGGCAGAAAAGACCCACAAGCAGGCCTTTCTCGGCATGCTGAAACGGCTGGAAACCGTCGGTGCACGCGGCGTCGGCGTCATCATGAATGGCGCCGTTCTGAAACGCAGTGAATATACTGGCTACTATTATTACGGCTCGACTCAGAAGTATTAGACCGAAGCTGCGCTCGTCTGGCCCGTAATATGCTGGTCAGCCGCACCGCCTTGCCGAGGAATCTTGCCGCTTTGGCCGTGCTGGGCTGCAGTCTGGCCCTGCTCTACGTGCAATTCATGTTGCAGCTGTCCCGGGAGTATGCGGCGCGCGACGCTTCGAAGGCCGTGCAGGTGCTTCAGCTGGCCGAGTCATCGCTCCCGCAGTTGAGCATCCAGCTGCTCGAATACCAGTCGGAACTCCTGCTCAACAACGACCCCGGGCTCGCGCTGGAATCCTTCCGATCGGCGGTGTCCCATCGCCCGATCGACCCCGAGCTCTGGAGTCGCTTGAGTGTCGCGGCATTTTTTGCCGGCGAGACCGCACTCGCAGAGGACGCCGCCCGTTTCGCCCTGTCACTGGCGCCCCTGTCTCTGAGCATCGCGCTGGAGCAGGCGGCGGTAGGAGGACAGTTTGCCTCCGAGGTGTCGAGCCACACCCTGACGGCCTGGCGGGAAGCCGCACGCTTCGCAGGCCGCGCAGACCGGAACGCGACCATCCGCTATCTGATTGCGACCCGCAGGGGGCAGGTCTTCTGCCGCGTTGCTGGAGAGGACCACGAGCTCGCGTCCTGGTGCGCCGCCAACGACGCGTACATTGAGCTTTGCCAGACGCGCGCCCCCTTGTCCGCCCGAGTTCAAGATCACTGCCGCAAGAAGGGCTACCTGAATTGAGCGTGTCCACCAGGGGACCCGGCCTTTCGCTGTTGATCCTCATCGCCGCATTGGGTTTTCTGCCCCTGGTCCGGGGCGGATATCCCCTCTGGCCACAGGCCTGCTTTGGCGCGCTTGCGGCAATCGGACTGTTGCTCGCGCCGAGACCGGACAAGGCGCGCCCGGACCCGCTGTTTCATTGCAGCGTTCTGATCTGGATCTGCTGGCTGCTCTGGCAAGGCGTTCAGATCCTCGCGCTGCCCCCACAGCTGCTGGAGCAGTGGGCGCCGGCATCTTATGCCATGTGGAATGCCGCGCTGGCCGCCGGGGCCTCCGGTAGCCCCCGGATCAGCGTGGCTCCCGATGCGGCCTTGAGCGGCCTGATTGCGAGCGCGGGGCTGTTCTGCTTCTATCTGGCGCTGCGCTCCAACCTGCTGGCAGACACGCAGCGCAGGACATTTTTCCTGCTGTCAGTGGTGACGCTCGGGGCCATGCAGGCCATCTATGGCACCGTCGCCCACCTGACCGACTGGCAGCTGAGCTGGCTGGAACCCGCCCCTCCGGCGCATTCGAGCGTGGCCCATGGCAGCTTCCCCAACCGAAACCACTACGCCGCCTATTTGCTGATCGCGTTTGCCTGCGCTCTGATCCTGGTGCTCGGGGAATCCCGACGGAAGCGTCCCCGCTGGCATTCCAGGCTCCGCCGATGGCTGGATCTTCTCAATGGGCCCGTGCTCCTGCTGCGTACCGCGATGCTCAGCATCGTCATCGCGATCATCCTCACTCAGTCCAGAATGGGAAACGCGAGCCTCGCACTCGGCGTCAGCCTGTTCGGGATCATCTGGTTGATCAAAACGGCCGACGTCAGAAGCTTTGGCCGGGCCTTGATCCTTTTCTGCAGCATCGCTGTCATCGACGTACTGCTCGTCAGCCAGCACTTCGGCCTTGAACGGGTCCTGGAGCGCATTGAAGACACGGACCTTGATGAAAGCACGAGGTCTGCCGCCCGAAGCATGTCGCTACAATTGATCGGGCAGTTCGGAGCCACGGGTGCCGGCCACGGCAGCTTCGCCCTTCTGGAGCATCAGACGAGGCCGGATTACCGCGTGGGTTACCTGCACCACGCCCACAATGATCATCTTGAGCTGATCCTTGAGTTCGGCTGGCTTGGCTACGGTCTGCTCGCCTGCCTCGTGATCGTCCATCTTGGCATGGCCATCCGCGCCCTCAATTCACCGCGCTCCCTGAGCAGGGCATGCGGAGCCGGCCTGATCATGATCATCAGTGCGGCGCTCCTGCATGCCACCGTTGAATTTCTGTTCCACGTGCCCGGCTGGCGCGCACTCTTCGTCGCCATGCTGGCGGTGATAGCCTCCTTCCAGTCCACCCGCCGGAGCAGGAAACGGCCTGAGCGAAGGGATCAAAAGGCATTGTCATGACGGAATCCGAGAGCGACCGTCATGAGCAGGATGCGTATGTCGAGCCAGAGAGACCAGTTGTCGATGTACCACAGATCGTGCCGCAGTCTCAGTTCCAGTTGCTCCGGCCTGGTTGCGGGCCCGCGATAACCATGCACCTGGGCCCAGCCCGTCATCCCAGGCTTCACCCGGTGCCGCAAGCGGTAGCGAAAATCCTTTCCTGCCGCGTCCACGTTCATGCTCATTTCATGTGGCCTGGGCCCCACCAGGCTCATCTCGCCACGAAGAACATTGAACAACTGCGGCAGTTCGTCGATTGACCAGTGACGCAGAATGCGTCCCAGTCGAGTGACCCGCTCATCAGAGCGACTGACCTGCTGCAACCTCTGCCCTGCTTCGTGCGTCGAACCGGCCCGCAAGGTTCGGAACTTGAATATCGTGAACGGCTGCCCTTTCAGGCCATGCCGGCTTTGCCTGAACAGCACCGGGCCAGGATCATCCAGTCGAATCGCGATCGCGACGGTCAGCATCACCGGTGCCAGGACGATCAGGCCCAGGGCTGCTCCGATATAGTCAATCGCCGTCTTCGCGGCACCTTCGATGCTGCGCTGCGGGTCGGTGGAAATCGCGATCAGCAAGTGGGAACCCAGATGCTCGATCTGATGCTCTTTCACGACAAAACCACGCACATCCGGGACCACGCGAATGTTGAAGATCTCCAGCTCGGCAGAGTGAAACAATCTTTCCACGAGGCTGGGGTCCTCTGCGGACTCCAGAATCCAGACCTCGTCCACTGACCCCGCAAGATTCCCGGTCAGCTTGTCCGGTGCGTCGGCGACATCTCCCAGCCTGGGGATGCTGCCTGAGCCCTGCAGGGCGCCAAAGTAGGCCACCACCCGGAATGATCGATGGCCATCCTGCCGCAGATCATTGATCAGCCGCTCGGCCTGAGTGCCATTCCCCACGATGGCCACGCGGCGGCAACCAATACCCATGCGCTGGCGGGAGCGATAGACCGACCACCAGGCAAACTGCGCGAGCAGCAGCATCAGCATCGTGCTTGACGCCCAGAGACCCAACCATGCGCGCGAGTACTGCGCCGAGATCTTGAAAACCACGGTGACAATCAGGGCACCGGAGAACACGGCGCCCCAGGCGATCAGATTTCTGGCCCATGCCTTGCGCAGGGCAATGATCGACTGATCGCGATACGCTCCCAGCAAGTGCATGACCAGAGGGAAGCAGATGCTCACCATGGCGGCGAAAAGCTCATATCGCGCATCTGCCAGCAGCCCGGTCCTGTGGGTAAAGGTGCCAAGACCCCAGGCACATGCCTTCCCCATGAAGAAGACCAGGCCAGCGTCGAACAACATGAGCAGTGGCGCAATGCCAACCATCTCGTTGTAGCGGATGCGCTGTCTGAGCTGATCAGGTTTCAAAGCATCGTCCATAGCGCTCTCTGCCCACAATGCGCGTGTTCAAAAGCCTAACTGAAGCGCCTGTCGATCTCGGCACAG
This sequence comes from Oceanococcus sp., assembly GCA_041625325.1. Lineage (GTDB taxonomy): Bacteria > Pseudomonadota > Gammaproteobacteria > Nevskiales > Oceanococcaceae > Oceanococcus. The sequence goes on along the minus strand of JBFJTN010000012.1, from coordinate 7,539 downwards.
AGCATGTGACCAAACAACAGATGAACTTCCTGTACTCTGGCTGTGACATCGGATGGCACTCCCACTGTGCACTCGGCAATCTCCATGGCTGGATTCGGCGCCGTTCCGGTAAAGGCCAATGTATGGCAGCCCCGATCTTCCGCCGCAGCCAGTGCTCTTAGCACATTGGGCGACCTTCCGCTGGTGGAGAACCCCCAGAGCAGGTCACCGGGCCGTGCGATTGCCTCCACCTGCCTGGCGAAGATGCTGTCAAACCCATAGTCATTGCCCAGCGCGGTCAATACGGACGTATCGGTGGTCAGCGCGATGGCCGGCAGACCTCTGCGCTCCTTCTCGAAGCGGCCAACGATCTCGGCAGCCATGTGCTGACAATCCGCGGCGGAACCGCCATTGCCACATAGCAGAACCTTGTTGCCTGCCTGCAGGACGCCCATGAGCAGTGTCGCAGCACGTTCCAGATCCGGCCGGCACTCGGCAAAGGCTCTCTCGACCAGATCGAGATGTGATGCGACGAGACCTTCCATCGACACCGCTGTCATGTTTGCCCACCTCTGTTCGCAGAAAAGGCCAGGGCAAGCCTGTCGATCAGCGCCGTCGTTGAATGCGGATCAGCGCGCGGAATCAGGTGCAGTCGTCCTCCCGCCTGGACCACGAGATCTGCCCCGGCGACCTCGTCTGCCCGGTACTCATCGCCTTTGACCAGGGCGTCCGGCATGACCCGTCTGATGATGTCAATCGGCGTGTCATCGTCAAACACCACCAGCGCGTCGACATCCCGACAGCCCTGCAACATGCGCAGTCGATCAGCGATCGGGAGAATCGGGCGAGAGTCCCCTTTGAGGCGTCTGACACTTGCGTCTCCATTGACCGCAACCAGCAGCACGTCCCCGCAAGCCTTCGCCTGCCTCAGCGCAGAGACATGTCCCGGATGCAGCAAATCGAAACATCCGTTGGTCATTGCGATCCGGCGATGCGCGCGCCGAATCTGCTTGGCCCAGCCTTCCAGTTCGGCGATTTGCAGGATGGGGGGCAGCTCATCGTCGCCGGGACGGCAGGCCAATCTCAACTCATCGGCGCCCACCGTCGCCGTGCCCCGTTTTGCCACGGCCAGGCCGGCGGCGACATTGGCGACCGCCACTGCGGACACCACATCCAGACCGGCCGCCAGGTGCGCTGAAAGATGGGCGATAAACGTATCTCCAGCGCCCGTCACGTCGAAAACCTCCTGTGCCTGCGCAGGAATGGTCATCGCTGGCTCATCGCCGCGGAAGAGACTGACGCCTTCCGACCCGCGCGTGATGCAGAGCGCGCTGACCCCAGCCAGCCTCCGCAAGGCCTCGGCCTCCTGTTCAAAGCCGGCAGGCGCAATCCCGGCGTGCTGGAGCGCCACCTGGAACTCCTTGGCATTGGGCGTCAATACCATCGCTCCCTGGTAGGCGGCCAGATCCGGCCTCTTCGGGTCCACGACAACGGGAACAGAACATGCGCTGGCGATAGCGATGAGACGCTGCGGATCGTGGACCGTGCCTTTTCCATAATCGGAAATGATCATGAGGTCAGCGCCTTGCAAGGCTGAGGTCAGGGCGCTATCCAGCTTCGCCTGATCGAACCCGCCCACCCATTCCCCGGGCGAGCACTCCTCATCAATACGGACCAGCTGCTGGCCGTGGGACAGGACGCGCGTCTTGACCGTCGTGCGAAAGATCCCCTCCCGCAACAGCTTCGCTTCGATTTCGGCCTGCCGTGCCAGATCCTCGATCTCGCTTCCCGCCTCATCTTCGCCTATCAAGCCGACCAGGGATGTGCGGACACCCAGAGCCGCCAGATTCGCGGCAACATTGGCGGCTCCGCCCAGCTGGGTTTGCAGGGACGAGGACAGCACAACAGGCACCGGAGCCTCCGGTGAGATCCGCGAGGCGACGCCGTGTATGGAACGGTCAAGAATGACGTCGCCGACCACGACCAGCTTGACGGCAGCGTAATCTACCGCATCGAGCGAGATCGCCCCCCGGAGCCCCTCGTCCACTCTTGACCATCCCCTTGTGTCAACGACACGAGTACTGCGCGAAACAAAGCACAATACCCAAACACGTATGCGCCTGTCGACGCACCCGGAAACCTCGTCATGAGTATGCCACCACCGCGGAACCATTCGCCCGATCGCTTGCCCCGGCCGATCGATGTCCTGTGCAGCCTGCGCCTTATGCCGGCGGGCTTCGCAACTCCGGCCGCCCCGACCTCATATGAGGCCATGACCGATGTTCAAGGCATGCACCTGCAATCGACGCTCTGAAGCCAGGCCGCGCAGGCCCCGGCCCCGTCCCGGCCCCGTCCCGGCAGCGGCGGCCCGGTCTCGCGGCGCAGCTGTCGCATGAAATGCGCCGCGTGCGCCGGGGCGATCTCGCAGCCCCCTTTCCGCGCTTCCGGGACAGCCACTGGCTAGACCTGCATCACTTTGGACTGCTGCCGACAGCCTGGCTCAAGCAGGGTCTCGAAGGAAGACAGCACGATGTGCTTTTCCAGATTCTCCAGAGCGAACTGTCGGGCCCTGCTCCCCAGCCTCTGCCTGAGCTCGGATTGCAGAGCGAGCCTTTTCACTCCTTCAGCGAACTGCAGGGAATCCCCCGGCGGGGTGACCACTCCGCAGGCGTGCACGATCTCGGCGACATCCGAACCCTCGCGAGCGGTCGCGACCACGGGGCGGCCGCTTGCCAGCATCCCGCCGAGCTTGGAAGGCATCACATGCTGGGCGGCCCCTTCCCTCTGCGGCAGCAGATGAATGTCAGCGGCGCATAGCAATTCACGGAACTCGGAACTGGGCTGAGGCCCCATCCAGGTCAGATTGGGCAAGCGGCCTGCGTAGGATCTGAGCAGGGCCTTGTCAGGCCCGTCCCCGCAGATGACGAAGCGCAGCTGGGTGAATGCCTGCAGGGACCTTGCGGCATCAATGACCACTTCCAGGTGCTGTTTCGAGTTCAGGGTCCCTGAATACAGCGCGACCACTTCATCGCTGCCCACCCCCAATTGCTCGCGAATGCGCTGGCCCGACAGATCAGGCCGGATCAGATCGCAGTCGATCCAGTTGGGAAACATGACCACCCTGTCGCTGGCGGGCATACCCTGTTGCAAGCGCCGGGTCATCCCGTGCGAAATGGAAGAGACGCGATCGAAGCGGCGCATGAGGAAGCGCTCAAGCCACCCGAGCCCCTTCCAGAGCTTCCTTTCTCTTGCCATACCCAGGCCCACCGCGGCGCCGAGTTCGAAATCCTGCACGTGAAGCCATGTGGATGCACGCCTTGCCATGGCATAGAGCAGCGCGCCCGGAACGCTGGTCAGGGTCGGCGCCACCACCAGAACCCAGTCCGGCCTGAATCGGGCATTCAGGAGCAAGGCGATGGAAGCGCTCAGGCCGAAACTCAGCAGGTGCAGAATGCGCCGCAGTGGCCCGAGACGCCGCGGCACCCAGACCGGACATCGCATGACCGTCAGCCGACCTTCGCGCTCAAGCCGGTAAGCCCAGCTCCGATAGGGATCCTGCACTTTCCACTGCGGGTAATACGGAGGGGCACAGACGACCCGCAAGGTATGCCCTCGCGCCTCGAGCCATCTCACCAGCTCTCCCGTGTACTTGCCCACCCCCACGAGCTCCGGCTCGAAGTTCAAGCCAACAACGAGAATTTTCAGATCAATCCTCCGTCCCTCGTGGGCGGCAGTTCTCCAGGGCTCAAATAGGCGTCCATCCGGGCGGCCAGGCGAAGCGGGTCTGCTGCATCCTCAAAGCTGGCCCAGCCTCCCAGATCCGCCATACCTGGAGTCTGAAAGACAAGATGGTCCGGGTAGAAGAAGCCGAAATGAGGAACCTGAAAAAAATAGGCCAGGTGGATGAAAAAGCTGTCCGGCCCGATGTACAGATCCGAGTGACGCAATTCATCCGCCGCAGCGGACAATTCAGGGGTCGGAAGATAGTTGGCAACCCTCTCCCGATAGCCGGCATATTCCAGGCTCGGATCCACCAGCGTCACCGCCCAGTTGCGCCGTGCGCACAGGGCCAGCACATTTTCCATGATAGCAGGCTGCAGGTGTCGCCTGCGATACCGCGCACAGGGGTTGATCATGACCCGCCTCGGCTCCGAATCCGGCCTTCCGACGGTGGGCCATGTCGATGCAAAGCCGCCGAACAAGGCCCTCGCCTGATCTCGTCGATCCTGGTAGACATTGCCGCTTGCCCCGGCGTAGTCAGCCTTGCAGCCCTTCGGCACGAGAAGCCGGTTGCGATAATCATCACGCTCGAACACCAGGAGGTCGCCGGGCAGGCATCGCTGCCGCAGGGCTCGCCGCGCCAGCAGCCAGTCCGCCCAAGCCGCTCTTGGCCCCCTCTCCTTTATGGTGTTGAAGGCGGCCTTGCTGGGCAGGATCTGGTCGACCGGAAGGGGATCGCGAAAAAGCTGCGCCACCTGCTGCGTGATGCCGGTGCCGATGATCTGAAACTCGGCCCCCTCGCTGCGCGCCTGGTCCAGCAGCGCCAGGCTGATGATGGAGTCCCCAAAAGCCAGAAGGCTGACAATCCTGATCACTCGCTCAACCTCGTTCCGGAAAAGTGCAGGCCACCAGAATCAGTGCGCCGATCCGGGCCTGACCCCCGCCTTCCGGTGCGCGCCGACCCACGCGATGGGACGGTATACTGCCTCTGCCCGGACTGGTGCATTCAAGCGATCAGTTCCATACATAGCATTCATAAAAGCAGACATCTTCCTTGAGTTCCGTTCCAAAGGTTTCGGTCATCTTGCCAACCTACAATCGCGCGGAAGTCCTGCCGCGCGCGATAGGCAGCGTGATCGGCCAGTCCTTCGCGAATTTTGAACTCATACTCGTTGATGATGCCTCGACGGACAACACCGAACAGACAATTTCCCGGTTCACCGACTCCCGAATCCGCCGTCTCCGGCAAGCGACCAATGGCGGAGTCGCCGCGGCGAGAAATCACGGGGCTTCGCAGGCTCAAGGGGAATGGCTCGCGTTTCTGGACAGCGATGATGAATGGATGCCTGATGCTCTGGAAGTCCAGCTGAAGAGAGCCGAGCAGAACCCCGAGGCATGCCTTTTGGCCGGCGCCTCCCTGCGCATCGATAAACCACGGGTCAGCAACTACTGCTGGCCTCAGACCGATGAACGCGCCTCAGGCTCGCCGGTCGATTGCGCTCGCTGGATGGCCCAGGGAATCGCAAACTTTCAGAGCGTCATGCTCCGAAGACGCCTGTTCGAAAAGCTTGGCGGATTCGACCCCTCCCTGGCCGCGCTCGAGGATGCTGACCTCGCCTATCGCGTTCTGCGGGACTGCGGCGACCGGGCATTTGCCCACCGACATCCCATTGCCTTGCTGCATGCCACACGCGGCAGCCTGATCAGCGCGCCGGACCGGGTGCTGGTCAGCCTGCGTCGACTGACCCGACAGAACGACTGGGTGCGCGAATTCTCCCGACCCGCGTATGCGGCGATGCTGTACCGGCTCGCGCTGCACGAAACCATGCACGGAGATTTCGGCAGCGCCCGGCGTCTGTCGCGCCAGGCCGTCAGCCACCACCCGACATACTGGCGCTATTGGGCCTATACCCTGCTGGCGCTGTCCGGGCCCGGCATCACGAGATCGGTGCGCGCCGTCAGCCAGCTCACTCGCAGCGCCCTCTTCCCCTCGGGTTCGACGCCGTGACACCCGCATTGCTGGGCCAGACACTGGCGGTCCGGAGCCGCGGTAGCGCAGCGGGCATGGCGACCGTTCTGGCGGTGATCGGCATCCTCACCAGCCCATACAATGCCCTGCGCCTGAAAGGATCGATTTCGCTGTGTGCCGGCGTCTTCATGCTGCTGCTGCTGGTCATCGCGCTGTCCAGCATATTCAAACGGCGCCCCCTATTTCTGCCGCGGAGCCTGAGCGCAGCTCTGCTGATGACGCTGGCCGGCTACCTGGCCGCCGTGTTCATCGAACCCGAGCTGTTCCTGCGGAACCGGCTGGTTGTCCTCAGCCAGATCCTGTTTGCCGTGTATGTCATCCCCCTCACCCTGTTCAACAGCACCAATCCGGATGTGCATTCGGTCGAACGGCTGATATGGCTCTGGCTCGTCGCCAACGTGATCGGCGCGCTCATCGTATTCTTTCAGACGCAGCACATCGCATTGCCCATCATCGAGAATTTCTGGATCACGCGCTCGCGTCGCGCCGCCGGCCTGAATCTTCACCCGAACACCATGGGCTTCTATTGCTCCTTGGTCATTCCGGTCTGCCTTGCCCTGCTGCTCCGGGCCCGAAGGCGGCGGGCCGTCCTGGGTTACGGGCTGTCTCTGGTGCTGCTGCTGTATGCCATCAACCAGTCCGGCTCACGCACGGCGCTGGTTGCCTCCTTGGCCGGCACTGTCGTGACCTGCGCGGTGCTGCTGGCCCTGGGCTCGAAACGCATCAATCTGCGGATCGTGCTCATCTGTGCCCTGCTGGCCACCGCCGCACTGGCCGTGTTGCCCAGCACCGGCCAGACAGCCTTCAATCGCCTGCTCGGCAATACCTGGACATCCAGCGTCGCCGACCAGGTCCGGGCCGAAGACAACGAGCGCTTATGGGCGCACTTCACTGCCCGACCGGTCCTGGGCAATGGTTACAACCTGTACCGGATCCACAACAGCTATATCGGCCTGCTCGGGATCGCCGGCATCTTCGGTGCGCTGGCCTTCGCCTTGCGGGAATCCTATTTCGCCCGATCGATCATTCACCTGTGTCGCCGCGCTCCAAGGGCGCCCCCGATCAGCTTCCTGATTGCCGGACTGGCCGGCAGCTACGTGATCTGGCTGCTGTCACTGACCAAGAACTTCGTGCTTGGCTCGGAGTCTCCGCAGATCCTTCTGGCGCTGATTGCGCTGCTCTATCACGCAAGCCAGCAGCCCGAAGTCCACAGCGGTTCCCGACGATGACGCCGTCGGACCAGTCTGACCGTGCCCTGACGTACAGCACTTTGCGTGGCCCGACGCCATCGTCATCTCCAGCTGCCAGGGCGGCCGGCTGCAGGCGGCAACTGCTGGATATCCTCAACAGGATATGAAATATCGAGCGGGAATCGATGGCCTGCGCACGTCGCAGCGCCGCCTGTCATGACCTGTTGCGCAGGTTCCGAGCTTTTCCAGGGGCTTCGTCAGGGTTGGCGTGTTCTTTCTCATCAGCCCTTACTGGATCACGCTGATCATTCTCATCTACCCCGCCATCCTGCTTCTGGCTCAGCGCCCTTGGCGGTGGCTCACCGTGGGTCTGCTGACAGCAACGCTGCTCTTGAGTCCGAGCCTATTCCTGTGCCTGGCCCAGGACAACGCCTGGCTGAGGTCCGCGAACGTGCAACGGACCCTCTACATCGGCCCCAAGGACTTTGGCTACAAGCTGAAAGTGTTTGCCCGAACGGCGCCAGCCGACCGTCCGCGCATCCAGGTACGCATGAAGGACAAGGTCATACTCTCGAATGCCTTCTATGCGGAACGCATTCCAGCCGGGCAGTTCGTCGATCT
>JBFJTN010000011.1:0-34919 GCA_041625325.1 Oceanococcus sp. | reverse complement strand
TCCAGCAGGCTGCTGCCGCCGCCGACGATCAGTTCCGATCCGGCGGTGGTGCTATGGCAGCCCTGGCAATTGGTGCTGATCTTGCCGGTCCAGGCGCCGCTGTCCGGGTCGCGGGTCTGCAGCCAGCCCACCGGCAGCTGCCCGCTGCCGCCATCGCTGGCGTTGGGGTCCTCGCCGGGCAGCGGATAGGGGTTGCGCTCGGGGGCCAGGCTGGTGCCATAGCGCTCGGCCATCAGTTCATCGAAATTGTCCGGGCGCTCGGCCAGGCCCCAGACCAGCCAGAGATTGTTGAAGGCTTCCTGTTCGATCACGATCGCGCCATCCGCGTCGTGGCCGGCGAAGGTAGAGGCCTGGCCGAGCACGCCATTGCCTTCCATCAGAAGCCGGCCGCGCTCCCGGCTGGCCCGCAGTTCCCCGCAGGTGGCCGGATGGGCGAACTCGCCGACGCGCTCCGGCTCGACGTGGCAGTCCTTCCAGTAGGCATTGAACAGCACCGCGCGCCCGGCGTTGATGCCCGGCTGGATCAGGGCGCGGGGATCGATCGGCAGGGCCGCGCTGTCGGGCTGGTCCGCGCAGAAATCGAACCAGGCGTGACCGCCATGCGTGCTGCCCAGCAGCTTCAGATCGTCGCCAGCCGGCGTGTCGCCACCCTGGCCGCATTGTCCGGCCTGAGACCAGCAGCGCAGCAGGGACTGCATGCTGGCATAGGCATCGCTGCCCGGTGGCCAGGGCCGGCCGCCGGAATGGGCGCGCGGCGCGGTGCCGGCCGGCATGGCCAGCAGCAGGCTGCCCTCCACGCCTTCGCCCATCGCCACCCAGGCCGCACGGGTGCGGGCATAATCATCGCTGCCGTCCGGCGAGAGCAGAAAGCGGCGCCCATCCGCGGTATCGGCCACACCGCCGGTGACGTGGCAGGTGCGGCAGAAGGCCAGGCGGGGCTGCACCCTGCTCTGGAACAGGCTGTTCGGGTCATCGCCGCCGTCCACGCCGGGGCCGGCTCCCGTGCCGGCGGGCAGGCCGGCATATTCACCGCCCTGGCAGGCGCTCAGGGCCAGACCGCAGAGCGTCAGGGCGGCCACAGCGGCGCAGCGCCGCGAGGCCGGGCCGGGCTGGCCGCGCAGGCGAGGGCTGGCGGGCTTGCAGGCGGCCTGCGGCGCGGGCGGGGCAGTGTGATCCGGCATGGCGTGTCTCTCCTGGCGGGCAGGCGCGGGGCCCGGTCCGCATGCGGGACTGGCTGAGCCTCAAACTAGGACAAAAGATGACATCTGTCAAAAGATGGGCTTTGGCGTTATGATGCCGGCATGAACGCAGAACTGCAGGCGGCGCTGGATCCTTCCGCCATCGCCAAAGTGCCGACCCAGGCCCGCGCCAAGATCCGTTTCGAGGCGGTCCTGCGCGAAGCCGAGATCATGCTGGTGGAATCCGGACTGGCCCGTTTTTCCATCCCCCTGCTGGCCGAGCGCCTGGACATGACGCGCGGCAGTGTCTATGCCTACTTTCCCACCCACTACGCCATCCTCAATGAGCTGGTCGTGCGCTATCTGGCCGAGCTGGAGGGCCTGTTCCTGAGCCATGCGGAGGAACTGATGGGCCTGTCCTGGCGTGATGGCGTTCGGACCGTGGTGGAGATGGCCGTCGATTATCACAACAGCCATCCTGCCGCGCGGCTGCTGATCCTGGGTGGCGCGGTCACCGATACCAGTTACCGGGCCCAGGAGACCCTGCTGCAGCGCCTGGGGCAGATGGGGCGGCAGGTCTGGGAACAGAAGCGCGGATCGCTGCCGGATTCGCCGGATGTGTTCACCCTCTCGGTGGACATGGCGGTTGCCTGCTTCCGGCGTTCGTTCTTTGAATCCGGCGAGATTACACCGGTCTACCGCGACATCGCCGTGCAGGCGATGCAGGGTTTTCTGGAGCGGTTCCTGGAGCCGGGGGCCTGATCACGGCGAGCTGGCGCCGGAGGGCGGCGTCACGGTGGTCCCGAAAATGATGATGAGTGGCTTTGCGGCCAGTCGCCCCTGTGCGGCATGGCGGATGCCCTCGCGGCGCTGCCCGGCCGCATCACGCGGTCAGCTTTCCAGCGCCCGCATGCCCTGGTCGAAATGGTGCCGGAGTGTATCGATCATGCGCATCAGGCTGGCCGGCGGGTCCGGCATGCCGTTCTTGATGCAGCTGGGGAAAACCAGGCCATAGGCGGTGCCGGCGCGACGTGCGATGCGCGCCTGCAGGGTGGTGACGTCGCGATCCAGGCTCAGTTCCAGCTCGAAGGGCTCGTTGCTGGGCAGATTGCGCAGCTGGCCATCCGGCGGCAGGTCGATCATCGAGCCGGTCAGGCTCAGATTGCGGGCGCTGACGGTGTGGCGCTCGCCGTCCTTGATCAGGACGACCCGCAGGCCGCTGGAGGACAGGACCTTCACCCGGTTGGCGCCGCGCTGGTCCAGCTCGCCCTGCAGGGTGTCGCGGGCGAAGCCGATGAGTTCGCGCACCTGATCCGGGTTCAGGGTCACGTCCAGGCCCGGGCGGTTGGACAGCTTGAGCTGCAGGGACTGCCCCATGGAGACCAGGTGCAGGTTGCCGATCTTGATTTGTTTCATTGCTGTGCCGCTGGGACCGTCATGCAGCCTCGCGCCGGATGTGGAAGTACGCTGACCATTATGCGCAAGCTGGCGGGCAATGCGTAGGGCGGCGCCCGCAGTCGCTTGGTACAAGCTCCGGGCTTGCCCTGTCCGGCACACTGCCGCACACTCGAAACCTGGGGAGAACAACAATGCAAGGCTGGGAGAATGCGATGCTGCGAGTAGGAATCCTGCTGCTTTCGCTGACCGCCGCCACGGCCTGGGCCGAGCCCGCCGGCGGCGACAAGGGACATATGCCGGGGAGCGAGCCATTCAGCCGCACCTTGCGCGGTGTCAGTCTGGACGAGCTGGAGCGGCGCGGGCGACTGACCGGCCTGTACCACGGCAGTCCGCAGCTGCTGGAGAAGCCGGAGTGGTACGAAAAGCACTACTACGACACCCTGGCGGCCCGCAAGATCTGGCATGAGGGCACCAGCCCGGCCACCCACGAGCGGGGCGGTCCCATCACCTGGGACATCGTGCCGATACCGCAGGCGCCGCCACCGCCCTGTGATCAGCCGCAACCCACCGGCTACGATGCGGAAGGCTGTCGCATCGCCAATTCCCTGTTTGGCGAGCTGGAACAGGATGAGCCGGACAAGGCCCAGGCCATGCGCGACATGGTGCGCCGTGGCCGCGATGTGTGGTTCAAGGGCACCTTCGGCAATCAGGACCTGAACGAGATTCACCTGTCCCGCACGATCGGCCAGGAGAACATGCATTACGCCGAGTGGATGCATACCAAGCATCGGCCCTATCGCTTCAGCCGCTGGGGCTTGATCAACGACCCGGACTGCGAGCAGGGCGATGCCTCCACCTACTGGCTGGACCGCTGCGAAGACCCGAAGTCCACCGGCGTGCTGGGTTATCGCAAGTACTTCAAGGAGCCCGAACGCGACGCCCAGGGCAATGTGCTGTTCGATCCCCGCTCGACGCCCTATCAGGAAGGCGAGATGCAGGCCCAGCGCCGCTTCGCCATCGGTCACCCCTGCGTGCAGTGCCACGTCGCCTTCGATCCGACCAATCCGCCGGCCGATCCAAACGAGCCGGACTGGGAGAACATCACCGGTCACATCGGCAACCAGTACATCAACCAGCCGCTGGCGGCCTTCCTGTCCGCCGTGCCCCGCGATGATTTCACCGTGCAGGCGGTGGGCGGCGCCCGGGTCGGGACGGTGGACACCTCGCTGAACCCGAATGACTTCATGCACAACCCGGGGACCCAGAACAACATCACCGACTTCATGAACAAGCGGGTGTTCCAGCACCTGATGAAGCATCCGGTGACCGGGGAGATGGCCGAAGCGCCGACCCTGCACGTGCTCAAGGGCGGCGAGGACTCGGTGGGCGAGCGTCTGGCCCTGCTGCGCGTGTACATCAATATCGGCATGTGCACCGAGGAATGCTGGGTGCCGAACTTCCCGGTGCCGGGGACCTTCTTCGGCGAGGATGCGCGGCAGAAGCCGATGCGGATCAAGCAGTGCGCGGAGGACTGCGAGGCCTGGAATTACGCCGACGCCAAGATGACCGATCTGGCCATCTATCTGCTGGCCGGCGGGCCCTACTATCTGCTCAATGCAACCGATGTGGACGGCACGTCGGGCAGCGAGTACATCGATCTCGCCCAGGTGCCCGCCGGGCGCAAGGTTTTCGCCCGCGAGTGTGCCCGCTGTCACTCCACCCGGGTGCCGCCCGAGGCCATCGTCGGCGATCGTGATGCGCTGGAGAAGTTCTACGAAGGCCACGTGTTCGGTGCCGAGCAGTTCTGGGAGTACGAGTTCGAGCCGGCCTTCCGGGAATCGGAGGCCTTCAAGGCCAAGTACATGGCGCAGGACGAGCAGGGCCGCCTGCGTCCCGCCCAGTTCGCCCGTGACGGCATGTTCGGTCAGGACTGGCTGGGCAATGACGAGCGCGAGCCCTTCGGCGAGATCGGCACCAATTCCTGCCGCGCCCGCCACGACAATCACAACAAGGGTCATATCTGGGAGGAGTTTGCCTCCGAGACCTATCAGAACTCGCCGGCTGCCGGCAGCGTGCCGCGGCGCTTCAATCGCATGTTCCCGCTGCTGGGCGGGCGGGAATTCGGGGTGCAGGAGATCGGCCCGGGCGGTCCGGGTTACTTCCGCAACATCTCCCTGCTGTCGGTCTGGGCCCACGCGCCCTTCCTGCACAACAATGCGGTGGGCGAGCTGACCCGCCTGCCCGACGGGGCGATCGACTACACGGTCAAGGGGCGGATCGAGCAGTATCACCTCGCCATGCGCGAACTGCTGATGTCGGACAATCCCGACGATGAGCCGCACCGGCCGCAGAAGATCACCCGCACCAGCGAAAAGATCTGGCTGGCGCCGCGTGAGGACGGCCAGGGCCTGATCAAGCTGCCGGTGAAGAAGGGCACCCCGGTGGCCTATTTCGCCAGCTCCGATCCGCACGCACCGCTGTACATGAAGTGCGATGACCTGGTGGAGAACAAGGGTCACCAGTTTGGCGTGGATCTCAGTGCCCAGGAGAAATCGGCGCTGACCGAATTCCTCAAGCTGATGTAATGAAGCGCCTGATCCTGCTGCCCGGCGGTCTGCTCGCGATCGCCCTGCTGGCCCTTGCGCTGCTGCCGCGCGAGCCGGAGTCGGGCAGCGGCATCGAGCAGCTGGCGGCCCAGAGCGAGGCGCGGCGTGCTGCCGCCGGCGTGCACTCCGGCGTCGTGGCCAGGACGGACCTGCCGCCCGAAGGCACCCGCTCGCTGTTCGATCATCTGATCCGGGAGAACGGCGCGCTGCCGTATCCCTTCGAGCGCCTGATCGAGTTGCTGGCCAGCTACGACGCGCAGGGGCGTGCGCCGCGCAGCCTGCTGATCCCCGATGGGCGATCCCTGCTCAAGGGACAGGCCAGTTTCAGCCGGCCGCGCATCGTGGTGGCGGCGGACGCGGTGCCGCCGGCGGGAGAGTCGCTCGCCCCGCAATGGCGCGGGAGGTTGTTTCTCGGCTTCGTCGAGGACGCCAGCGAGATCGAGGTGATTTCCTACAATGAAGCGGCGGGCCGTTTCGAGTTCCAGCTGGTCGAGGATTATTGCGAGGGCTGCGTGCCCCGGATCGTCTATGCCCGACGCGCGATCTGCCTCACCTGTCATGCCGGCGGCGGGCCGATCTTTCCGGTCAGGCCCTGGGAAGAGACCAATGTGCAGCCAGCGATCCAGCAGAGACTGGCCGTGCATATCGACGCGGAGCGCTACCATGGCGCGCCGCTGCGCCGGCGGCTGGATGACGCCCAGGGCTTTGACGATCTGACCGATATCGGCAATGTCATCCCGGTCACCCAGCGCATCTGGCTGGATGGCTGTGGCGCGCAGGGGGATGACTGCCGTCGCCAGATGCTCCAGCTGGCTCTGCGCTATGTGCTCAATCCCGCCGCGCTGGATCGCGACACCGAGGCCAGCCAGGAGTTGCTGGCCCTGCAGGCCCGTCACTGGCCGGCCGGTGGCATAGCCCTGGACAACGGCAATCTGAGCAATCGCAACCCGCTGCAGCAGGATCTGTACGACGACAGCTTCGGTGCCCAGCTGCGCCAGTTGCTGTTTCCGCGCCGCGAGCTGCTGCGCAGCGGCGATCGCCTGAAGGATTTCGACAGCCTGCCGCCGCTGCCTGCGGAGTTTGATCCGCTGACCCCGCGGCCGCCGCTCAAGCATATTCTGGCCAGTGACCTGGACGGAGTTTTCGGCATCGCGCAGCTGTTCGCTCCGGCGGACGTGGAACGGCTGGAGCAGGCGGCCGGCTACGACGCCGAGCGCCTGGCCGCTGCCGTGGATGAACTGCCGGACGCCTTGTTCGGACTGCAACCCGTTCGTCGGGTGCCCGTGGTGCGCGCCCTGCTGGAGGCGCTGGGCCAGACCGTGCCGGACTACTGCTGCCTGGATACCGCCGAGATGTCCGAGCCGGTGGTGCAGGGCGAGCCACCGCTGGAGCTGGCCGCGGATTCGCTGCTGCAGCCCTTCGAGCGCTATTGCTTTGCCTGCCATCGCGGCAATCCGTCAGCCAAGCTGGACTTCATGTCCGGTCCCAGCGAGGCGGTGGTGCTGGAAAAGATTCGGGCCCAGGACCAGTTGCGCGAGGTGCTGGATTACGAGCGCTATCTGGGGACCCGCAAGGCCGGCAGCCTGATGCCGCCGGCGGACTCCTGGCAGCGCGAGGCGCTGGAGGAGGCGCTGGCGCGTGGCGAGGATCCGCTGGCCGCCATGCGGGAACAGGCGCCTTCCCTGTTTGATTTTTGAAGCGGAAAGCCTAGGCTGAGCAGGTCCGGAGCGTGCCTGCGACAGTCGATGCGCGGGCTCCCGGAGTATGATCAGGAGACTGGAAACCGGAATGAGAATGCGGACCTGCAGTGCGCTGCTCGCGCTGGGCAGCCTGGTGCTGAGCCTGGGCGCCGGCGCCGAACCCCGTTTCGCCCGCCTGTACAAGCAGCAGTACGGCTACCCGCCAAGCTGTCACGCCTGCCACAAGGACGGTGGCGGCACGCCTCTGAATGGCTACGGGGAAGCCTGGAAGGCCGCCGGTTCCACGGTCGGCGCCTTTGCTGCCATCGGTGCTCAGGACAGTGACGGTGACGGGGCGGACAATGCCAGCGAAGCCCGGGGCAAGGCGAATCCGGGGCAGGCGCGGTCCACCCCGCAAGACCCGGGTGACTGGCTGGATACGGCCAATCTGATCCCGCGCGAAGTGCAGGGCGTGTTTCCCGGCGTCACCGCCTACAAGCCGCTGGACACCATCCTTACCGACAAGGAACTGGCCCGCGCGCAGGCGATGGGTGTCCAGCTGGGCCCCGAGGACGAGACCACCATCTACGTGCCGGTGAAGGACGGCAAGGCGGCGGGCACGGCGATCATCGTGCCGGCCTGGTTCCAGGGCGAGCAGTTCTTCGTGCTGCTGGCCACCAATCGGCAGCTCGAGGTCAGCCATGCGCTGGCCATGCACGCGGGCAAGGTGGACGGCGCGGGCGATCCGGCGCTGTATGCCGGCGCCATCGGCAAGCCGGTGGAGGAATTGCCGGCCGGCGGTGAGGGCAGCCTGGCCGCCGCGGTGGCCGCCGCCCTGAAGCGTGCCGGCGTGCTCCTGCACGTCCGCCTGAAGCCGGCCTGAGGCCGCCCATGCTGCGCCTCTGTCTGCTGCTGGGCTTGCTGCTGCTGGCGCCGGAAAGCCTGCTGGCACAGGACGATTTCAGCGTGCTGGATGATCTGGCCCTGGACGACCTGGTCGAGGTGGCGCCGCCGCCCAGTCCCTGGATCGCGATCGGCGGTCCCATTGCCCTGGGCCTGTTCATGATCTTCCTGATGGTGCTGGTCTGGTGGACCGTGCCGTTCCGGGAATCGCGCGAGTCGCTGAACCTGCACCACTATCCCACCGGGGTGAAGCGGGGGCTGGCCATGGCGATCACGATGTACGGCATCGCCTTCGCGTTCGGGGCCAGCGAGATCGCCTACCAGCTGCATCTGCATGGCAGCGCCGAGGCTTACTTCGAGCAGATGTCACAGGGCAAGCTGATCGCCTTCACCCATGCCCATCTGTTCGGTTTCACCACCTCCTTTCTGGTCATCGGGGTGCCCTTCTCGATGCAGTTCAACCACCTGTGGCCCTACCAGTGGATCTTTCCGCTGGGGCTCGCCGCCGCCCTGGTTGATGTCATTTCCTGGTGGGGAATCAAATACCTGAGCCCGAATTTTGAAGTGGTTTCCATGGTTTGCGGCATCCTCTTCAGCCTGACCTACCTGTACATGCTGGTGGGTCTGTGGCGGGTGCTGCTGTTCCCGACGGTGGTCTGGCGCACCGACAAGGATGCGCAGGAGCGGCTCGATGCGATGCGCCGTCGTGAGGCGCGGGAAAGCGCCGAGGGCTGGGAGGATTCGATATAGCGCCCGGCCTGTCGGGGCCGCTGCTCGCCGCGGCCTGTTCCGGATTCGCCGCCCTGCTGTTCGAACTGCTGCTGTTCCGTCGTCTGGAACTGCTGCTGGGGCGCAGCGTGGAAGCCTCGGCCCTGGTGTTCGCCGCCTATATGGCCGGGCTTGCCCTGGGCGCCTTGCTGGCGATGGGGCAGGTCTCGGCCCTGCGGCCGCGCCGCTGGTATGTCGGCCTGGAGCTGTGGATCGGCGCCACCGGCCTGCTGCTGGTGCTCGCCAGTCCGGCCGCGGCCGGTCTCGTGGCCGCGGTGCCGGAAGCCCTGGCGGCGGTCGGGCTGTTGCTGGCCCTGCTGCTGCCGACGGTGGCCATGGGCTGGGTGCTGCCCTTGCTGGCGCAGGCCGTGCTGCCGGACGCCCAACGCTTCTCGCAGCGTTTTGCCTGGTTCTACGGGGCCAACACCCTGGGTGCCATGCTGGGGGCCCTGCTGGCCGTGCCGCTGATCCGCAGCCTGGGACTGCCGCTCAGCGCGCTGCTCGCGGCAGCGGCCAATCTGCTGGCGGCCGGCCTGCTGTGGCGGGCGCGTTTGCCGGCGTCTCAAGCCGCTGCGGCCGTCGCGGTGCCGGGCAGGCGCTGGAATCTGCTGGCGGCCGCCGCACTCTGCGGAGGCCTGGTGCTGGCCCTGGAAGTGGTCTGGCTGCGGGCAATGTTGCTGCAATTGCGTGGAACCGATGGGCTGCTGGCCATCCTGCTGGCCGTGGTGATTGGCGGTCTGAGCCTGGGCGCCTGGTGCTGGCGCTGGCTGCCGATCGGGGGCTGGGCGTTGCTCGGTCTGGCCGGCGCCCTGGCCGGCCGGGAGCTGTATGGGACCCTGTCGCCGGCAGGGCTGTCCGAGCCCCTGGCGGCAGCCTGGATGGCCGGGGTGCTGGCGTTGCCGGTCAGCATCGCATCCGGCGCCCTGTTTGCCGCGCTGGCGCCCGGCTTGCGGCAAGGGGCGCGCAGCAGCCAGCGTGCGGGGGCGGCGCTGCTGGTCAGCAATACCCTGGGCGCGGCTGCGGGGGCTTTGCTGATGGCTTACGGGCTGCTGCCCTGGCTGGGCCTGGCCCGGGCCTGGCAGCTCTGCCTGCCGGGTTTCGCACTGCTCTGGCTGCTGCTGGCGCCGCGACCGGGGCGGGCCGTGCTGGCGCTGCTGATCGGCGGGGTCAGCCTGCTGATCCCCGATGCCTCGGCCCGCTGGTTCGCACCGGCACTGCAGGCCTTTCCCGGCTATGCACTGGTCGAGCGGCGCGAGGATCGCGACGCCACCCTGCAGCTGGCCAGCCGGGAGCTGGGCGGCCTGCCGGTGGCCTGGCGGCTGATCACGGACGGCTATTCCATGTCCGGCACGGAGGCCGATTCCCTGCGCTACATGCGCCTGTTCGCCCAGCTGCCGCAGGCCCTGCATCCGCGGATCGAGTCCGCGCTGCTGATCAGCTACGGCCTGGGCAATACCGCGGAGGCGCTGCTGGCGCATGGAGACCTGCGGCGTCTGCGGGTGGCCGACACGTCATCCGGCACCCTGGCCCTGTCGCGGCAGATCCGCTCACGGCATCCGCTGGATGATCCCCGGGTCACCGTGGACATCGATGACGGCCGTCATGTGCTGCTGCGCAGCGCCCAAAGCTATGACCTGATTACCGCGGAGCCGCCGCCGCCACGCCTGGCCGGGGTGGTCAATCTCTACAGCCGGGACTATTTCGCCCTGGCCCGGTCACGCCTGCGCGCAGGCGGAATGCTCAGTCACTGGCTGCCCGTCGATCAGCTCAGCGTGAGGTCCACGGCGGCGATCATCCGGGCCTTCTGCGCCGAGTTCGACGATTGCAGCCTGTGGGCAGGCTCGCATTACAACTGGCTGCTCCTGGGCAGCGCCGGTGGCGCGCCGGCGGGGGACAGCCTGGCACGGCTGTGGCGGCAGCCGGCGGCCCGGGAACTGCTGCAGGAGACCGGCTTCGAGCATCCCGCCCAGCTGGCCACGAGCTTCATCGCGGATGCGGCGCAACTGGCGGCCTGGGTCGGTGAGGGGCCACAGCTGGACGATGATCATCCCGGACGCCTGGACAGCGCCGCGGTCCGCCCGGAAGAGCTGTTGCATTACTTCGACTTCATGGACGATGCGGCCACCGAGAGACGCTTCAGTGGCTCGGCCTGGATCGCGCAGTGGCTGGACCCGGGGCGGCGCGAGCAGGCGCTGGCCCTGTGGTTGTGGCAGCCGATCCTCAACGGCCAGGTGCGCCTGGGGCCGGAAGAGACCGCCCAGCTGGGCGCACTGGCCCTGCGCGAAGGTCTGCAGGCCCCGCTGCTGCGGCTGCTCGAGGTGTCCTGGACCGAGCTGGCCGTGGGTCGAAGCCTGAACGGAGCGGCTGGGCACTGGTTCCGCGGCCTCAGCCTGCTGCTCGAGCGGCAGTGGGGGCCGGCGCGGCAGGAGCTGGCCGGCGCCAGGCATCCGGCCGCCGGCGTGCTCGGCGAGGTCGCCGCCTGCTTCGAGGACGGGGTCTGTCAGGTGAGGGGCAAGCACGAAACGCAGTAAGCTTGTGCCATGACGCCCGCTGCCGATCCAGTCCTGCTCGACGAGATGATGCCCTTGCTGTTGACCCTCGGCCTCGTGGTCTTCAGCCTCTGGGCGCTGAGCCGCTGGCTGCGCGCGCACGAGTTGAAGAACCGGGATGCCCATCTGCCGCGGCAGATGCTGCAGCTGGGCGCCTACGGACTGGGCGCGCTGCTGGTCCTGCTCTCCCTGCCGGTCAGCGAGACCACCCGCGGTCAGATGCTCAGCTTCCTGGGCCTGATCGTCACCGCCCTGATCGCCCTGTCCTCCACCACCCTGGTGGCGAATGCCATGGCCGGCCTGCTGTTGCGCATCATCAACAGTTTTCGGCCGGGCGATTTCATCCGGGTTGGCGATCATTTCGGCCGGGTCAGCGAACGCGGTCTGTTCCATACCGAGATCCAGACCGAGGATCGGGATCTGATGACCCTGCCGAACATGCATCTGATCACCAACCCGGTGACCGTGGTGCACCAGAGCGGCACGATCATTTCCGCCAGCCTGACCCTGGGCTATGACGTGCACCACCGGCGCATCGAGGCGGTGCTGCGCGAGGCCGCGCTGGCCGCGGGCCTGACCGATCCCTTCGTGCAGGTGCGCGAGCTGGGGGACTTTTCCGTCAGCTACCGGCTCGGAGGCCGGCTGGAGGAGGTGGGCAGCCTGCTGACCGCCCGTTCCCAGTTGCGCTGCGAGATCCTGGATGCGCTGCACGGCGCCGGCATCGAGATCGCGTCGCCGAACATCATGCTGCAGCGCAAGCTGGAGCAGGCCCTGCTGCCGGAGGCCTGGCACCCGCCTCGCACGGCGGAAGAGGCGCCAAAGCTCGAGGACGTCGTCTTCGACAAGGCCGAGCAGGCGGGTCGCACGGAGCAGCAGCGCAAGGAACTCGCCGCGCTGGGCACGCAGCTGGAGGCCGCACGCGCGGCGGATCCCGTCGACGAAGAGCAGATCGCGCGTCTGGAAGCGGATATCGCCCGGCTGCAGGAGGACATCGCCAGTCAAGAACAGGCGGCCAAGGACGCCAAGGCCAGCGGCGGCAGCGGCGCTGCCCCGGCCGCCGCCAGCTAGCGCTCACCGCCGTGCTGTCGCTTCAGCCGCGGCGGAGCGGCTCCCAGGCCTGATCCAGGCGTTTGGCGGAGACTTTCTGGCGGGTGCCCAGCTGCTGGGCGAAGACCGATACCCGGTATTCCTCGATCAGCCAGCGATAGTCGCGCAGCGCTTGCGGCACCGGCTGCCGCTGCCGGATGCAGCGATCCACGGCCTCGCGGCAGCGTTGCCAATGGGGTGCCACCAGAGACAGACGCTGGGCATCGGCCGCCGGCTGCTGGGCGCGCTTGTCGGCGCGCTCGCACAGCGCATCGAGATAGCGGGCCAGATCGGCCGGCCGCGGGCTGCGATACAGCCAGCCGGGTGCCAGCAACCAGGCGAGCTGCTCCTCCATGTCCTGGCGCGCTGGCTCATCCGGCGATGGCAGGCTCTGCTGCTGCCAGCGCTGCCAGGCCGCGGCCAGCAGGCGGCAGTCCGCCCAGAGCTGCTGCAGGCGCTCGGCCAGGGCGCCGGCCCCCTGTTCGCAGGCAGCCCGAAAGGCCTCTTCGCTGCGGATGCCCTCATCCAGCTGGGTATCCGCCACCGCGCGCGCGGCCAGAGCGGCCGGCAGATCGCCGCCCAGGTCGGGCAGGATGCACAGTGCGTCCAGTCTCTGGCGCAGGGCGGCGTCGGCGGCGGGCAGCGCGGCCAGCCGAAGCAGCACCGACTGACGTTTCGGCAGGCTTTTCAGGCGTTGCTTCAGGCGCCCGGCCTGGGCCAGGCAAAGCAGTCGCAACAGGCCCTGACGATGCATCTCGCGCGCCTGTTCGGGATCATCGCGCAGCACGATATCGACCTGGTCGCCCCGGTCGCGCAGGCTGGGAAAGGCGCGCAGGCCGTTGCTCAGGGTCAGGTCCACCGGCAGGGCCGGGCCCTGCCAGTCTGTCAGCCCCCTGCGCTCCCAGCGCTCATCGTGCAGGGCGCGGAACTGGCTGCGTGCGGCCTGACCCTGTCGCGCCCGCAAGGCATCCAGGTCCCGGTCCGCGTCGATCAGCTTGCCCTGCGCATCGCGCAGGCGAATGCGCATGCGCAGCCGATCGGGCAGGGGCAGGGCGCGCAGTTCCTCCGCCGTGGGTCCGGGCTGGCCGAGCCTTCGGTGCATCCAGCGCGAGAGCGCGATGTACAGATCGCCCTCGGCATGGTCCAGCTCGGCCAGGGCCGCCCGCACGCTGTCGCCGACCGGCACGAAACGCCGTCGCAGCTGCTTGGGCAGGGCCTTGAACAGCTGCTCCAGCTTGTCTGGCAGGGCGCCGGGCACCAGCCAGTCCAGCGGCTGCGGAGGCAGCTGGTTGAGGCTGGCCAGCGGCAGGTCCAGATTGATCCCGTCCTCCGCACTGCCCGGCTCGAAGATGTAGCTCAGCTTGAGGCGCAGATCGCCCACCCGCAGTTCGGCCGGATAGGCCCGGGCCAGGTCGACCGCGTCCTGATCGCGCAGGTCCTCCTCGCCCATGCTCAGCTGCCCGTCCGGCAGGGCGCCGAGGGCATCCAGCAGTTGCCGACGGCTGCAGATTCCTTCGGGCAGACGCTCGTCATACCAGGCGATGATGGCCTCGTCGGCCCGCAGGATGCCGCGGCTGCGCTGACGGGCTTCCTCATCCTGCAGGCGCTGCATCAGTTGCCGGTTGTGCTGCAGGAATGCCGGCAGCCTGCGCTGTCCCCAGTGGCCGGCCAGCAGGGCCTGCTCGATGAAGATGTGACGGGCCTGCTGCGGATCGAAGCGGGCCAGCGGGACCTGCCGATCGGCCACCAGTACCAGGCCGTAGAGGCTGACCTGCTCGCGCGCCATCACCTCGCCACGGCGCGCATCCCAGGCCGGCTCCAGCGCCGTGCGGGTGAGCAGATGGGCGGCCGCCTGTTCTATCCACTGCGGCTGGACCTGGGCCACGCCACGGGCGTAGGTCCGGCGCGTGCTGACGATTTCCGCAGCCACGATCCAGGCGGGCTGGCGGCGGCCCAGAGCGGATTCCGGGTGGATCCGCCAGTGCGCGTTGCGCGGCCCGCGGTAGCTGCCCTCCTTGTCGTGCTGGCCGATGTGGTCCAGCAGGCCGGCCAGCAGGGCGCGATGGACCAGCGCCCCCTGCAGCTGTTCGGGATCGGATTCCTGCGCGATGGCCTCGGCCCGTTCGCCGTCCTTGTGCAGGGCATGCAGGTCGCCGCGGATCTGCCGCACCAGGTCGCGCCATTCCTGCATGCGCCGCGCATTCAGGTAATGCTGCTGGCACCAGCGGCGGAACTCGCTGTTGCTCAGCGCGGCCTTCTGCTGGCGGGCGGCACGCCACAGGGCCAGCAGGCTGAGAAAGTCGGAGGACTTGTCCCGGAAGGGCGCCTGGGCCTGATCGCTTTTCTGTCGCTGGTCGAAATCGCGCTCCCGCGGATCCTGCATGGACAGGGCGGCGATGATGGGAATCACGTCGCCCAGGACATGAAGCTCCCGCGCCGCCAGCAGGATACGGCCGAAGCGCGGATCCACCGGCAGCCGGGCCAGCTGACGGCCGATCCGGTTGAGCCGGCCATCCGGGCGAAAGGCCTGCAGCTGCTCGAGCAGTCGCCGGGCGTCGTTCAGGAATCGCCGGTGTGGCGCATCGACAAAGGGAAAGTCCTCCGCGTCGCCCAGATCCAGATCGGCCATCTGCAGCAGCACCGAGGCGAGATTGGTGCGCTGGACCTCGGGTTCGGCGAAGCGGGGGCGGGCGAGAAAATCCTCCTCGCTGTACAGGCGCACGCAGATGCCCGGTGCGGTCCGGCCGCAACGGCCCTTGCGCTGGTCCGCATTGGCCTGGGCCACATTTTCCACCAGCAGGTTCTGCACCTTGCTGCGCGGGTTGTAGCGCGAGATGCGGGCGGTGCCGGTGTCGATGACATGACGGATGCCGGGCACGGTGAGCGAGGTTTCCGCCACATTGGTGGCCAGCACGATGCGCCGCTGGCCGGAGGGCTGGAAGATGCGCTGCTGGCGGGCGCTGCCCAGGCGGGCATACAGCGGCAGGATCTCGGGCGGCGCCGGTCGCTGCAGACGCGGGTGCCGGGCCAGGCTCTCGGCCAATTCGCGGATCTCGCGTTCTCCCGGCAGGAACACCAGGATGTCGCCGGAGGCCTCGCGCCAGATTTCCTGCACCGCGCGGGCGACCGCCTCATCGCCGTCCAGATCGGCCGGGTCGCGGTAGCGCAGGTCGATCGGATGGCTCTTGCCGGCCACCTCGATGACCGGCGCGCCGTCGAAATGCGCCGCGAACTTCTCCGCATCCAGGGTGGCGGAAGTGATCACCAGGCGCAGTTCCGGCCGCCGCGGCAGGATGCGCTTGAGGCAGCCGAGCAGGAAATCGATATTCAGGCTGCGCTCGTGCGCCTCGTCCACGATGATGCAGTCATAGCGGCGCAGCAGGCGATCGCGACGCAGTTCGTTGAGCAGGACACCGTCGGTCATCAGCTTGACCCGGGTGGTGTCGGACAGCACCGACTTGAAGCGGACCTGCCAGCCGATGGTCTGGCCAGGCGTTTCCTCCAGCTCGCTGGCGATCCGTTCGGCCAGGGCCCGGGCGGCCAGCCGGCGCGGCTGGGTGTGGGCGATCAGGCCGCGGCTGCCCAGACCGGCTTCAAGACAGAATTTCGGCAGCTGGGTGGATTTGCCCGAGCCGGTGGCCCCGCACAGGATCGTCACCTGATGCGCGCGCAGGGCGTCCAGCACCGCTAAGCGGGCCTGGCTGACCGGCAGATCGGCGGGGTAATGCCAGTCGCGCACAAGCGGCGACGAGGCGTGGGGAGCGGTCGTCATGGGCGGCGTTCAGGTCCGCCGTCGCGGCCGGCGGCGAAGGGCAGGGTGGCGTGCAAAGACAAAACGTACTGAATTTTTACGATCGTCAGCAAGCATTGATCTGTGTAGATTGTCAACCACTGCTTCGGCAGTCTCATAACCGAGCCATCGCTGTCTTTTCGAAGATGGTGAGTTTTGCCCTCCGCTATTGATCCAACCGGTTATGAGTTTCACGGGATGCCTCGGCATCCCGTTTTTTTTGCCCGGATTGGATTCAGCGCTTCAGGCGGATGGCTGCGACAGCTGTCCCAGCGACTGTCCCATCCTGACGGCATCGCCCGGCCCCAGATCTTCCCGCCACCGCGCCAAGCCCGGCGGCAGGAGCATGATCACGGTGGAGCCCATGTTGAAGCGGCCCAGTTCCGCGCCGCGGTCCAGCTGCAGATCCCGGTCGCGGTAATCGTAGTCACGCGGTGAGCGCCAGTGCGGTGGACTGATCTTGCCCTCGATCACGGTTTCGATACTGCCCACGAACAGGGCGCCGACCAGGACCAGGGCCATGGGCCCGAAGGCGGTTTCGAACTGCAGGGCCAGCCGCTCGTTGCGCGCGAACAGGCCATCGATGGCACGCACCGTGGAAGGCTGCACGCTGAACAGGCGGCCCGGGATGTAGCGCCCCTGGAGCAGTCGGGCGCTCATCGGCATGTGAATCCGATGATAGTTGTAGGGGGCCAGGTAGATGGTCGCGAACGCGCCGTCCCGGAAAGCCTGCGCCCCGGCCGCATCGCCCAGCAGGGCGCCGGCGCTGAAGCTGCGCCCCTTGGCCTGAAACACCGTGTCGCCGTCGATGCGGCCCCACTGGCTGATGGTCCCGTCCACCGGGCTGAGCAGGGCGGGTGCCTCGGCCAGCGGGCGGCTGCCCGGCTTCAGGCTGCGGGTGAAGAAATCATTGAAGCTGGCGTAGGCGCGAGGATCTTCGCGTTCCGCCTCGCTCAGGTCGATGGCATAGCTGCGGCGCACGAAGTCGATCGTGGCCTGCCGGATCCAGGGCTGCTCGATCGCGGCGAAGCGATGCATCAGGGCGGACAGCAGGCGGGTCGGCAGCATGGCCTGCAGGCCATGCTCCAGCAGGGGAGGAAGCATCATGACCGGATCAGTTGACTGAGTGTGCGCTGCAGGGCGGGCAGGCGATGAGGTGCCGGGAAATAGGCCTTGATGGCGGCGCCCGGGGCGAGCAGGACCAGGGCCGTGCTGTGATCGACATTGTAGTCGCCCGCCGCGTCGGCCTCGTTGACCAGATAGGCGATACCCATGGCGTCCGTCAGTCCCGACAGTCCCTCCTGCGACCCGGTCACGCCGATGAATTCGGGGTCGAAATGGGCCACGTATTCGCGCATCACCGGCACGCTGTCGCGGGCCGGGTCCACGGTTACGAAGACGAAGTGCAGTCGGTCGCGGACCTCGGCCGGCAGGTCCTGCTTCAGCTGCCGCATCAGCGCCAGGGTGCTGGGACAGATGTCCGGGCAATGGGTGAAGCCGAAGAACAGCAGCTGCCAGCGGTCGGCATGGCTGTCACGGGTATAGGGCGTGCCGTGCTGGGTGAGCAGGCTGAACTCGGCCAGCGGTCGGGGCTGGCTCAGCACCAGGCCGGCCTCCTCGGTCGTGCCGGCGCCCTGCTGCAGCCAGTGGCTCAGGCCGATGCCGGCCAGCAGTGCGGCGATCAGGCCGCCGATCAGAAGCAGATTGAGGGTGGGACGTCGCATGGCACAGGATGGACAAATTCAGCCGGACATTATTACATAGGCCCCTTTTTCTCCGGGTATTTCCATGGCTGAACTGCATGAGCTGTCGCAGATCCTGAGCACGCCGCGCGACCTGATCCGCTGGGCCTGCAGCGAGTTCGAGGCGGCGGGTCTGTGTTACGGCCACGGCACCGACAATGCGCTGGACGAGGCCGCCGCCCTGGTCCTGCAGTGCCTGCATCTGCCGCTGGATCTGCCGGCGCCGTATCTGGACGCCGTGCTCACCTCGGAGGAGCGGGTGCGGGTGCTGCGCTGGATCAAGCAGCGGCGGGACGAACGTCTGCCGCTGGCCTACATCAGCGGACGGGCCTGGTTCGCGGGCCTGGAATTCAAGGCCGACAGTCGCGCGCTGGTACCGCGTTCGGCCATCGCGGAACTGATCGGCCATGGCTTTGCGCCCTGGCTGTCCGACGAGCCGCAGCGGGTGCTGGATCTGTGCACCGGTGGCGGCTGTATCGCCATCGCCTGTGCCCATCTGTTCGCGCAGGCCCGCATCGACGCCTCCGACCTGTCCGCCGATGCGCTGGCCCTGGCCCGGGAAAACCGCGCGCTGCACCATCTGGAGGATCGCCTGGAGTTGCTGGAAGGCGACCTGTTTGCGCCCTGCGCCGGCCGGCGCTATGAGCTGATCGTGAGCAATCCGCCCTACGTGAGCTCGGCCGAGTTCGCGCAGCTGCCCGCGGAGTACGGCCATGAGCCGCGTGGGGCGCTGGAGGTGCCGGGCGACGGCCTGGCGCTGGTTCTGCGCATGCTGGACGAGGCGCCGGACTACCTGGAGCCTGGCGGGCTGCTGGTCTGCGAGGTGGGCGCCACCGCGCCCGCGCTGCTGGCGGCGCGTCCCGAGCTGCCCTTCGCCTGGCCGGAATTCGAGCATGGCGGGGACGGGGTCTTTATCATTACCCGCGAACAATTGAGCGGCTCCACCTGATCATGTCCGGCAACACCTTCGGAAAATCCTTCTGCGTCACCAGCTTTGGCGAGTCCCACGGCCCGGCCATCGGCTGCGTGATCGATGGCTGCCCACCCGGGCTGGCGATCAGCGTCGAGGAGATCCAGCAGGATCTGGACCGGCGCAAGCCGGGCAGTTCCCGCTATGTGACCCAGCGCCGGGAAGCCGATGCGGTGCGCATCCTGTCGGGAGTGCATGAAGGCCTCACCACCGGCACGCCGATCGCGCTGCTGATCGAGAACACCGATCAGCGCTC
Organism: Oceanococcus sp.; assembly: GCA_041625325.1. Taxonomy (GTDB): domain Bacteria; phylum Pseudomonadota; class Gammaproteobacteria; order Nevskiales; family Oceanococcaceae; genus Oceanococcus. Next base: position 15,994 of record JBFJTN010000011.1, on the reverse strand, counting down.
CTACGATTACGACAAGATCGAGGACGTGTTCCGGCCGAACCACGCGGACTACGCCTACATGCAGAAGTACGGCCGCCGGGACCATCGCGGCGGCGGGCGCTCCTCCGCCCGCGAGACCGCGGTGCGGGTGGCGGCCGGTGCGGTGGCGCGCAAGTGGCTGCGCGAGCGGCACGGCATCAGCATCCGCGGCTGCCTGTCCGCCATTGGGCCCTACCGCTTCAGTTTCGAGGACTGGGAGGCGGTCGGCGCCAATCCCTTCTTCTGCCCGCAGCCCGCCCTGGTGCCGGAGCTGGAGGACTACATCAACGGCCTGCGCCGGGATGGCGATTCCATCGGGGCGGAGATCTATGTGGAAGCCAGCGGCGTGCCCGCCGGCTGGGGCGAGCCGGTGTTCGATCGCCTGGATGCCGATATCGCAGCGGCGCTGATGAGCATCAACGCGGTCAAGGCGGTGGCCATCGGTGACGGCTTCGAGGTGGTCGGCCAGCGCGGCTCGGAGCACCGGGACGAGATGACCCCGGAGGGTTTCCGCAGCAATCATTCCGGCGGCGTGGCCGGCGGCATCAGCACCGGCCAGCAGGTCACCGCGCGGATGGCGCTCAAGCCCACGTCAAGCATCATCGTGCCCGGCGACACCATCAACGCGGCCGGCGAGGCGGCGAAAGTGCGCACCACGGGCCGGCACGATCCCTGTGTCGGTATCCGGGCCACGCCGATCGCCGAGGCCATGCTGGCCCTGGTCCTGATCGATCACGCCCTGCGTCAGCGTGCCCAGAACGGCGACGTCAGCCCCCGCCCGCAGCCGATCCCCGGCCGCATTGAATCCTGAGCTGGCCGGCGGCCTGTCGGCCGCGCGGCTGCACCGGCGTCTGGCGAGCTATTACGCCGGCTTCTACAGCGTGCTGGGGGCCATGCTGCCGTACTTCGGGCTATGGCTGGCCGCCCGCGATTACAGTCCCGCGCAAATCGGCGTGGTGCTCAGCGTGCACGGCGCGATGCGCATCGTGCTGCCCCTGTTCTGGGGCTGGGTGGCGGACCGCAGCGGGCAGCGCCTGCGCCTGATCCGGCTGGCCACGGCCGCTTCCATGCTGTGCTTCGTGGCGGTGCCGCTGGCGGACGACTTCGCCCAGATGATCGCGGCCATCGTGCTGTTCAATCTGGCCTGGAACGCGACCATGCCGCAGTTCGAGGCGCTGACCCTGGCCCATCTGCTGCGCACCGGTGGTGACTACAGCCGGGTGCGCCTGTGGGGCAGCGTCGGTTTCGTGGTCGCGGTGGTCGGCCTCGGCCTGCTGTTCGACCGGGTCAGTCTGGAATGGCTGCCCTGGATCATGCTGGCCCTGATCGGCTGGATGGCCTGGGTGGCCTTGTTGCTGCCGGCGCCACCGCCCAGTGATGCGGGTGTGCCATCGGATGCCGGGCTGTGGCCCACCCTGCGGCGCCCCGTGGTCATCGCCCTGCTGGCGGTCTGCTTTCTGTCCCAGCTCAGCTTCGCGCCCTACTACAGCTTTTTCTCCCTGTATCTGGAGCATTACGGATACGGCAAGGGGGTGACCGGTCTGCTCTGGGCCTTCGGCGTGGTGATCGAGATCTGGATCTTTCTCTACACCGGCGCGCTGATCCGGCGCTTCGGGGCCCGACCGATGATGACCCTGGCCCTGGCCAGCACCGCGCTGCGCTGGGGCCTGCTGCCGGTGAGCATCGAATGGATGCCGGGGCTGCTGCTGCTGCAGGCCCTGCACATGTCCAGCTTCGGGGTGTTCCACGCCTGCGCGATTCACTTCCTGCACCAGTTCTTCCCGGACCGCTTGCAGGGGCGCGGGCAGGCGCTTTACGTATCGGTGGGCTTTGGTCTGGGCGGCGCCATCGGCGCGGCGCTGTCCGGCCTGATCTGGGACTGGCAGTCACCGGATGCCCTGTATCTGTGGGCGGCGGCGGCGGCCGGACTGGGCACCCTGATCGCCTGGCGCGGCCTGCGCGAGGGCGCGGCCGCCGTGTGAGGGGCGGCGCGCTTCAGTCCATGCGTGCCAGCCAGGCCATGGTCGCCTCGCGCTGGCGGGCCTGGGGTGCCAGTTCGCTGGTGCGCAGCAGTTCGTCCAGCTGGGCCGCGACCGCCATGTCGGCGATGCTCAGGTCTTCGCCAGCCAGCCAGCTGCGGCTGGCCAGGATGATCTCCAGATTGTCCAGGTGTTCCAGCATCTGGCGGGTGATGTCCTCCGGCGCCATCCGGCCCAGGCCCAGCCAGTGCATCTTCTGGCGGTAGCGACGGCGGAAGACCGGCTTGAGCACCGCGCGCTCCCAGCGTGGCCGGCCCTGGCTGATCAGGTCCAGGGCCTGTTCCAGCGGGCCCGGCACCAGCATGCGGAAGTAGATTTCATAGGCATAGAAGCTCTTGTCCGCCCAGTCTTCCCAGAAGCGGGCCTGTGCCCTGGGCAGCGGGTCGGCAGGCCACAGCGGCGGGTCCGGATAGTGGGTGTCGAGAAAGCGCCCGATCGCGCCGCTGTCGACGATGCGCTGGCCATCGATGTCCAGCACCGGCAGGGTGCCCTGCGGCGACAGGCCGGCCGCCTTGCGCGCCAGCAGGCCGTTGTACTCGATGGTCTGGTAGGCCAGACCCTTGTGCCGCAACATGCGCCGGACCTTGTTGCAGAACGGTGACATCTCCCACTGGTGCAGCACGATCTGGCTCATCCCGTTGCCCCTCGACAGCCCTCGGATGTCCCCTACGATAGCGGATCGTCGGGAGGATACGGCCCGTGGCCGGGCGTCTGGCGGTCAGTCCCGTGCCGGACCCGGGGCGGTTCGACCGTCCGCGGCTTCACCCGCTTGTGAGGTGGCCGTGTCGATGACCTGCACGAAGGCGCGGGCCGGCGCGGACTCCACCCGGTCGCGGTGCCGCACGATGCCGAGCTCGCGCTGCAGCTGAAGGCCGGGCACCTGCAGCGCGCAGGTGTCGGCGTCCAGCATGGAGCGGGGCAGCACCGACCAGCCCAGGCCAATGCCGACCAGCATCTTGATGGTTTCCAGGTAGTTGGTGGCCAGGCGGACCCGCGGCGGCGTGCCGGCCTGGTGCAGCGCATCGCGAATGATCCGGTGGGTGTAGGTGTGCTCATCCGGCAGCACGGCCGGGTGGCGGGCCAGCTGCTTCAGGCTCACCCGCCCGCGGCCGGCCAGCGGGTGGGCCCGGTCGACGATGACGTCCAGCGGGTCCGGCCAGATCAGCCGGGTGAACAGGCGCGGTTCGGGTTCCGGCGGCAGGGTCACCACGGCCATTTCCAGCTCCCCCGCCAGCACGGCTTCGCAGGCCAGCTCGGAATCCATGAAGTGGATGTCCAGATCGACATCGGGGTAGGACTGGGTGAAGGCGCGCAGCACCGGGGGCAGGCGGTGCAGGCCGATGTGGTGGCTGGTGCCGATGGACAGCCGCCCGCGCACCAGCTGATGCAGCTGGGACAGGCCGCGGCTGGCGTCGTCAAGGCTCAGCAGCACCTGCTCGGCATAGGGCAGCAGGGTCGTCCCGGCCTCGGTGAGCAGGACCTGGCGCCCGACCCGGTCGAGCAGCTTGTGGCCGACTTCCTGCTCCAGCGTCGCGATGCGTTTGCTCACGGCCGGCTGGGAGATATGCAGGGCCTCGGCGCTGCGGGAGAAGGAGCCGCTGCGTGCAACCTGCACGAAGGTTCTGAGGGCCTGTGTATCCATGATGGCTGCGGCCTGGCGCCGCGAACAATTCCAAAAGGTAATGCAAAATATAATAACGATTCATTTGAGTTATGAGAAGCAGGGCCGTAAAATGCGCCCCTGAATGGACGCTCCGTGCCCGCGGCAGTCTCCGCGGTGGCGTGCTGCTGCCGCGTGGCCCCGATGGCCTGGCGGTCTTCCCCCGATCACAAGAGGACTCGTGCGATGACGCCCCGCACCCTGTACCAGAAAATCTGGGATGCCCATCTGGTGGACAGCGACAGCGCTGGCACCGGGCTGATCTACATCGACCGGCATCTGCTGCATGAGGTCACCTCGCCGCAGGCCTTCGAGGGCCTGCGCCTGGCCGGGCGCCAGCCCTGGCGTCTGGGCGCCAATCTGGCCGTGCCGGACCACAACGTGCCGACCACCGACCGCAGTGCCGGGATCGCCGACCCGATTTCGCGGACTCAGGTGGAGGCGCTGGACCAGAACACCCGGGACTTCGGCATCACCTATTTCCCGATGAATGACGTGCGCCAGGGCATCGTCCACGTGATCGGTCCGGAGCAGGGCGCGACCCTGCCGGGCATGACCGTGGTCTGCGGCGACTCGCACACCTCAACGCATGGGGCCTTCGGTGCGCTGGCCTTCGGCATCGGGACCTCGGAGGTCGAGCATGTCCTGGCCACCCAGTGCCTGTGGCAGCGGCCGTCGAAGACCCTGCGGGTGACCGTGGAAGGTTCGGTGGGCGCCGGCATCACCGCCAAGGACATCGCGCTGGCCATCATCGGCCGCATCGGCACCGCAGGTGGCACCGGCTACGTGATCGAGTACGCCGGCGAGGCCATTCGGGCGCTGTCCATGGAAGGCCGCATGACCCTGTGCAACATGACCATCGAGGGGGGCGCCCGCGCCGGCATGGTCGCGGTGGACGACACCACCATCGACTATGTGCGCGGCCGGCCCTTTGCGCCGCAGGGCGAACAGTGGGCGCAGGCCGAGGCACTGTGGCGCGAACTGCACAGTGACGAGGGCGCGGTGTTTGATCGCGAAATCACGCTGCGGGGCGAAGAGATCCAGCCGCAGGTGACCTGGGGCACCTCGCCGGAAATGGTGGGGTCGGTGGCTGACCGGGTGCCGGATCCGGCCGCCGAGAGCGACAGCGTGCGTGCCGCCGGCATGCGCCGGGCCCTGGAGTACATGGGCCTGGAGGCGGGCATGCCGATCAGCGAGATCCGGCCGGACCGGGTGTTCATCGGCTCCTGCACCAATTCGCGCATCGAGGACCTGCGCGAAGCGGCCGCCATTGCCCGCGGGCGCCGGCTGGCCGACAACATCAGGCAGGCCCTGGTGGTGCCGGGGTCCGGCCTGGTCAAGCAGCAGGCGGAAGCCGAAGGGCTGGACAGGATCTTCATCGAAGCCGGCTTCGAGTGGCGTGAGCCGGGCTGCTCCATGTGCCTGGCCATGAACGCCGACCGGCTGGAGCCGGGCGAGCGTTGTGCCTCGACCTCCAATCGCAACTTCGAAGGACGCCAGGGGCAGGGCGGGCGCACCCATCTGGTCAGTCCGGCGATGGCGGCGGCCGCCGCCGTGTTCGGCCACTTCACCGATATCCGGAGCCTGTAATGGAAGCCTTCACCACGCTGAGCGGCACCGTCCTGCCCATGGACCGGTCCAATGTCGATACCGACGCGATCATTCCCAAACAGTTCCTGAAGTCCATCCGGCGGACCGGTTTCGGGCCTTTTCTGTTCGATGACTGGCGCTATCTCGATCCGGGCGATCTGGATACCCCGGTGGAACAGCGGCGGCCCAATCCGGACTTCGAACTGAACGATGCCCGCTATGCCGGCGCCCGCATCCTGCTGGCGCGCAAGAACTTCGGCTGCGGTTCCTCGCGCGAACATGCGGTCTGGGCGCTGGAAAATGCCGGTTTTCGTTGCGTCATCGCTCCGAGCTTCGCCGACATCTTTTTCAACAACTGCTTCAAGAATGGTGTTCTTCCCATTGTTCTGGAAGAGGAAACTGTAGATGCGCTGTTCGAGCAATGTGCCGAAGGCGCGCAGCTGACCGTCGACCTGCCGGCCCAGCGCATCACCAGCCCGACGGGTGAGCAGATCGCTTTCGAGATCGATCCCGGGCGCAAGGATCGGCTGGTCCAGGGCCTGGACGACATCGGCCTGACCCTGGGAAAGGCCGACGCGATTCGCGCCTTCGAGCAGCGTCACCGCGAGACCCAGCCCTGGCTGTTTGGTGCCGTCTGAGTCTTCCCTGGCTGAATAATTTACTTTCCACAGATTTCACGGATTGCACAGAGTCGGCAATGCGGCAGCCCATCTGTAAAGAGCTGTGCCATTTGTGGAATAAACAGAGCGAAAAATGAGCTACAAGATCACCGTGATGCCCGGCGACGGCATCGGACCCGAAGTTGTCGACCAGGCGCGCAAAGTGCTGCAGGTGCTGAGCGAGCGCCATGGCCTGCAGGTGGAGACCCGCGATGCGCTGGTCGGCGGCGCCGCCTACGACGCGCACGGCGACCCCTATCCGGAACCGACCCAGGCCCTGGCGCGTGACTGCGACGCCATCCTGTTCGGGGCGATCGGCGGGCCTGCCTATGATGCCTTGCCGCGCGACAAGCGACCCGAGTCCGGGCTGCTGCGGCTGCGCGCCGATCTCGGCCTGTATGCCAACCTGCGTCCGGCGATCCTGTTCGAGGAGCTGGCCGGCGCCTCGTCGCTGAAGCCCGAGATCGTGGCCGGTCTGGACATCCTGATCGTGCGCGAGCTCACCGGCGGCATCTATTTCGGCCAGCCGCGCGGCATCGACACCAGCGGCCCGGTGCCACGCGGCTTCAACACCCTGGTGTATGACCGCAATGAAATTCTGCGCATCGGTCGCTCCGCCTTCGAGGCGGCAGCCCGGCGCGGTGGCCGTCTGTGCTCGGTGGACAAGGCCAACGTGCTGGAGGTGTCCCAGCTGTGGCGCGACACCATGATCGAGCTGGCGGCCGAGTATCCACAGGTGGAGCTCAGCCACATGTACGTGGACAACGCGGCCATGCAGCTGGTCCGCGACCCGCGCCAGTTCGACGTGATTGTCACCGGCAATCTGTTCGGCGACATCCTGTCGGACCTGGCGGCCATGCTCACCGGTTCCATCGGAATGCTGCCGTCCGCCTCGCTGGGCGATGGCGGCCACGGCATGTACGAGCCGGTGCATGGTTCGGCACCGGACATCGCCGGGCAGGACAAGGCCAATCCGCTGGCCACCATCCTGTCGCTGGCCATGCTGCTGCGGCACAGCCTGGATCGCGGCGATCTGGCCGGGAAGGTGGAAGCGGCGGTGTCACGGGTGCTGGCCGAGGGCCTGCGCACCGGGGACATCGCGGCCGGGGGCGCGGCGGTGGGCTGCGCGCAGATGGGGGATGCCGTGGCAGCGGCCCTGGCCTGACCGGGACGAGCGCGCTGCGCAAACTTTTTCCAAACCCAAAGGACACAGAACATGCAGAAATATGACATCGCCGTACTGGGCGCCTCCGGCGCCGTCGGCAAGACCATGCTGGAAGTGCTCGCCGAGCGCGAGTTCCCGGTGAACAAGGTGTACGCCCTGGCCAGCGAGCGTTCGGCCGGCGATACCGTCAGCTTCGGGCGCAAGGAGCTGACCGTTCAGAATGTCGACACGTTCGACTGGAACCAGGTGCAGATCGGCCTGTTTTCCGCCGGCGGCTCGGTCTCCGAGAAATGGGCGCCGATCGCGGCCGAGGCCGGTGTCGTGGTGATCGACAACACCTCGCAGTTCCGCTACGACAAGGACATCCCGCTGGTCGTGCCGGAGGTCAACCCGGACGCCCTGTACAGCTTCCGCAATCGCAACATCATCGCCAATCCGAACTGCTCGACCATCCAGATGGTGGTGGCCCTGAAGCCGATCTATGACGCGGTGGGGATCGAGCGCATCAACGTGGCCACCTACCAGGCGGTCTCGGGCACCGGCAAGGACGCGATGGACGAGCTGGCCCACCAGACCACCGCGCTGCTCAACTTCCAGGATGCCAGGTGCGAGGTGTATCCCAAGCAGATCGCCTTCAACTGCCTGCCGCATATCGATGTCTTCCAGGACAACGGCTATACCAAGGAAGAAATGAAGATGGTCTGGGAGACCCGCAAGATCCTGGGCAACGACCAGATCCAGGTGAATCCCACCGCGGTGCGGGTGCCGGTGTTCTACGGACATTCCGAGGCGATCCACATCGAGACCCGTGACAAGATCAGCGCGGAAGCGGCCCGCGAGCTGCTTCGCGCCATGCCCGGGGTCGTGGTGATGGATGAGCGCGCCAACGGCGGCTATCCCACGGCGGTCACCGACGCGGCCGGCAAGGATGCCGTGTTTGTGGGGCGTATCCGGGAGGACATTTCCCATCCGCGCGGGCTGGATCTGTGGGTGGTGGCGGACAACCTGCGCAAGGGCGCCGCGACCAACAGCATCCAGATTGCGGAGACCTTGGTTCGCGAGCATTTCTAAGGTATAAAAAGCCCTTGAAATATGGGCATTTTGTCGGGGGTAGCGTGCGAGCAGATCGTTTTCTGGATGTCATGGTGCGGACTTGCGGCATTCCGTGGGTTGGCCGTGAGGCTCGCGCGCTGCCGCGCCGACCTCGGCAATCCCCGCTGCTGCGGGGCGCCGCCCTGGCCGCGCTGCTCGTCACGCCGTGGCTGGCCTCGGCCGTCAGCCTCGGCGAGATTCGCCTGCAGAGCTACCTGAACGAGCCCTTCCGGGCGGAGATCCCGGTCGCTGATCTGCGCCCGGGGGACCTGGACATCCTGGAAGCACGTCTGGCGGAAGAAGCCGCCTTCGCGCGCTTCGGGCTGGAGCGCGGCGCCTTTCTGCTGGGACTGAACTTCTCCCTGCAGCCCGGCAGCAGCCCCGATCGCGGCAAGATCGTGGTCAGCAGCCCGGATATCGCGCGCGAGCCGTTCTTCAGCTTTCTGCTGGAGCTCAAGGGTCAGCGGGAACGTCTGATTCGCGAATACACCGTCCTGCTGGACCCGAATACGGGCAAGCCGGCTCCGCAGCTGGCTCCGGCGACGGCTCCGTACATCGAGCCCGAGTCGGTCCCGGCGCCGGTTGCTCCCGTGGTGCAGGTGCCTCAGCCGGAGGCCTTCCAGGGCAACGCCCCGATCGTGGGTGGCGGCGCGCCGACCGTGATCCCGCGCGCCAAACCCCAGGCGTCCCAGGTCATCTACGAAAACCAGCCGGTGCTGGGCGACGGGGAGTACGGCCCGGTCCGCGCGGGTGAGACCCTCTGGGGTGTCGCGGCCGCCGTTCGTCCCACCGAAAAAGTCACCATGAATCAGGTGATGTGGGCCCTGTTCAGTCACAACGAGTCCAAATTCGACGGCAATATCGATCGCCTGAACAAGGGGGCGGTCCTGACCGTGCCGTCCGAGCGCGCCATGCTGGATGTCAGCCCGGCGGAAGCGACCGCCCTGATCGCCACGGCGCGCGCCGCGGCGCCGGCCGGCACGCAGCAGTTGCAGGTGGAGCGTCCGGCGGCGACGCCGGCCCCGGCCGCGCCGACCCCGGCGCCCACGCCGCAGCCGGCCTATTACGAAGAGGAACTGCCGGCCGAAGAGCCCGCGCTGCCGGAGGAACCCGCCCTGGCCCCGCCGCGCGAGGAATTGAATCTGGTCAGCCCGCAGGCGGAAGAGGCCGAGCTGGAAGCCCTGCCGGAAGAGCCCGAACTGGAGGCGCTGCCGGAGGAGCCGCTGGCCGAGGAGGAAGGCTACGAGGAGCTGCCGACGCTGCCGGAGGACGATGCGCTCGCGCAGGAGGAAGAGTCTGCCGCGGAGGTCGAGCAGGCCTTTGCCGAGGAAGGCCTGCCGGCGGATGACGCGGTCGCCGCGCCGCCGTCGCCGGCCGGGACGGACAGCGGCCTGCTCAAATGGCTGCTGGTGGGCCTGGGCGTTCTGGGCCTGGGGGGCATCGCCGCCTTCTTCCTGAACCGGTCCCGGCGTGAAGCGGAGCCGGATGACGCGCCGGAGGAACCGGAACTGCCGAAGGCGCGAGTCGCGGCGGCACCCGTTGCAGCTGCCGCCTCCGCCGCCGCGGACGACACCCAGGATGTCACCGATGTGGCGGACGAACTGGACACGCAGCAGTTCGAAGTGCCTCCGGTGGCGGCAGCGCCGGACGCGACCGATCTCGACGCGACCGCCCAGTTCGATGCGCCGCTGGAGTTCGATGCGCCGACGGACGCGCAGTCGGGGACCGAGGGACTGGCCGAACTGGAGCTGCCCGAGAGCGAGGAGATCGACGAGTCGGAAGGTACCCTGGATCTGGGTTCCGAGACCGTTTCCCTGGAATTGAACGAAGACCCGCTGTCCGAGGCGGACTTCCAGCTGGCCTATGGCCTGTACGACGAGGCCGCGCTGCTGCTGCAGCGGGCGATCGAGGCGACCCCGGACCGGATCGAGCTGCACGAAAAGCTGGCCGAGACCTATTTCGCCGCCAGCAACGCGGAGGAGTTCCGCGCCACGGCGGAGAAGCTCAAGGCCCGCAATCCGGGCGAGGATGTCTGGCAGCGCATCGCCATCATGGGTCAGCAGCTGTGTCCGGATGATGGGCTGTTCTCCGGCGATCTCGAGGCCGGTGGCGGCGCTATCGATCTGGACATGGGCTTTGATGAGCCCGCGGGCGGCGCCGACAACAGCGTCGAGTTCGACCTGGGCGAGGATGAGCCCGCAGCCGCGGCGCCGGCGCACGACGAGAGCACGGTCTTCGAAGCGGACTTCGGCGATCTGGACCTGGATGAAGGTGAGGATTCCGCGGACGAAACCCTGGCCGATCTGGATGATCTCGGACTGGATGATCTGGAAGGCGAACTGGATACCGTCGCCGGCGACGCGGACGAACTGGTTGCGGAACTGGATGACGACGAGTTCAGCCTCTCGCTGGACGACGAGCCGGAAGCCGAATCGGGCGCAGCGGTGGACGACGGGACCGAGAAGCTCACCCTGGCAGACGTGGATGCCGCAGCGGGCGACGAGCTGGAACTGACCCTGGATGAGGCCATCGAACCGGCGGATGCCGAGTTCAGCCTGGACATGGACGACGAGCTGAGTCTGGACGAGGAGCCGGCCGCGGCGGACGAACTCAGCCTGGTCGGCGAGGAAACCGACTTCAGCGTGGACGGTGGCGGCGCCGAGGACAGCTTGGAGCTGACGGATCTGCCCGAAGAGACCGACTTCGACGTGGACTCCGGCAGCGAGACCGGTCTGCAGGACGATGAGCTGGATACCGCCTTCGACCTGCCGGAAATCGATGCCGCCGCCGAGGCGACCGATTTCGATCTCAGCGAGGTCGCGGATCTCAGCACCAGCGAGCTGGAAGAGGATGCCGGGCCGGCCGGCGAACTCACTGACTTCACGATCGACGATGATGCCGGTCTGGGCGAGGCGACGGATTTCGAACTGGGCGATGACAGCGCCGCAGACCTTGAGCTGAGTCTGGACACGCCGGATCAGCCGGCGACAGCCGACAGCAGCGATGTCGAACTGGGCGACGCGGATGTGTCAGCCGAGTCCACCGATTTCGATCTGGGCGAGGCCCAAAGCACTGGCGAGGTCACGGATTTCGAGCTCGACGATGCGGCGGCTTCTGGCGAGGAGACCGACTTCGATCTGGGCGAGATCGGCGAGGAGACCGACTTCGACCTGGCTGCGGATGATGTCGGCGAGGGCACGGATTTTGATCTGGGCGAGATCGGCAGCGATACCGAATTCGACCTCGGTGACGACAGCGACGCCACGGCCCTGGACGACCTGAGCCTGGCCGACCTCGATGACGACGGCAGCATGAGCCTGGACGACAGCAGCGCGGCGGACATCTCCGGTGGGGATGAGCCCGGCACCAAGCTGGATCTCGCGACCGCCTATGTGGAGATGGGCGAAACCGACATGGCCCGCAACCTGCTGAACGAGGTGCTTCAGGCCGGCGATGCCGAGCAGAAAGCCAAGGCCCAGGAGCTGCTCGATCAGATCTGATGGGTGAATGGACGGGGCCGGGCCGCGCGCTGTCGCCGCCCGGCCCCTTTGCTTTTGTGTCGGACCGGGCATGAATCTGGCCACATCACGCGCATTGCTGCGTCTGTTCGCCCTGCTGATCCTGGCCGGCGGCAGCTTCACCCTGGGGCCGGCGGCGATCGCCGTGCTCGGTTCGCTGCTGCTGGTCTGGGCGGCGCTGCGCAACAGGGCCCTGCCACTGCTGTGGTGGCAGCGGGTCCTGCGCCTCAAGTGGTTCTTTCTGGCGATCTTCGTGCTCTATCTGTTCGGTGGCCTGCAGCTGGATGGGCGGCCGGACTGGGAGCAGGCGGCCTACCGGGTCGGGGTGCTCGCGGTGCTGGTGGGCATTGTTGCGATCAGCCTGGACGGCCTGCCGGCCCAGGAACTGGCCCGGGGGCTCAGCCGCCTGCTGGCGCCGCTGGCCCGGCTGGGCCTGTCCGTGGACAGCTTCTCGCGGCGCCTGGCCCTGACTCTTGACGCCGTCGCGCACATGCAGGCGGAAGTGCGGAGCCTGGATCGGCAGGGTGGCCTGGCCGCGGTGGCCCGGGTCTTCGAAAGTGCCGAGTCCTACCAGCCGGCCGCTGCGGCCGGTGCCGAGCTGAAGGCGCCGGTGGTGGCCGACTGGCTGTACCTGGGTCTGGCTGCCGGCGCGATCCTGGCCTTGCAATGGCTGTGACGCGGCTGGCAGCCGGGGTCGAGTACGACGGCCGCGCATTCCATGGCTGGCAGCGGCAGCGTCAGGCGGGGCTGCGGACCGTCCAGGGCGAGATCGAGGACGCGTTGAGCCGGATCGCCGCGCAGCCTGTTACGGTGGGCTGCGCGGGTCGCACCGATGCCGGCGTGCATGCCCTGGGCCAGGTGATTCATTTCGATACCAGCGCGCAGCGTCCAGCCCGGGCCTGGCTGCTCGGCACCAACAGCTTCCTGCCCGCCGACGTCAAGCTGAACTGGGTGCAGCCGGTCCCGGACGATTTTCATGCCCGCTATCTCGCCACCGGGCGCAGCTATCGCTACGTGGTCCACAACGCCTCATCGCGCTCGGCGCTGTGGCGTCACCGGGCGGCCGAATGGCCGCGGCCGCTGGATGTGGAGCGCATGAATGCCGCGGCGGCCGTGCTGGTCGGCGAACATGATTTCTCTTCCTTTCGCGGCAAGGACTGCCAGGCCAAGTCGGCGGTCAAGCTGCTGCGGCGGCTGGAGGTGCGTCGGCAGGGTGACTGGGTCACCATAGATGCCGAGGCCAGCGGTTTTCTCCACAATATGGTGCGCAACATCAGCGGCAGCCTGCTGGCGATTGGCTGCGGGCACCGGCCGGTGGACTGGATGGCCCAGGTCCTGGCTTCACGTCAGCGGGCCGCCGCCGGCGAAACCGCGCCGGCCTGCGGACTGTACTTTTTGCGGGCCGATTTCCCGGAGCGCTTCGCCCTGCCGGCGCCGCGCCCCGTTTCCTTCCCCCTGTGAGGCACGGCAGAGGCCGAGAGCAGCATGACCCAAAGCCCGACCAGAACCCGGATCAAGATCTGCGGCCTGCGCAGGCCGCAGGATGTACAGGTCGCGGTCGATCTGGGGGTGGACGCGATCGGCCTGGTGTTCTGCGCGGCCAGTCCGCGCCATCTGGACGCCGGGCAGGCCGCGGCGCTGGCCCAGCAGATTCCCGCCTTCGTCAGCCTGGTGGCGCTGTTTCTGGATCCCGAGCCCGACCTGGTGGCGTCGGTGCTGGAACAGGTGCAGCCTGAACTGCTGCAGTTCCATGGCCAGGAAACGGCGTCATTCTGCCGCAGCTTCGGGCGCCGCTACATGAAGGCCATCAGCATGGGGCAGGGCGCCGCACCGCCCGAGCAGCAGATGCGCGAGCATGGCCAGGCCTGCGGTTTCGTTCTGGACAGTCATGCCCCCGGAGGCATGGGAGGCAGCGGTCAGGGTTTCGACTGGGCCAGGGTGCCCGCGCAGGCCGGCGGGCGGGTGGTTCTGGCCGGAGGACTGCAGCCCGGCAATGTCGCGGAGGCGGTCCGCAGCGCCCGGCCGTACGCCGTGGATGTCAGCAGCGGCGTGGAATCCGCGCCCGGAATCAAATCAGCGGCTAAAATGGCCGACTTTGTCCGCGCGGTTCGCGCGGCCGATGCGACGACTGGATAGCGAATGAGCAAGCAGGCACAGGATTGCCACGGGCCGGATGGCCGCGGCCACTTCGGCCCCTACGGCGGGCGCTTCGTGGCGGAAACCCTGATGGGGCCACTGGATGAACTGGACCAGGCCTTTCGACGTTCCTGGTCGGATCCCGAATTCCGTGCCGCCTTTGACAAGGATCTGGCCCATTACGTGGGCCGGCCCAGCCCCGTGTACCACGCCGAGCGGCTCAGTCGGGAACTGGGCGGCGCGCAGATCTGGCTGAAGCGTGAGGATCTGAATCACACCGGCGCGCACAAGATCAACAACACCATCGGTCAGGCGCTGCTGGCGGCCCAGATGGGCAAGAGCCGCATCATCGCGGAGACCGGTGCGGGTCAGCACGGGGTGGCCTCGGCCACCGTGGCGGCACGCCTGGGCCTGGAGTGCGTGGTCTACATGGGCGCCGAAGACATCGAGCGCCAGGCGCCCAATGTCTATCGCATGAAGCTGCTCGGCGCCACGGTGGTGCCGGTGACCAGCGGCACGCGGACGCTCAAGGATGCCCTCAACGAGGCGCTGCGCGACTGGGTCACGAATGTCGACAACACCTTCTACATCATCGGCACGGTGGCCGGACCGGCCCCCTATCCGGAGATGGTCCGCGAGTTCCAGTGCGTGATCGGTCGCGAGGCCCGCGGCCAGATGCTGGAAGAGACCGGCCGGCTGCCGGATGCGCTGGTGGCCTGCGTGGGCGGCGGTTCCAATGCCATCGGGCTGTTCCATCCCTTCATCGACGATGCCCAGGTGCGCATGGTCGGAGTCGAGGCGGCAGGCGACGGACTGGACGGGGTGCGTCACGCGGCGTCTCTGATCGCCGGGCGCCCGGGTGTGCTGCACGGCAATCGCACCTAACTACTGCAGGATGCAGCCGGTCAGGTGATGGGCACGCATTCGGTGTCCGCCGGCCTGGACTACCCCGGGGTGGGCCCCGAGCATGCCTGGCTCAAGGACTGCGGCCGGGCCGAGTATGTCGGGGTCACCGATGACGAGGCGATGGCGGCCTTTCACCGTCTGACCCGCAGTGAGGGGATCATTCCCGCGCTGGAGAGCGCCCATGCCATCGCCCAGGCGATCAAGATGGCGCCGCAGATGCAGCCCGACCAGATCCTGCTGGTGAACCTGTCCGGCCGTGGCGACAAGGACGTGAACACGGTGGCCGCCCTGGAGAACCTGAGCCTGTGAATCGCATAGATGCCTGTTTTGCCCGCCTGAAGCAGGAGGGGCGCGCCGCGCTGGTGCCTTACATCACCGCCGGCGATCCGGACCCGGACACCACCCTGGCCCTGCTGCACCGGCTGGTGGAGGCCGGCGCCGACGTACTCGAGCTGGGGGTGCCGTTTTCCGACCCGATGGCGGATGGTCCCACCATCCAGCTGGCCTGCGAGCGCGCCCTGGCGGGCGGCATGAGTCTGGCCGGCGCGCTGGATATCGTGCGTCGATTCCGCCAGGACAATCAGGATACGCCGCTGGTGCTGATGGGCTACCTGAATCCGATCGAGGCCTTCGGCAGCGAGCGCTTCTGCATCGAGGCGCGCGAGGTGGGAGTGGACGGCGTGCTCAGCGTGGACCTGGCGCTGGAAGAGGCTGATTCGCTGGCGCCGGCGCTGCGGGCGCAGGGCCTGTGCCCGATCTTCCTGGTCGCCCCGACCACCAGTGACGAGCGGGTTCGGGGCATGGGCGAGCAGGGGCAGGGCTACCTGTACTACGTCTCGCTCAAGGGGGTGACCGGTAGCCAGCAGCTGGATGTGGCGTCGGTGCGCGAGCGCCTGGGCCACATGGCCGGCCTGACCAGCCTGCCGATCTGCGTGGGCTTTGGTATCCGCACGCCGGAGCATGCGGCCGCCATCGCCGGAATCGCTGACGGTGTCGTGGTCGGCAGCGCGCTGGTCGAGCAGATCGCCAGCGGGCAGGGCGACCGCGCCGCGCTGGAACATGCTATTTTCGAGACCACCCAGGCCCTGTCGACCGCGATTCGAGGAGTCGCTGCATCATGAGCTGGCTCGAGAAGATCATGCCGACCAAGGTGGCCACCAATGCCGCCAACAAGCACAGCGTGCCCGAAGGGGTGTGGTCGAAATGTGGCT
>JBFJTN010000010.1:0-35175 GCA_041625325.1 Oceanococcus sp. | reverse complement strand
GCCAGAGGCCTTGACCCGGCCACCCTCGTCGGTGCTGACGCCGAATTCGGCCAGCCAGTCCGGCGGGCTGGGGCGGAAGCCGAAGGCCACCAGCACGGCGTCGGCCGGGATGATTTCCTCGCTGCCCTCGATGATCTCCGGGCGGCGGCGGCCGTTGGCGTCCGGTGCGCCCAGCTCGGTGCTGACCACCTTGACCCCTTCCACCTTGCCGTCACCGACGATCTCGACCGGCTGACGATTGAACAGGAAGCGCACGCCTTCTTCCTTGGCGTTGGCCACCTCGCGGCGCGAGCCCGGCATGTTCTCCTCGTCACGGCGGTAGGCGCAGGTGACCCGCGCGGCCTGCTGGCGGATCGCGGTGCGGTTGCAGTCCATCGCGGTATCGCCGCCGCCCAGCACCACCACGCGCTGGTCCTGCATGCTGATGAAGTGGGCCGGATCATCGTCCAGGCCCATTTCGCGATTGATGTTGGAGACCAGGTAGGGCAGGGCCTCGTACACGCCGGGCAGGTCCTCGCCGGGGAAGCCGCCCTTCATGTAGTTGTAGGTGCCCATGCCCAGGAACACGGCGTCGTATTCGTCCAGCAGCTGCTGGAAGGGCAGATCCTTGCCGATCTCGATGCCGAGCCGGAACTCAACGCCCATGCCTTCCATCACCTCGCGGCGGCGCTGGACCACTTCCTTTTCCAGCTTGAAGGGCGGGATGCCGAAGGTCAGCAGGCCGCCGATCTCGGGGTATTTGTCGAAGACCACGGCTTCCACCCCGTTGCGCACCAGGATGTCGGCACAGCCCAGGCCAGCCGGACCGGCGCCGACGATGGCCACCTTCTTGCCGGTGGGCACCACATGCGACATGTCCGGCCGCCAGCCCTGCTCCAGGGCGGTGTCGGTGATGTACTTCTCCACCGAACCGATGGTGACCGCGCCGAAGCCGTCGTTCAGCGTGCAGGCCCCTTCACAAAGGCGATCCTGCGGACAGACCCGGCCGCAGATCTCCGGCAGGGTATTGGTCCGGTGCGACAGCTCGGCGGCCTCGAACAGATTGCCTTCCTCGACCAGCTTCAGCCAGTTGGGGATGAAGTTGTGCACCGGGCACTTCCATTCGCAATAGGGATTGCCGCAGGACAGGCAGCGCCCGGCCTGGTTGCCGGCCTGTTCCTTGCTGAACTGGCCGTAAATTTCCCGGAAGTCGTGGATGCGGACCTCGACCTGGGTCTTTTGCGGATCGTGCCGGGGCAGATCCAGGAATTGCAGTGCGTTCTTAGCCATGGTTTGTTTATCCGCAGATTACGCAGATGACGCAGATTCGATCAAAGCTGATGTCACAGCAGCTCGGGGCAATGGGCCCAGTCCTGTCCTGGTCGCGGCCAGGCAGTATCGATCTGCTCAATCTGTGTCATCTGCGTAATCTGCGGATTCATAGAATCGGGAAAGTGATCAGGCCGCTTCGCGGATCATGTCCAGCAGCGCGTTGATTTCGGTCGCCTTGGGTTTGACCAGCCAGAAGCGGGCCACGTAGTCGCGGAAATCCTCCAGGATCTGTTCACCCCACTGCGAACCGGTGGCGGTGACGTGATCCAGGATCAGACCGCGCAGGTGATTGCGGTGGGCTTCCATGTGCTCGGCGGCGACCCGGTGGATGTCGATCAGCTCGTGGTTGTACTGGTCGACGAAGTGCCGCTCCATGTCCAGCACGTAGGCGAAGCCGCCGGTCATGCCGGCACCGAAATTCAGGCCGGTGGGACCGAGCACCGTGACCACGCCGCCGGTCATGTATTCGCAGCCGTGATCGCCGACACCCTCCACCACTGCCGTGGCGCCGGAATTGCGCACCGCAAAGCGTTCGCCGGCGCGGCCGGCGGCATACAGATGACCGCCGGTGGCGCCATACAGGCAGGTATTGCCGATGATGGTGGTGTCGCAGGCGACGAATGGGCTGCCCGCGGGCGGCCGCACCACGATCCGGCCGCCGGCCATGCCCTTGCCGACATAGTCATTGGCGTCGCCTTCCAGGTGCAGATGCAGGCCACCGGCATTCCAGACCCCGAAACTCTGGCCGGCCGTGCCGGTCAGCTTCATCACGATGGGGCTGGCGGCCATGCCCTGATTGCCGTGGCGGCGGGCGATCTCGCCGGACAGGCGGGCGCCGATCGAGCGGTTGACGTTGCGCACGGCGAACTCGAATTCACCGCCGGAGGCGGCTTCAATCGCCGGCAGGGCGGCCTCGACCATGGCCTCGGCCAGTTCACCCTGGTCGAAGGGCGCATTGTGCGGCTGCAGGCAGTAATGCGGTGCGTCGGAGACCATGCCGGAAGCATCCAGGATGGGCCGCAGGTTCAGCTTGGCCTGCTTGGCCGTGCTGCCTTCGATCAGTTCCAGCAGGTCGGTACGGCCGATCAGTTCCTGCATGGAGCGCACGCCCAGGGTGGCCAGCAGCTCGCGGCACTCCTCGGCGACGAAGCGGAAATAGTTCATCACCATTTCGGCTTCGCCGATGAAATGCTGCTTGCGCAGGGTGTCGTTCTGGGTCGCCACCCCGGTGGCGCAGTTGTTCAGGTGACAGATGCGCAGGTACTTGCAGCCCAGGGCCACCATCGGCGCGGTGCCGAAGCCGAAGCTCTCGGCGCCCAGGATCGCGGCCTTGATCACGTCCAGTCCGGTCTTCATGCCGCCATCGGCCTGGACCCGGACCTTGTCGCGCAGATCGTTCTGGCGCAGGGTCTGATGGGTCTCGGCCAGGCCCAGTTCCCAGGGGGTGCCGCAGTAGCGCACCGAGGTCAGCGGGCTGGCGCCGGTGCCGCCGTCATAGCCGGAGATGGTGATCAGGTCGGCATAGGCCTTGGCCACGCCGGCCGCGATGGTGCCGACCCCGGGGCCGGAGACCAGCTTGACCGAGACCAGGGCCTGCGGATTGACCTGCTTGAGGTCGAAGATCAGCTGGGCCAGATCCTCGATCGAGTAGATGTCGTGATGCGGCGGCGGGCTGATCAGGGCCACGCCCGGGCGCGAGTAGCGCAGATGGGCGATGTAGTCGTTGACCTTGTGGCCGGGCAGCTGGCCGCCCTCGCCGGGCTTGGCGCCCTGCGCGATCTTGATCTGCAGCACTTCGGCGTTGACCAGGTAATGCGGGGTCACGCCGAAACGGCCGGAGGCCACCTGCTTGATCTTGGACATCTTGTCGGTGCCGAAGCGGGCGATGTCCTCGCCGCCTTCGCCCGAGTTCGAGCGCCCGCCCAGCCGGTTCATGGCCTGGGCCAGCGCCTCGTGGGCCTCGGGCGACAGGGCGCCCAGGCTCATGCCGGCGGAATCGAAGCGCGGCAGGATGGCCTCGATGGGCTCGACCTCGTCCAGCGGGATCGGCTGCCCGGTCTTCAGGGCCATCAGGTCGCGCAGGGTCATCGGCTCGCGCTCGTTGACCAGCTTCGCGTAGGCCTTGAAGTCCTCGTAGTCCCCGCTGCGCACCGCGGTGTGCAGGGTGGCGATCACGTCCGGGTTGTAGGCGTGGTACTCGCCACCGTGGACGTACTTGAGCAGGCCGCCCTGGTCGATCGGCTTGCGCGGGTTCCAGGCCAGCTTGGCCAGCACCCGGCTGTCATCTTCCAGGTCGATGAACTCGGCCCCGCCGATGCGCGAGGTGGTGCCCTTGAAGCAGGTCTCGACGACCTCGTCGGACAGGCCGACAATCTCGAACAGCTGGGCGCCGCGATAGCTCGCCACCGAAGAGATGCCCATCTTGGACATGATCTTGTACAGGCCCTTGTTGATGCCCTTGCGGTAGGCCCGCTCCAGATCCTGGATCTGCTTGCCCTTGATCTCGCCGTTGCGCTGCATGTCACGCAGCGATTCATAGGCCAGATAGGGATAGATGCAGCTGGCACCGTAGCCGAGCAGGACCGCGAAGTGGTGGGAATCCCGGGCGGTGGCCGTTTCCACGATGATGTTGCAGTCGCAGCGCAGGCCGGTCTGGACCAGGCGGTGCTGCACCGCGCCGGTGGCCAGCAGGGCATGGATCGGCAGCTTGCCCTTGTCGATGAAGCGGTCGGACAGCACCAGCACGACCTTGCCGGCGCGGGCGGCCGCCTCGGCCTTGTCGCAGAGTTCGTTGAGGGCCTGCGCAAGGCTGCTGCCGGCGTCATAGTTGAGGTCCAGCACTTCCTGCGCGTAGGCCGGATCGTCGATGGACAGCAGCTGCCTGAACTTGCCTTCGGACAGCACCGGCGAGTCGACCAGCAGGCGCGCGGCCCGCTCGGGGCTTTCGTCAAAGACCGATTTTTCGGCGCCGAGGCAGCACTCCAGCGACATCACGATCTGCTCGCGCAGCGGGTCGATCGGCGGATTGGTGACCTGGGCGAAGACCTGGCGGAAATAGTCGTAGAGCGGGCGCACCTTGTGTGACAGCACCGCCTGCGGGGTGTCGTCGCCCATCGAGCCGACCGCTTCCAGGCCGGCTTCGGCCAGCACCCGCAGGACCTGATCGCGTTCCTCGAAGGAGATCTGGAACAGCTTCTCGTAGATCCGCATGGTGCCCGGCGCCATGGTCTCGTGCTCGTCTTCCATCAGGCTGGATTCCAGCCGCCAGACGTGCTGCTTGAGCCACTGCTTGTACGGGTGGCGGGCGGCCAGGCGGCGGTCGATCTCCGCCGAGGTCAGCACCTCGCCATTGTCGGTATCCACCGCCAGCATCTGGCCCGGGCCGAGCTTGCCTTTCTCCAGCACCGTGGCCGGGTCGTAGTCATAGACACCGATCTCGGAGGCGCAGCACAGGTGATCATCATCCGTGATCACGTAGCGCGCCGGGCGCAGGCCATTGCGGTCGGTGGCGCAGGCGGCATAGCGGCCATCGGTGAAGACGATGCCGGCCGGGCCGTCCCAGGGCTCCATGTGCATGGAGTTGTATTCGAAGAAGGCGCGCAGGTCCGGGTCCATCTGCTCGACGTTCTGCCAGGCCGGCGGGATCAGCATGCGCATGGCGGAAAACACGTCCAGACCGCCGGCGAGCAGCACTTCCAGCATGTTGTCCAGGCTCTGCGAGTCCGAGCCGGCCAGCTGGACCAGCGGCGTGATCGGTTCGACGTCCGGGATGTACTGGCTGGTGAACTTGCTGGCGCGTGCCACCGACCAGTAACGGTTGCCCTGGATGGTGTTGATCTCGCCGTTGTGAGCCAGGAAGCGGAAGGGCTGGGCCAGATGCCACTGCGGCAGGGTGTTGGTCGAGAAGCGCTGGTGGAACACGCACATTGAGGATTCGAGGTCGGTATCCTGCAGATCGAGATAGAAGGCCGGCAGGGCCGCCGGCATCACCAGACCCTTGTACAGGATCACCCGGCAGGACAGGGTGCAGACGTAGAAGGCCGGGTCGCGCTGTTCCATGGCGCGTTCGGCGGCGCGGCGGGCGTAGAACAGGCGCAGCTCGAAGCTGTGCGGATGCAGATCGTCCGGCGCGTTGACGAAGACCTGTTCGATGCGCGGCAGCGAGCGCAGGGCCTGCTCGCCGCAGGCCGTGGGGTCGACGGGCACCTCGCGCCAGCCGGCCAGTTCCAGGCCCTGGGCCTGCAGGGCACCGCGCAGGGCCTCGCGCGAAGCGGCCGCGGTCTCGTCCTTGGTGTTCAGGAACACGTTGCCGACCGCGAAATTCTTCGCCACGCGCATGCCGGCCTGCTCGCCGGCGCGGCGCAGGAAGGATTCCGGCAGTTTCATCAGCAGGCCGCAGCCGTCGCCGGTCTTGCCATCGGCGGCCACCGCACCACGGTGGGTCATCCGGGCCAGCGCGGTCACGGCCGTTTCCACCAGCCAGTGGCTGGGCTTGTTGTGGATATGGGCAATCAGCCCGAATCCGCAGCTGTCGTGTTCAAATTCTGGGCGGTAGAGACCGTTGTGCTTCATGCTCACCTGCCATGAGTCGTGATTCGAGCCCCGCGGGCCGCCCGGCCAGGGCGCTGGGGCGTGCGGGGATGTTTCGCGGATCAGGCGCTCGCGCCAGCGGCGCTCAAGCAGCCTTGTCCCTGTCGCGAAACGCCGGTTTCGCGATGCTTAGCCGGTCGATTATATGAAGCTCGGTGCGGTGCAGCAAATATACAGGGCTGTCCGACACCGGCCGGCCAGCGGTGACCGAGCGGGGCGCTACAGGCGTCGCGGATCGAAAATGCGTTCGTGTTCGTCGATCGCGTAGCGATCGGTCATGCCGGCGATGTAGTCGGCCACCGCCCGATGCAGGCCATAGCGTTCGGTGGCCTGCTGGTGGCCCGGAGGCAGCAGCCGCGGGTCGCCGGTGAAGGCCTCGAACAACTCGATGATCACGGTGCGGGCCTTGCTGCTGGAGCGGCGCACCCGATAGTGGTGATACAGGTTTTCGAACAGGTAGGCCTTGAGCTCCCGGGAATCCTCCGCCATGGACTGTGAATAGGCCACCACCGGCTGGGCGGCACTGCGAATATCCTCGATCGAGGTCGGCGCCAGATCGGCCAGGCGACGGCCGGTTTCCTCGGTGAGGTCCAGCACCAGCCGGTTGATCATCCGGCGGATCACCTCGTGGCGCAGCGCCCGTTCGCCCAGTTGGGGGTGCAGCGCGATCACTTCGCGATGGCACAGGCCGAACAGGCGGGTCTGCGCCAGATCGTCCAGGTCCAGCAGACGGGCGCGCAGGCCGTCATCCACATCATGGTTGTTGTAGGCGATCTCGTCGGCCAGATTGGCCAGCTGGGCCTCCGCACTGGGCTGCTGCCGGTTCAGGAAGCGCTCGCCCACATCGCCCAGTTCGCGGGCGTGCTTGCGTGAGCAATGCTTGAGGATGCCTTCGCGGGACTCGAAGCACAGATTCAGGCCGCTGAAACCGGCGTACTTTTCCTCCAGCTCATCGACCACCCGCAGGGACTGCAGATTGTGCTCGAAGCCACCGTGCTCGCGCATGCAGCCGTGCAGGGCATCCTGGCCGGCATGGCCAAACGGGGTATGCCCCAGATCGTGAGCCAGGGAGACCGTTTCGGTCAGGTCCTCGTTGAGGCCGAGATTGCGCGCGATGGTGCGCGCGATCTGGGCGACTTCCAGCGAGTGGGTGAGCCGGGTCCGGAACAGATCGCCCTCGTGATTGACGAAGACCTGGGTCTTGTAGACCAGGCGGCGAAAGGCGGTGGAATGCACGATGCGGTCACGATCGCGCTGGAACTCGCTGCGCAGGGTCGGGGGCGGCTCGTCATGCCGCCGGCCGCGGCTGCGCGTTGGGTCGGCGGCGTAGGGCGCCAGCCGGCCCGGCTCAGGTTGGGCAACAGGCATCCAGGGTCTGCTCCAGCAGGGCGTCGTCGTAGTCGGAGCTTAGCACCGCCTGGCCCAGCGCCCGCAAGAGCACCAGCCGGACGCGGCCCCGGGCCGCCTTCTTGTCGCCCTGCATCAGGTCCCGCATCATGGCCGGGGAGAGGCCGGCGGGCGGCATGCTGGGCAGGCCGGCGGCCTCGATCAGGCGACGCACCCGCTCCACATCGGCTTCTTTGATCCAGCCCTGTCGGGCCGACAGGTCCGCGGCCATGCACATGCCGATGGCGACGGCTTCGCCATGCAGGTAGCCGCGGTACTGCTGGAAGGCTTCAATGGCGTGGCCGAAGGTGTGGCCCAGATTGAGCAGCGCACGCTGGCCCTGTTCCGTTTCGTCGGCGGCCACGATCGCGGCCTTGTGCCGGCAGGACTGCGCGATGGCATGGCGCAGCGCGGTGTCTTCGCGGGCGAGCAGGGCGGCCATGTTCTCTTCCAGCCAGCCGAAGAACGCGATGTCGCCGAGCAGGCCGTACTTGATCACCTCGGCGATGCCGGCCTGGAATTCGCGCGCCGGCAGGCTGTCCAGGGTGCTCAGGTCGGTGATGACCGCGGCCGGCTGGTGGAATGCGCCGATCATGTTCTTGCCACGCGGGTGGTTGACCGCGGTTTTGCCGCCTACCGAGGAATCCACCTGCGAAAGCAGAGTGGTGGGAATCTGCACCAGTTCCACGCCCCGCTGATAGATCGCCGCGGCAAAGCCGGCCAGGTCTCCGACCACGCCGCCGCCCAGCGCCACCACGGTGCTGTCGCGGCCCAGGCGCTGCTCCAGCATCAGGTCGAGCAGGCGTTCCAGCTCGGCCAGCGACTTGTACTGCTCGCCATCGGGCAGCAGGTGGACCAGAGGCTCGCGGTCCAGCGCCTGGCGCAGGCGCGGCAGGTACAGGGGCGCGACGGTGACATTGCTGACCACGATCAGGCGGCCCTCGCGCACATTCGCCGGATACAGCGCACTGCGCGGGATGAGATCGCGGCCGATGTGGATGGGGTAGTGCCGGTCCGGCAGGCGGACGGTGACTTCAGTGTCGCTCATGCTTCAGATACTGGTCGATTTGCTGGTCGATGCGGCCCGCCATGGCGCGGGCGGACTGGGCCCGGCTGGGTACCACGATGTGCGCCACCGCGCGATACAGCGGGTCGCGGATGGCCATCAGCTCCTTGAGCTTCTTCTTCGGGTTGCCTTCCTGCAGCAAGGGCCGGTTGCTGCTCTTGCGCGTCCGGCGCCATTGCTGCTCGACCTCGCTGAACAGGTAGATCACCAGGCCGCGGGAGGCCAGATGCCGGCGATTGCTTTCGCGCATGACCGCGCCACCGCCGGTGGCGAGCAGGACGCCGTCACGCTGGGTCAGTTCGTCGATCAGCAGTTCCTCGCGCTCGCGGAAGCCCGCCTCGCCCTCCTTGGCGAAGATGAAGGGAATGTCGACGCCGGTCCTGCGCTCGAGCTCGTGATCGACGTCGATGAACTCGAGCCGGCGCAGGCGGGCCAGCTGCCGGCCCACCGTGGTCTTGCCCGAACCCATCGGGCCCACCAGAAATAACTTGTTCGCGCTCAATAAAAAGGGCGAGTCGTGACTCGCCCTTGCTTGCGGCGCGCCCGATCTCGAAATGTCTGAGATGTCGAGATTATAGGGCGCTGGCGCGGATTGGGTTCAGTTCGCGTTGATTCCCTGGCTGAGAATCTTCGGGGTGACGAAGATCAGCAGCTCGCGCTTGTTGTTGCTGACCGAGCGATTGCGGAACAGGTAACCGATCAGCGGGATGTCGCCAAGGATCGGTACCTTGCTCACGTTTTCGCTGCGGTCCTGCTCGTAGATTCCGCCCAGCACGACGGTTTCGGCATTGTTGACCAGCACCTGGGTGGTCACGCTGCTGGTGTCGATGGCCACCGCGCTGCCGCCGGTGGCCTGCGGAACCACTTCGCCGCGGCTGTCCTTGGACACTTCCAGATCCATGATCACGCGGTTGTCCGGGGTGATCTGCGGGGTGACCCGCAGGGCCAGGACGGCTTCCTTGAACTGGGTGGTCGCGGTGGCGACGCCGGTGCCGCCGGAGGTGAAGGGAATTTCCTCGCCCTGTTCGATGATCGCTTCCTTGCCGTCGGCGGTGACCACGCGCGGGTTGGAGATGACCTCGCCCTTGCCCTCGGCCTGGATCGCGGACAGTTCCAGGTCGACCAGGAAGTCCGAGCCGAGGATGGACAGCGCATAGCTCGGCACGCGCTGGCCTTGCGAGGTGGCGCCGAACTGGGTGGACAGGCGGTTGGGGTCGTCGCCTTCGTCGATGTTGGTGCCGGAGGCGATGTTCTGCAGCTGGGTGGCGGCGCCGATATTGCCGGAGCCGGCCACCGTGGTGCTGCCCAGCTCGGCGAAGCCGAAGCCGACGCTGGAGCCGATCGAGCGGCTGAAGTCGTCGTTGGCCACCACCAGGCGCGATTCGATCAGGACCTGGCGGACCGGGATATCCAGCCGCGTGATCAGGCGCTGCAGGTCTTCCAGCTTGTCGCGCGTGTCGCGCACGATCAGCGTATTGGTCCGCTCGTCCACGCTGACCCGGCCGCGCGGGCTGAGGAAGGAACCCTCGTCCTCTTCGCCTTCGCGGGTTCCGATCAGGGTGGCCAGTTCCACGGCCTTGGCGTAATTGACCTGGATCATTTCGGTGATCAGCGGGGCAAGCTGTTCAGCCTGGGTCTTGGCCTCGATTTCCTGGGCCTGCTGCGCGGCGACCTCACCGGTGGGGGCGACCCAGATCACATTGCCATTCTCGGTCTTGGACAGGCCCTTGGTCCGCAGGACGATGTCCAGCGCCTGATCCCAGGGCACGTTTTCCAGGCGCAGGGTGATGTCACCCTTGACCGAATCGGAGGTCACCAGATTCTTGCCCGCCACATCGGCGATGATCTGCAGCAGGGCCCGCACTTCGATGTTCTGGAAGTTGACATTCAGGCGCTCGCCGGTGAATTCCGGCTTGAGCCGTTCGATCTCGGCGATCTCGCGCTGGGTCAGCGGCTGCAGCTCGATGGTGAAGGTACGACCCAGCTGGTAGGCGACCTGTTCGAACTGGGCGCCGGCCACCGGGGTCAGGGTGACCTTGGTATTGATGCCTTCCTTGGTGGTGTCGACGAATTTGATCGGCGTGGCGAAGTCGAGCACATCCATGCGCGCGATCAGGCTTTCGTCGGCCACCTGGGTGTTACGGAACAGGGCGACAATCTTGCCGCCTTCGTTGCGGATGTCGACATCCGCGGTGTCACTGCCCAGTTCCAGCAGCAGGCGGCCGGCTCCGGTTTCGGAACGACGGAAGTCCATCTTGCTGATGGCGCCGCGGGTCCGCTCGATGCCCGCAGCCGCCGCCACGCCCGCCGGGGTGGCGCTGGCGGGCGCGCCGCTGCTCAGGCGGATCAGCACGCTGGAGCCGCTGCTGTTGACGCTGTACTGCGGCAGGCTGGTGAGATTCAGCACGATGCGCGAGCGGTCGGCGGTTTCGATGGCGGTGAGGCTCTGCACCACCCCCTGATTGATGGACATGCGCCGGTTGTCCAGCGCGACGCCGGTGCCCGGCAGGTCGATGGAAATGCGCGGCGGCGTTTCCAGTGCGAAGACGGCGGCTTCCGGGGCGGGTTCGCTGAGCTTGAGCTCAACCGTCAGGTCGTCACCCTTGGGGGTGACGTTCACCGCGGTCAGATCCGGGCGCGCCGACGCGCTCCAACTGGAAAGTGTCGCTGCGACGACCCCGATGATCGGCAGCGCCTTGGCCCGAAATCCGACATGCCTGGTCATTGTTTCCCTCGACTTATCCGAACGGCTTGCGTGTGTGATGCGGCGGTGTTGTCTACGCAAGTCCATGATTATTTTTCCGAAATGGCCACAACAGCGGGCCGTTTGACATAGCCGCCCAGGCCATCCGGGACGATCTCCTCGAGGCGGACTTCCGATTCGGTGATCTGCACGATCTTGCCGAAGTTCTGCCCCATGTGATCCCCATGGGTGGCGCGATGAACGACGCCATCGGGGGCATTGAGCAACGCGTAGCGCTGCTGACGGAAGTCCAGGGTGCCGAGCATGCGGATGCCGTCCAGCGGGAATTCCTCCAGCGGCTCGCGATTGCGTGAGAAATCCGGTTGCAGGGTGCTGGTCGAGCGGTTCTGCTCGGCCAGGGCCTTCTTCTCTTCCTGGACAAAGCTCTGGAAGGGACTGGCCGCATCATGCCGGGCGTAGGCGAAAGGTTCGTAAGGCGCCATCTGGGGAATCGGGTCGATGGGCCCGGGCTGCCTGGCCTTCACCTCGGTGATGTACTGATCCAGGTCGCTCATGTCCTGGCTGCAGCCGGACAGGCCGACCACCGAGAAACCGAGCAGCATGACGATGAAACGGCGCGAAGTGGCCTGTGTCACTGCACACCCCCCTCGTCGGCATCCAGATAGCGATAGGTGTTGATGGTCGCGTCCATGACAAGGTCACGGCCCTTGCCGGCCCGGATATGCACGTCACTGACAGTCACGATGCGCGGCAGGGCGGCGACGCGGCTGACGAACTCGGCCATCTCGTGGTAGCTGCCGGAGACGGTGATCTTGTTGGGCAGCACGGCGTAGAAGTCTCGCGGCACTTCACCCTGGGGCTGGAACAGCTGCTCCTCCAGGCCGGAGGCCACGCGGGTCTGCGAGATGTCGTTGAGCAGGTTGGCCACCTCGGTCTTGCTGGGCAACTGGCGCAGCATGCTGCCGAAGGAGCGCTCCATCTCGGCCAGCTGGTCGCGGTAGGCCTGCAGGTTCGCGGCCTTCATCTGCTTCTTCTCGAACTCGGAGCGCAGCTCGGTTTCCTGCAGCTGGACCCGCTCCAGATCGAGCTGCAGGGGTTCCACCTTGTAGTAGAAGCCGCCCACGACAATGACGGCGATCAGCAGGATGCAGGCGCCGACATAGGCAAAGGTCGGCCAGCCCCCGACATTGTTCGGGTCGAGGTTCTGCAGTTCATCAAGGGCTTCCTGCAGGTTCATCCGGCATCCTCCTCTTTGGCCTTCTGCTGTTCGGAGAACTGCAGGGAGAACTCGCCCAGCCGTCGACGCTGCTGGTCCTTGGTACGGATCACGATCAGTTTCGCGCCCTGGAACCAGTCGGAGCTGTCCAGGTTGCGGATGTAGGTCGAAATCCGGCCATTGGATTCGGAGATGCCGTTCACGGTGGTGGTCTTGCCCTGCTGCTTCAGGCTGGTGAGATAGAGCCCGGGCGGCACCGTGGTCACGATTTCATCGAAGAAGTGCACGATCTGCGTCCGGCTGCGCTGCAGTTCCTCGATGATCCGCATGCGCGCGAGCAGGTCGGCCTTGAGCTTTTCCAGCTTGTCGATTTCCGCGATCTGCCGGTCCAGGGCGCTGATCTCGTTCTTGAGCCGCTGGTTGCGCTCCTGCTGGAACTCGATGTCGCCGTTGATTTTCATCACCATGGCCAGGACGACAGCGGCACCTGCAAGCCCCGTGCCGGCCAGGGCGATGAGGAAGCTTTTTTGTCTCTGCTCGCGTCTGGCCTGTCGCCAGTCCAGCAGGTTGATCTTGATCATCAGTCGAATGCCCTCATCGCCAGACCGATTGCCAGCAGCATTGCGGTCTCGTCCTGCTCCAGCTGCTTGGGTCGCGCCTTTCTCGCGATGTCCATGTTGCGCATGGGGTTCGCGATCACGACGGGCACGCCCAGCTTTTCCTTGACCCGGTCGTCGAGATTCGGAATGGCTGCGGTGCCGCCGGCCAGGATGACCTGGTCGATTTCGCTGAACTTCGGAGAGTTGGCGAAAAACAGCTGCAGCGAACGATCGATCTGCTGCGTGAGATCGTCGATGAAATAGGGCAGGACTTCGGTGTCGTAGTCGTCCGGCAGGCCGCCGATCCGCTTGGCGTTGTTGGCCTCGTCCTGCGACATGCCGTAGTGACGCATGATGTCTTCGGTCAGCTGCTTGCCGCCGAACTGCTGCTCGCGGCGATACACCGCGCGGCGATCGTGGAACACCATGAACACGGTGTTCACCGAGCCGATGTCCACCACTGCCGTGGTGGTCAGTTCGCCCGAATTGGGCATCTGCGGATAGAGCAGCTCGCAGGCGTTTTCCAGCGCCTGGGACTCGGTGTCCACCACATGGGCGGTCAGCCCGGCCATGTCGAGCACGGCGATGCGCTCATCGATGGTGTCGGTGCGGCAGGCCGCCAGCATCACGTCCACGGAATCCGGCGCGGTCGGCGTCGGGCCGATGACCTGGAAGTCCAGGTTCACTTCATCGATGGGGTAGGGGACGTACTGGTCGGCTTCCAGCTTGATCTGCTCCTCCATTTCGGATTCGCGCAGATCAGCAGGCATCTGGATGGTCTTGGTGATCACCGAGGAGCCGGCGACGGCCACCGCCGCCTTGCGGGTGCGGGTGCCGGCACGTTTCAGCGCCTTGCTCAGGGCCAGACCCACGGCATCGGGTTCGGCAATCTGGTTGTCAACGACGGCGCCCGGAGGCAGCGGCTCGATGGCATAAGCGTCTATGCCATAATTTGCGCCCTTCTGGGACATTTCCAGCAACTTCACGCTGGAGGAACTGATGTCGACACCGACCAGCGGCGTCGAACGTTTTGCGAATAAGTTGCTGAACACTCCCATACTGGGTCCCCACCCTGATCCCGCGTGTCGTGGTCGAAGCGACCGTATGCCCGAGGGCTACTATAGCTCACAGTTGGCAGGATTCAACAGCACTATGCTTCTGATTGCCTTGCAGAATGTACCGCCGGCGCAAGGAACTTCCGCGCCCCCCGCCACAGCCCATCCAATTCGTCATGCGACTGCTTAAATATCTCTTCCTGCTCGGGGTCCTGGGTGCACTGGTCAGCGGGGTCGTCGTGGCCGCGGTGCTCTGGCACTTCGCTCAGGATCTGCCTTCCACCGAGGGCTTGCGCGACATGCGCCTGCAGGTGCCCCTGCGCATCTATTCGGCCGATGGTCAGCTGCTCGGCGAATATGGCGCCGAACGGCGGGAGCCGCTGGCCTACCGGGATATTCCACGGCCACTGGTGCAGGCCTTCCTGGCGGCCGAGGACGACCGCTTCTTCGAGCACCCGGGGGTCGATTACCAGGGCTTGCTGAGGGCCGCCTGGATGCTCCTGCTGACCGGCGAGAAGGCGCAGGGCGGCAGCACCATCACCATGCAGCTGGCCCGCAACTTCTTCCTCAGTGCGGAAAAGAGCTATGTCCGCAAGATCAAGGAAATCCTGCTCGCCATCGAAATGGAGCAGCAGCTGAGCAAGGAGGAGATTCTCACCTTCTACCTGAACAAGATCTTCCTCGGCCATCGCGCCTATGGCATCGGCGCGGCCGCCAAGGTCTATTACGATGCCGAGCTGAAAGAGCTCAGCCTGTCGCAGATGGCGATGATCGCCGGCCTGCCCAAGGCGCCCTCCCGCTACAACCCCATCTCCGGGCCACAGCGCGCCCTGCTGCGGCGCAATTACGTGCTGCGGCGCATGCGCGAGCTGGATTTCATCACCGCCGAGCAGTTCGAGGCGGCCAAGGCGGAGCCGATCAGCGCGCAGCTGCGCCGCGCCTCCATTGATCTGGAAGCCAACTATGTCGCCGAGTACGCCCGTTCGCGGGTCATCAACCAGTACGGGGTGGATGCCTACACCAGCGGCATGGTGGTGCAGACCACGCTCCGCGCCGACAAGCAGCGGGCCGCGGTGCGGGCCCTGCGGGACAATCTGCTGGACTACGATCAGCGGCACGGTTACCGCGGTCCGGAGGCGCGCTTCACCGAGCTGCGCGACGAAATCGTGCAATTGCCACCGGAGCGCCAGCGCGCCCTGCTGGACCCGCTGCTGGAGGAGTTCAGCCCGGTCGGGGGGCTGATTCCCGCCATCCTGCTGCAGATGGACGAGCAGCGCCTGCGCGTATATGCGACCGAGGCCGGCTTCCTTGACCTGCCGCTGGCGGAGCAGCCCTGGCAGGCGCTGCCAGACAAGCTGCAGCGTGGCGACCTGCTGCGTCTGCGCAGGCCCGACGCGCAGCAGGGCGGGGCCTGGCAGCTGGTCCAGCTGCCCACCGTGCAGGGGGCGATCGTCGCGGTGGATCCCGCCAATGGCGCGGTGCAGGCGCTGGTGGGCGGCTTCGACTATTTCGCCAGCAAGTTCAACCGGGCGATGCAGGCGCGGCGGCAGCCAGGCTCCGCGTTCAAGCCTTTCATCTACTCGGCGGCGCTGGAGAATGGCTTTACCCCTGCCTCGATCATCAACGACGCCCCCGTGGTCTTCCATGACCCGGCGCTGGGCGGCGCCTGGCGGCCGCAGAATTACAGCGGCCGGTTCTACGGGCCGACCCCGGTGCGCGAAGGTCTGATCAAGTCGCGCAATCTGGTGGCCATCCGCCTGCTCGACAGCATGGGCATGGATGTCGCCCGTCAGCATGTGGCGAAGTTCGGCTTCGACATGTCCCGGGTGCCGCGGGACCTGTCCATGTCCCTGGGTACCGGGGTGTTCAGCCCGCTGGAGATGGCGACCGCCTATGCGGTGCTGGCCAATGGCGGCTACCGGGTCACGCCGTATCTGATCGAGCGGATCCTTGATGCCGATGGCGAGGTGCTGCACCAGGCCCGGCCGGAGACGGTCTGCGATGCCGCCTGCCGCTTTGCCCGGCAACAGCAGGCCAGCAGCGTACCGGCCCAGCTGGCGGACGGCGAGGTGGCGCCGGAGGATGACGATCCCGGCCCGCTGCCGGTCGCGCCGCGCGTGGTCAGCGCCGAGAATGTCTACCTGCTGACCGACATGATGATGGACGTGATCCGGCGCGGCACCGGCGTGCGGGCGAAGTCGCTGGGCCGGGATGATCTGGCCGGCAAGACGGGCACCACCAATGACCAGCGTGATGCCTGGTTCTGTGGCTTCAACGCGGCCGAGGTCGCGGTGGCCTGGGTGGGCTTTGATGACATCAGCCCGCTGGGCTCGCGCGAGACCGGTGCCCAGGCGGCGCTGCCCATGTGGATCCGCTACATGGAGCAGGCGCTCAAGGGCATGCCCTCGCAGCGGCTGCCGCGGCCGGACGGGGTGGTCAGCGCCCGCATCGATCCGGCCACCGGTCGCCTGGCCAGCTACGACAATCCGCAGGCCAGCTTCGAGATCTTCATGGAAGGGCATCTGCCCGAAGCCGCACCGCAGGGTGGCGACCGGCGCAGCCCGACGGGCCGGCCCGGCCAGGCACTGCCCTCGGATGACGAGCTGATCGAGGACATTTTCTGATGCCGGACCCGCTCCGGGACGAGATTGCCCGGGAAGCGGCGCGCCTGATCTGCGAGCAGGGACTGCGCGATTTCGGTCAGGCCAAGGCGAAAGCGCTGAGCAGCCTGGGCGGCGGGCGCGGCGCCGCGCCCAGCAATCAGGAGATCGCGGCCTGTGTGCACGAGTATCTGCGCGTCTTCGACCACCAGGCCTGGCGCGCCCGTCTGCTCGAGCTGCGCCGTACCGCCCTGCGCGCGATGCAGCTGTGTCGCGACTACCAGCCGCGGGCGGTGGGGGCGGTGGTCAACGAACTGGCCACCCTGCGCAGCCCGGTGCAGGTCCATCTGTTCTGCCCCTATGACGAGGCGCTGGATCTGCTGCTGGACGAGCAGCAGATTCCCTTCGATGCCATCGAGCGGCGCTACCGCCACCCGGGTGGCCAGGAACTGCGCCGGCCGGTCTGTGCCTTCGTCGCCGGCGAGGTGGAGGTCGAGCTGACCCCGTTCGGCGAGGACGATCTGCGCTGGTCGCCCCTGTCGCCGCTGGATGGCCGGCCCATGACTCGCTGGACCGAGGCCGAACTGCGCCGGGCCCTGGCCGAGCCGGCCTGAACGAAAAAACCCGCCTCAGGGCGGGTTTTTCGAATTGGCGATCGCAGCAGGCGGCGCCTGATGCTCCGGCTCAGCGCTGCGTGATGCCGACGTAATCGCGCTTGGGGCTGCCGGTGTAGATCTGCCGCGGACGGCCGATGCGGTTGCTCGGGTCGGCGGTCATCTCCTGCCAGTGCGCCGCCCAGCCCACGGTGCGGGCAATGGCGAACATCGGGGTCATCATGGAGACCGGGATGCCCAGCGCCTTGTAGATGATGCCGGAGTAGAAGTCCACGTTCGGGTAGAGCTTCTTTTCCTTGAAGTAATCGTCTTCCAGGGCGACCTGTTCCAGCTTCATGGCCAGTTCGAACTTGGGATCGTTCTCCATGCCCAGGTGCGACAGCACCTTGTGGCAGTGCTCGCGGATGATGGTCGCGCGCGGGTCGAAGTTCTTGTACACGCGGTGGCCGAAGCCCATCAGGCGGAAGGGGTCGTTCTTGTCCTTGGCCTTGGCGATGAATTTGTCGGCGTTGGAGATGTCGCCGATCTGGTCCAGCATCTTCAGCACCGCCTCGTTGGCGCCGCCATGGGCCGGGCCCCACAGGGCGGTGATGCCGGCGGCGATCGCCGCGTAGGGGTTGCAGCCGGTGGAGCCGGCCAGGCGCACCGTCGAGGTGGAGGCGTTCTGCTCGTGGTCGGCATGCAGGATGAACAGCACGTCCAGGGCCTTGGCGGCGACCGGATCGACCTCGTAGTCCTCGGCCGGGACCGCGAACAGCATGTGCAGCAGGTTGGAGCAGTAGTCCAGCTTGTTCTGCGGGTACATGAAGGGCTGACCGGCGGAGCGCTTGTAGGCGGCGGCTGCGATGGTCGGAATCTTCGCGATCATGCGCCGGGCGAAGATGTTGCGATGCTCCGGGTCATGAATGTTGGTGGTGTCGTGGTAGAAGGCGGACAGCGAGGCGACCACGCCGGCCATCATGGCCATCGGGTGGGCGTCATAGCGGAAGCCCTGGAAGAACTTGTTCAGCGACTCGTTGATCATGGTGTGATACCGGATCGCCTGGTCGAATTCCTCCAGCTGTTCGGCGC
Organism: Oceanococcus sp.; assembly: GCA_041625325.1. Classification (GTDB taxonomy): domain Bacteria; phylum Pseudomonadota; class Gammaproteobacteria; order Nevskiales; family Oceanococcaceae; genus Oceanococcus. Next base: position 16,963 of record JBFJTN010000010.1, on the reverse strand, counting down.
TGGGCAGTTCGCCGTAGAGCAGCAGGTAACAGACCTCGATGAAGCTGGAGTTCTGCGCCAGCTGATCCACCGGGTAACCGCGATACAGCAGCACGCCCTCGGCGCCGTCGATGTAGGTGATGGCGGAGTCGCAGCTGCAGGTGGAATTGAAGCTGGGATCGTAGGTGAACTTGCCGGTGGCGCCGTACAGGCCGCGCACGTCGACGGCTTCCGGTCCCAAAGTGCCCTTGACCATGGGCAGTTCGGTCCCCTCGCCAGTCGGGCTGGTCAGGATGAATTTGCTGTCGCTCATCACGTTCTCCATTGTCGCGGCCGCTGCCAGCCGCGGGCGTTTCGAAACTCAGTAGTGCGCCGGATAGGGCGCACGGGCCACGCCGCTGTCCACGGCGGCGCGGGCCACCGCTTGCGGCACCACGTCGATCAGACGCGGGTCCAGCGGCGTGGGAATGATGTAATCCGGGCCGAAGCTCCAGCTGTCCCGGCCATAGGCATCCAGTACGGTAGCCGGAACCGGCTCGCGAGCCAAGCGGCGCAGCGCTTCCACCGCGGCCAGATGCATGGCCTGGTTGATGCCCGAGGCATGCACGTCCAGGGCGCCCCGGAAGATGAAGGGGAAGCCCAGCACGTTGTTGATCTGGTTCGGATAGTCGCTGCGGCCGGTGGCCATGATGAGATCGTCGCGGACCGCGTTGGCGACCTCGGGCAGCACTTCCGGTGTCGGGTTGGACAGGGCGAAGACCACCGGGCGCTCGGCCATGCTGGCGATCATGTCGGCATCGACCAGCCCGGGGCCGGACACGCCGATGAACACGTCGGCGCCCTGCATGGCCTCGGCCAGGGTGCGCGGGCCCTCGGCCCGGCGGGCGAATTCGGCCTTGTAGTCCGGCAGATCGGGGCGGTCGGCGTAGATCACGCCGGCCCGGTCGATCACGCTGATGTTGTCGCGTTGCGCACCCAGCGCCTGGCACAGCCGCAGCGAGGCCATGCCGGCCGCGCCGGCGCCCAGGCAGACGATGCGGGCCTCGGCCAGGGTCTTGCCCTGCAGTTCCAGGGCATTGAGCAGCCCGGCGGCGACGATGATCGCGGTACCGTGCTGGTCGTCATGAAAGACCGGGATGTCCAGGCGCTCCTGCAGCACCCGTTCGATCTCGAAGCAGTGCGGGGCGGCGATGTCTTCCAGATTGATGCCGCCGAAGCTGGGCGCGATGCGGGCCACCGTGTCGATGAAGGCCTGCGGCGACTCCGCGCTGACCTCGATGTCGAACACGTCCACATCGGCGAACTTCTTGAACAGCACCGCCTTGCCCTCCATCACGGGTTTGGCGGCCAGCGGGCCGGCATTGCCCAGGCCGAGCACGGCCGTGCCGTCCGTGATGACGGCGACCAGATTGCCCTTGGAGGTATAGCGGTAGGCGTCAGCCGGCTCCGCCATGATGGCGCGCACCGGCTCGGCCACCCCCGGCGTATAGGCCAGGGCCAGCTCCGAAGGCGTGGTAAAGGGCTTGGTGACCGCGATGGCGAGCTTCCCCGGGCGGGGCTTCTCGTGGTAGTCGAGCGCTTCTTGCTTGCGGGGATTGTCGGTCACTGGATGCCGCCCTCGGCCATGTGCGCTCTATCGCGGTCAGATCAGCTCAGGAACCGTAGCGTTCGCGGAACTTGGAGACCCGGCCACCGGTATCCAGCACTTTCTGCTTGCCGGTGAAGAACGGGTGGCACTGGGAGCAGACTTCGATCTGCAGGTCTTCGCCCAGGGTCGACCGCGTTTCGAAGGCGTTTCCGCAGCTGCAGGTGACCTTGATGGCGGAGTATTGGGGGTGAATGTCGGGTTTCATGTCCGTGCCTGTTTAGGCCAGATGAAAAAGGCCGCGTAGTCTACTGAAATGCGCGGATTTCGGCAAAGCATTCGAGCAGTCGGTTGAGGTGACGGCGCCCCAGCGGAGTCACCGCGAGACGATCCCCCCGCCAGTGCGCCAGCCCCAGAGACTCCGCCTCGGCCAGTGCGGGCTGCAGCAGCCGTGCATCCAGCCCGGTGCGCTGCTCGAAACGGCGCCGGGTGAAAGCGCCGCCCACGCGCAGGGTGTTGAGGGCGAATTCGCTGATCAGTTCCCGCGGCTCCGGCCATTCTTCGCGGGCGATCGCGGCGGCGCTGCCGGCGCTGGCCATGTAGCGTTGAGGCGAGCGCAGGCGAGCCCGGCGGCGGATTCCCTGCGCGCTGCTCAGCTTGCCATGCGCGCCGGCGCCCAGGCCCAGATAATCGCCGAAGCGCCAGTAGTTGAGGTTGTGGCGGCTGCGCCGGCCGGGGCGGGCAAAAGCCGAGACCTCGTAGCGGCGCAGGCCGGCGGCGCGCAGCCGGGCAAAGCCGGCCTCTTCGATCCTGGCGCAGGCATCGTCGTCCGGCAGCGCCGGCGGGCGCTGGCCGAAAGCGGTGTTCGGCTCGATCGTGAGCTGATACCAGGACAGATGCTCCGGCTGCCAGCTCAGGGCCTGTTCCAGGTCGCTCAGGGCCTGCTCCAGGCTTTGCCCTGGCAGGCCGTGCATCAGGTCCAGGTTGATGTTGTCGAAGCCGGCCCGGCGGGCGGTGTCGAAGGCGGCGCGGGCGGCCTGCGCATCGTGAATCCTGCCCAGCTTGCGCAGCATGCCGTCATCCAGGCTCTGCACGCCGATGGACAGACGGTTGATGCCGATGCGCCGGTAGCCGGCAAAGTGGGCGGCATCCACCGTGCCGGGATTCGCCTCGATGGTGATTTCGATGTTCGCCGCGAAGCGCAGGCGCCGGTTGAGATGCGCCAGGATGCGCTCCAGCGCGGCGGCCGAAAACAGGCTGGGCGTGCCGCCACCAATGAAGATGGAGCGCAGCGCCGGCCAGCGGCTGCGCTGCTCCAGCTCGAAGTCGATGTCGCGCAGCAGGGCGGCAACATAGGCCTCTTCGTCCGGCGTGCCGGCGTGGCTGTTGAAGTCGCAGTAGGGGCACTTGCGCACGCACCAGGGCAGGTGCAGATAGGCGCTCAGCGGAAGGGCGGCGGAAGGCATGGAGGAGGCGGGTCGGGGCCGGGCGCGCAGCAGGGCCGGCGGCTCAGCGGCGCAGGTGCAGGCGCTGCAGCAGATCGCGGATGGCGCGGCCGCGGTGGGAGTGGCGCAGCTTCTCGCGGCGCGGCAGCTCTGCCGCGCTCTTGCCCAGCGCGGGGTCGAAGAACAGCGGATCGTAGCCAAAGCCCTGCTCGCCGGCGGGCTCGCGCAGGATGCGCCCGGACCATTCGCCGCGTGCGATCAGCGGCTGCTCGTCATCGGCGTTTTCCACGATCGCGATCACGCAGACGAAACGGGCCGTGCGCTGCTCATCCGCCACATCGGCAAGGGCCTGCAGCAGCTTTTCATTGTTGCGCGCGTCGGTGGCTGCGGCGCCGGCATAGCGGGCCGAGTGCACGCCGGGCGCGCCGCCCAGGGCATCCACCATCAGGCCGGAGTCGTCCGCCAGGCTGGGCAGGCCGCTGATCGCCGCGGCATTGCGCGCCTTGATCAGCGCGTTGGCCTCGAAGGTCGTGCCGGATTCCTCCGGGCTGTCCGAGGTCCAGTCGGAGATCGGCCGCAGATCCCAGTCCAGCGGCGCCAGCGCGGCCTGCAGTTCGGCCAGCTTGCCGCGGTTCGCGCTGGCCAGGACCAGCTTCTTCACGGCAGCCCCAGGGCGTCGCGCTGCAGCGCATGCAGCTGTGAAATGCCGTTGCTCGCGAGGTCAAGCATGGCGTCCAGCTCGCTGCGGCGGAAGGCGTGTCCTTCGGCCGTGCCCTGGACCTCGATGAAGCCGCCGGCTTCGTTCATCACCACGTTCATGTCGGTCTCGGCGGTGGAGTCCTCGCGATAGTCCAGATCCAGCATGGGCTGGCCGTCCACGATGCCCACCGACACCGCCGCCACCTGGCCGAAGATCGGACTGCGCTTCAGGCCCAGACGCTGCACCGCCAGGTGCAGGGCGACATAGGCGCCGGTGATGCTGGCGGTGCGGGTGCCGCCATCGGCCTGCAGCACGTCGCAGTCGATCAGGATGGAGCGCTCGCCCAGGGCCTTGAGGTCCACCGCTGCGCGCAGGCTGCGGCCGATCAGGCGCTGAATCTCCAGGGTGCGCCCGGATTGCTTGCCGCGCGCCGCTTCGCGGGCGCTGCGGGTATGGGTCGCCCGTGGCAGCATGCCGTATTCGGCGGTGATCCAGCCTTCCCCCTTGCCGCGCAGCCAGGGCGGGGTCTTGTCATCGACCGAGGCGGTGCACAGCACATGGGTGTCGCCAAAGCGGATCAGCACCGAGCCTTCAGCGTGGCGGGTGTACTCGGTTTCGATGCTGACGGGTCGCAGGGCGTCGGGCTGGCGGTCGCTGTGTCGGGGCATGGGGGCTCGCGGGGAAAACCCGCGATTATACCCCTGGAATGCGGAGCCTCAGCGCGGTGGTGTTGTCGGCGCGGCCGGCGTTGCGCTCGATGGCGGTCTCGGCCAGATCCTCCAGGCTGCGTCCGCTGCACAGTTCCTCTTCGCTGAGCGGCTCCCACAGGCCGTCGGAGCACAGCAGCAGCACATCGCCGGGCTGCAGGGGAGGGCAGGGAGTGACTTCCATCGGGGTGGGGCGCGCCAGGCCGCCCAGGCAGCGGGACACCTGATTGCGCATCGGATGGCGGCGGGCCTGTTCATCGGTCAACTCGCCGCGCCGGACCATGCCCTCGACCACCGAGTGGTCACGCGTGCGGTACAGCACCCTGCCAGCCCGGATCAGGTAGCCACGACTGTCGCCGGTGTGGGCGAAGATGGCCCGCTGGTCCTGCAGGTGCAGCATCACGGCGGTGGTGCGGGGTTGCTCGCGGTCGCTCAGCTCCGGATTCAACTGGCCGATGCTTTCATGCGCCTGCAGGGCGATGCGCTGCATCAGGGCCACGGGTTGCAGTGGGTCGGGCTTGTCGAACAGCAGATCCGCCTGGTCGATGACGCACTGGGCGGCTGCTGCGCCATCCGCGTGGCCGCCCATGCCGTCGGCCAGCACCAGCAGGCAACGGCTGTCATCCTGGAACGAGCGGGCACGGTCCTGATTGTTGCTCCGGTCGCCGATCAGACTGACGAATTCCACATCCAGCATGAGTGGCGCGTTCTCCCCGTTATACTTCTGGGCCACTTCGGCCAATGAGCATTTGATGCCAGCTTACCCTATCAGCAGCATGACCGGATATGCCCGCGGAACGCGGGAAACGCCCTGGGGAGAACTGCAGCTGGAGTTGCGCACGGTCAACCACCGCTATCTGGATATCAGCCTCAAGTTGCCCGAGGAATTGCGGGCCCTGGAGCAGGTGCTGCGGGACAAGCTCAAGGCGGCCCTGGGTCGCGGCAAGGTGGATGCCTATCTGCGCCTGCGGGCCGTCGGCAGCGCCGCGCCGCTGGAGATCAATGGCGGTGCCCTGAAGGAACTGATGAGCGCGGTGGATACCGTGCGTGAAGCGGCCAGCTCCGATGTGGGTCTGGATGCGGTGGGGGTGCTGCGCTGGCCGGGCGTGCTGAGCGAGCAGGACATGGACAGCACGGTGCTCGCCGAGCGGTTCGAGGCGCTGGCGGACGACACCATCGCCGAGCTGCGGCGGGTGCGGGATGCCGAAGGTGCCCGTCTGGCCGAGGTGCTCAACAGCCGCCTCGGCAGCATCGAGGACCTGGTCCGGCAGGTCACCGAACGTCTGCCGGTGCAGGCCCGGCAGTGGCGGGACAAGCTGCAGCAGCGCCTGGAAGAGGTCAGTGAACTGGAGCCCGAGCGGCGCGAGCAGGTGCTGGTGCAGTTCGTCCAGAAGCTCGACGTGGACGAGGAACTCGAGCGCCTGAAGAGTCATGTCACCGCCGTGCGCGAGGCCCTGGCCAGCAGCGAGCCGGTCGGCCGCAAGCTGGACTTCTTCATGCAGGAATTCAACCGCGAGGCCAATACCCTGGGTTCCAAGTCCATGGATGCCGAGCTGACCCGGCTGGCGGTGGAACTCAAGGTGGTGATCGAGCAGATGCGCGAGCAGGTCCAGAACATCGAGTAGGCCCGTGGCAAGGCGGTGTGGCGGGTGGACCGATCCGGCGGCCTCGTCCCTGTTGCCGCTTTCCCCGCTCCTGCTAGAGTAGGCGGCAACGGCGAAATCTGCCGGGCCGGTGGGAGGCCTCATGCAAGCAGCTGTTGCCGACGCGGGACCGCGTCTTCGTTCTCAGGCCCTGATCGAGCTGGCCAAGACAGTGCTCGGGTCAGGGGAGCCCTGAGGTGTCCTCTCCCATTCGCGCACTGGTGGTCGATGACGATTCGGCCAGCCGGCTGCTGATCTGCACCCTGCTGGACAATCTCAAGGTCGAGCGTGTGCAGCCGGTGGAGAGCGGGCGCTCGGCGCTGGAGGCGCTGGAGCGTGATCCCACGATCAACCTGCTGGTTTGCGACCTGCGCATGCCGGACGTTGACGGGGTGGCCTTGATGTCGGCCGTGCCGCGACACCGCAAGCTGGCGGTGCTGATCGTCAGCGGCCTGGACGAGTCGACCTTGAGCATCGCCTTTCACGCGGCAAAGCTGCGTGGCCTGGACATTCTGGGGGCGATCGAGAAGCCGGCCTGTCTGGCCACGCTCGAACCGCTGATCACGGACCTGCGGATGCGCTACGCACAGGCAGGCGAGCAGGCGATTCCCGGAGGCCGTGAAGGCTTTCTGGCCTGGCTGCAGGACGGGGAAAGTTCCTGCGAGCCGAGCCCCATCATGCGCCTGGGCGACGGACAGCTCGGTGGGCTTGATGTGGCCTCAAGCTGGGGTGGCGAGGTCCAGACCAGCGCCGGCATCGTGACCGTCGCGCGGCAATTCGGTCTGCAGCGGGAACTGATGCTGGCGACCCTCGCCAGTGCCGGCAGGCTGCACCTGTCCTGGGACGACTGCGACCCGGAGCTGTGGATGTCCTTCGCGCTGGACGCGGCGGTGCTTGAGGACCGCGCCTTTCCCGACCTGGCCCGCAAGTGCATCGCCAGCCACTGGCTGGAGCCGGAGCAGATCGTCTTCGAAGTCCGGCAGGACGACGTGGCGCGTCAGCCGGCGGCCACCCTGGAGGTGATCGCCCGACTGCGGGTGATGGGCTTTCAGATCGCGCTGGACACCGAGATGCTCAGTTTCAGGACCGCGCTGGCCGCAGGAGAAATTCCCTTTCAGCAGTTGCGCCTGCTGCCGTCGAAAAAACTCGCGTCGGGCCGGGTGCCCGGGCCCAGCGAGGAGATCCTGCACGAATTTGCCGATGCGGCGCATGCCCGCTCGGCACTGGCCATGGCCCTGGCGGTGGATTCCGCGGAAGCGCTGGATCAGGTCGATGCGCAGTGCCTCGATCTCGCGGCAGGAGCCGCCGTGGCAGAGCGGCTGCAGTGGCGGAAGCCGGCGCAAGCGGAAGCGGGCACATCGCGCGGCTCGCCCTTGTCCTAGACCGGGCAAATCCGAAGTTGTGGCGCCTTGGGGTTGTGCCTCTCGGATCCGTGCCGGGGTCAGGCCCGGCTGCGCCTCACTGCAGGTACTTCACCAGCCAGCGCACCACGAAACGCGGCGTGAAGCGCAGCGAGAAGGCGCCCAGCCAGTTTTTCAAACCGGCGATCACCACCGCCTTGTTGGCGTCCAGGCCGGCGATGCCGATCTGGGCCACCCGGGCCGAGCGCATGGTGCCCATGCGGAACAGCAGGGAGTCGTTCATGTTCGCCACATCAGCGAATTCGGTGGCGGTGGCGCCGGGGCACAGGCAGGACACGTGCACGCCCGTGCCGCGGCATTCCTCGTGCAGGGCCTCGCTGAACATCAGCACATAGGCCTTGCTGGCGTAATACACGGCCATGTGCGGGCCGGGCTGGAAGCCGGCGGTGGAGCCGACGTTGAGAATGCCGCCGCGGCCACGGGTCTGCATGGCCGGCAGCAGCAGCCGGCACAGTTCGGTCAGCGCCGTGCAGTTGAGCTGGATCATCTCGGCCTGGCGCTGGTTGTCCAGCTCCACCAGGTTGCCACGCAGGCCGAAGCCGGCGTTGTTGACCAGCACATCGATGTCCAGGCCCGCGGCATCCAGCTGCTCGACGAGTTCCGCCGCCGCACCCGGTTGCGCCAGGTCCTGCGCCAGCACGTGGACGGTGACACCGTGTTCGTCGTGCAGGGCCTGGGCCAGCGATTCGAGCTTGTCCTGGCGGCGGGCGACCAGCACCAGCGTGTCACCCCGCTGCGCGTAGAGCCGGGCGAAGTCGCTGCCGATGCCGGCCGATGCGCCAGTGATCAATACGGTTTGCGCGCTCATCAGATTGTCCTGCCTTGGGGGAGGGGGAATGCTAAACGATCCTGTGCTGCGGGGCCGCCATGCTGGGCGAAACCGCTCGCAGGGTTTAGGCTTGCCAGGACGATTCGCAGGGGGAGATCAACCATGGGGTTGTGGGATCGCATTGCCGGGGAGTTCATCGATGTCATCGAGTGGATCGATGAGGAGCCGGACAGCCAGCTGCTGATGTACCGCTTTCCGACCACGAACCGGGAAATTCAGATGAATTCCTCGCTGGTCGTGCGGGAGTCGCAGTGTGCGCTGTTCGTCTATCAGGGCGAGATGGCCGATCTGTTCAAACCCGGCCATTACAAGCTCAGCACCGACAACATGCCGGTGATGACCACCCTGCAGCACTGGACCCACGGCTTCAATTCGCCGTTCAAGTCGGACATCTACTTCTTCAACCTGCGTCGCTTCACCGACCTGCGCTGGGGCACGCCGAATCCGGTCACGGTGCGCGACCCGGACATCGGCGTGATCCGGGCCCGCGCCTTCGGGTCCTACACCCTGCGCATCGCCGATCCGGTGAAGCTGTATCAGGAGCTCGCGGGAGCCGTGGAGCGTTACACCGTCGCGGACATCGAAAGTCAGTTGCGGGCCGAGATCGTCACGCGCCTGAGCGACTTCATCGCCGAATCGGCCGTCTCCTTCATCGACTACGCGGCGAATCTGAACGAGTTCTCTGCCGCCCTGAACGAGGTCATGAACCGCGCCGCGGCGGGCTATGGCCTGCAGATCGACCGCTTCGTGATCCAGAACATCAGCGTGCCCGCCGAGGTGGAGAAGATCATCGACGATCGCAGCGGGATGGGCATCATGGGCGGCAAGCTGGATCAGTACACCCAGTTCCAGGTGGCCAGTTCCATGCCGGATGCCATGTCCGGGGAAGGTGGCGGCGGCCTGGCCGAGGCGGGGGTCGGTGCCGGCATCGGCATGGCCATCGGCAATGCCATCGGCGGCGCGATGCAGGGTCAGAAGACTCCCGGGGGCAGCGGTGGTGAAGCCACGATCATGGTGCGCTGCCCGGAATGCAGCGAACTCTCGCCGGAAAAGGCGCGCTTCTGCGCCAGCTGCGGTCACCAGCTCATCAAGTAGCGGCCTCGCATGGTGGGAAACACCCTGGCCTGTCCGTCCTGCGCCGCAGCCTTGCCGGCGGCGCTCCGCTTCGCCAGGCTGGCGGTCTGCGCAAGCTGCCGTTCCCTGGTGGTGCATGAAGACGAGAGGCTCAGGGCCTCCTTCGAGGTCAGTGCCATGCGCGACGTGCCCTGCCTGCTGCAGCTGGGACGCAGTTTCCTGCTCAATGGCGAGCCGCTGTACATGCAGGGCCACCTGCAGCTGGAGCATGCGCGTGGCATCTGGGATGAATGGTGGGGCGTGAACGAGGCCGGCGAAGGTCGCTGGATCAGCGTCGATGAAGGCGATTTCGCGTATCAGCAGGAGATCGAGCTGCCTGGCGACTACCCGGACCGCAGTCGCTGGAAACTGGGCGAGACGGTTCGCTTCGGGGATCACAGCGTGGAGATCACCGAGCTGGGCCGGGCCAGCTGCGTCGGCATCGAGGGCGTGCTTCCGGAGGCGCCGATTCCGGGCGAGAACTACGACTACGTCCATCTCAGCGGCAAGGGCCGGGACCTGATCACGCTGGAGTGCCAGGGCGGCGAATACAGCGCCTACACCGGCCGCTGGATCGACAGCTGGCGGGTCGAGGCGGTCGGATGAGCGTGCGTAGCGTCAATTGCACGCGCTGCAGCGCGCCCCTGGAACTGCTGGGCGGGCACCGCATCGAATCGCTGAGCTGTGGCTACTGTGGCGCGATCCTGGACCCGCATGAGCGCTGCAAGGTGGTCGGAGAGTACGCCAAGGCGCTGGAGATCACCTGGCCCTTCAAGCTGGGTCTCAGCGGCCGGCTCAAGGGGATCGACTTCGTGATCACCGGCGCCTTGAGCCTGCGCACCGCGGATGGCTCATCCAGCTGGCTCGAATACCAGCTCTATTCGCCTCTGCGCGGCTATGCCTTCCTGAGCCTGGAGGGCGGTCACTTCGTGCTGTCCCGGCGGGTGCGCTATCGGGTCAGGTGGCCGGCCGGCCTGCCCGCGAAGACGCGGGTGCTGGCCAACGGGCAGCGCTATCAGAAGTTCTCCGAATACAAGGCCGTGGTGGTGAGCGCGGTGGGCGCCCTCACCTGGCTGGCGCGCCCGGGTGACGAGACCCGCTGTGTCGATTGCATCGCGCCGCCGCACATTCTCAGCGTGGAGCGGGCGGCTGGCGAAACCGAGGTCCACCTGGGGGAGTACCTGGAGGCGCAGGAGGTGCTGTCGGCCTTCGGTGTCGAGGCCGGGCGCCCGCGCTATCAACGCGGTTTCGTGCATCCCGCCCAGCCGTACAAGCCCTGGACCTGGCTCAGTGACCTGCATGGCGCGGTCAAGCCTTTCCTGCTGGGCAGCCTGCTCATCGCCGGGCTGATCGCGCTGCTGTTCGATGGCCGTGAGGTCTACCGCTACCGCCTGGATCAGCCGGTGCCGGTGCGTCACGAGCTGAACATCTCCTCGGCGCGCAATCCGGTGGCCATCCTGCTGCAGGCCGGGGTGAACAACAGCTGGGCCAGCTATGAATTCGAGATCAGCCGGGACGGGGAGACGGTATTCTCCCTGGAGCAGGAGCTGTCCTACTACCATGGCGTCGAAGGTGGCGAGCGCTGGACCGAAGGCAGCCGCAAGGCCAAGGCGCTGGTCCGCTTTCCCGCGCCGGGGCGCTATCAGGTCCTGTCCGCGCAGACCGGTGGCGACCGGCTTGCGCCGCTGTCCGTGAGCATCCGGGAGAACTACGTGGTGTCGCGCTATTTCTGGATACTCTCCGCCGTGCTGTTGCTGCCGCTGGGTCTGGCGCCGTTGCGGCGGGCCCATTTCGAGAGCGCCCGCTGGGCGGACGAGATGGAGGATTAGATGAAACTGCTGTTCGCTCTGCTCTTCTCCGGCATGACGGCCGGCGCCGTGTACCTGACCTGGTACAGCGACGCCATGCTGGCCACCACCTACTCGGAGCCCGGCGCGCGTGAAGGCTCGCTCGGCCACCACAGGATCGGCAGCGGTGGCTACCGCGTCGGCAAATAAACCCAGACCGGGACCAGAATCATGAATCCAATGCTTGCCTCCGTCGTGTATTCCCTCATCGGCATCGTCATCTTCGTGATCGCGATCCTGGCGATCGACCGCCTGACCCCGTTTTCGGTGCGCAAGGAAATCGAAGAGGATCAGAACAGCGCGCTGGCCATCATCATGGGCGCCTTCCTGATCGGGCTGGCCATCATCATCGGCGCGGCGATCACGGGTTAGCCCGATGAGCGGCGTTGCGATCGCGCGTCGCCAGCAACTCACCCTGGTCGCGGCGACCTTCCTGATCGCGATCTGCGGCCTGATCTACGAGCTGCTGGCCGGCACGGTCTCGAGTTACCTGGTCGGCAATTCGGTCTATCACTTCTCGGTCGTGATCGGCCTGTTCATGAGCGCCATGGGGCTGGGCTCCTATTTGTCCCGCTTCGTGCCGGATGCGCGCCTGCATCAGGCCTTCGTGCAGTTGCAGCTGTCGGTGGCCCTGATCGGCGGCAGCAGTGCCGCGCTGCTGTTCTTCGCCTTCGCCCAGCTGGGCAGCTACCAGCCGCTGCTCTGGGCCAGCTGCATTCTGACCGGCAGCCTGATCGGGCTGGAGATCCCGCTGGTGCTGCGCATCCTGAAGGGCTTCCGCGAGCTGCGCATCAATGTCTCCGATGTGCTGACCGCCGACTATCTCGGCGCCCTGGTCGCGGCGCTGGCCTTTCCGCTGGTGCTGGTCCCGCAGCTGGGTCTGGTGCGCAGCGCCCTGCTGTTCGGCTGCCTCAACGCGCTGGTGGCGGCCTACGCCCTGCATGTGCTGGCGGTGCCGGAGCGCGACCGCCGCGGCCTGCAGCTGTTCAGCGCCCTGGTCCTGGCCGCATTGCTGGGCGGCCTGATGCTGTCGGGGCAGTTCACCGCCTGGATCGACGCGCGTCTGTATCCGGGGGAAATCCTGCACAAGCAGCGCACCGCCTTCCAGCAGCTGGTGGTGACCCGCGAGGGCGGCCAGCTGAACCTGTATCTGGACGGCGCCCTGCAGTTCAGCGAGATCGACGAGTACCGTTATCACGAGGCGCTGGTCCATCCGGTCATGGGGCTGGCCCATGCGCCCCGCCGGGTGCTGATCCTGGGTGGCGGCGACGGTCTGGCGGCGCGCGAGGTGCTGCGGCATGGCGCGGTGCAGCAGGTGACCCTGGTCGATCTTGACCCGGCGGTGACCCGCCTGTTCACCGACAATGAGCTGCTGCGCAGGCTGAATCGGGACAGCCTGAGGGATCAGCGCGTCGAACTGCACAATGCGGATGCCTGGAAATTTCTCGAGCACTACAGCGGGCCACGCTTCGATGTGGCGATCATCGATCTGCCGGACCCGCATGATCTGGCGCTCAGCCGCCTCTACAGCCTGAGCTTCTACCAGCTGCTGTGGAGCCGGATGGCCGGCGACGGGCTGGTGGTGACTCAGGCGGCGTCGCCGCTGTTCACCCGCGAGGCATTCTGGTGTATCCAGCGCACCCTGCAGGACGCCTTGCGCCACCCGGCCATGGGATCAGGCGATGCGCCCGGAATGAGCCTGCCCTACCACGTGTACGTGCCGAGCTTCGGTGACTGGGGTTTCGTGCTGCAGGGCCGTACCCCGGTGGCGGAGGCGTCACCGCGCTGGCCTCCGGGTTTGCGCTTCATGGAGGACAGGCAGTGGCGCGCCGCGCGCCAGTTCGCCGCGGATACGCAGCCCCTGCCCGTGGAAACCAATGATCTGCAGACCCATGTGCTGCAGCGCTACTACGAGGCGGGCTGGCGGCGCTGGGAGCGCTAGTCCACCAGCCCGCGCAGCAGCAGAAATCCGCCGGCCAGCGCGATGACAAGGAACAGCGCGCGTCCGATCCGCGGACCGTTGGGGCCGGGTTCGATCAGCGGCGGGTTGTCCGTGACGTCCGGCCTTCGCGCGCCGCGCGCCGGCCCTCTGGCCACGCTTTCCACCAGCTCCTTGGCCTGCTTCAGGCCGATGCCGTAGCTCTCGCGCAACAGCCTGATGGCCTCGATCTTGTGCCCCCTGCGCAGGGCCGCCATGACCTCGTCCGGCAATTCAGGGGAAGTGCTCATGCAAGGCTCCGATCCGGCAGGGAACGCCTGAGCTTACTCCGCTGCGGGTTCTGGCGCGTGTCTCAGGTCTTGCCCGGCCGACTCAGCACCACGCAGGCGCGCAGTTTTTCCTTGCCGAAACTCGACATCCGGTCGAAGTCCTCGCGCGCGATCGGCATGTACTGGCAGTCCAGCGCGTCCTGCTTGTCGGTCTCCGGGTCCGGGTCGTGCACATAGAGGCATTCGCTGTCGATGCCGGACACGGTGACCCAGTGCGGCGCCTTGCGCCCGTCCATGCGATAGGTGCTGATCAGGATGACCACGGCGCGGCCCTGCTCGATCCAGCTGGCCAGCTGCTCCTGATTGATCACCATCTGCCGTACCGGCACGCCGGCGTCCCGCGCGTGTTCGCGAAACTGCTGGTCGACCAGACGCACCACTTCCTTCTTCTCCGGGTCGCGCACCCCGTTGACGAACAGGGGCTCCGCGGTGCTCAGGCAGACTTCGGCGCGAAAGCCGCGCCGGGCCGCCGCCAGGCCCAGGCCGACGGGGTGGCAGCCGCCGTGGCCCGAGGTCATGAAAATGGTGGTGGCCTCGCGCCAGATGTCGAGCTCCGCGGCGCGGTCCCGCTTGCTGCGGGGCTTGAGGCTGCCCATGGCCATGAGCAGGGAGGCCGGCCCGCAGGTGAAGCTGGTGGTCTGCTGATACCAGGGCGTGCGCCGCTGCAGCAGGCGCGGGGCCAGGGTGCGCACCCGCTTCTGCATGCGCAGGGCGTCCTCATGGTCCTCGTAGTAATCCTCCAGGCTGCCGAAGACCTTGTAGCCCATGGATTCGTACAGGCCGATCGCCGGCGCATTGCTGCGGGCGACCTCCAGGCGCATGAACAGGCGCTTGCGCTCGGCCGCCTGTTTCTCGGCTTCGCCCAGCAGGCGGCGGGACAGGCCCAGGCCCTGATAGTCCGGCGCCACGGCCAGGGAATACAGGCGCGCCAGGCGGGTGCCGCGGTGCAGCAGCACCAGGGCATAGCCGCAGACGCTGCCATCGTGATCGGCGACCAGGAAGATGCAGTGCGGGGCCTGCACCCAGTAGCGGAAGCGGCGCCGGCTCATGCGGTCGTGCTCGAACGCCTGGGCCTCGATCCGGGCCAGGGCATCGACGTCCCCGGCTTCGACCTCACGCAGGGCGATGCGGGGCTTGCCCGACTTGCTCATGACGACATCCCGGCCAGGGCCCGGTCCACCGTCAGCCAGGCCTGCAACAGCACGGCCTGCTGCCACCAGTGGTCATCCGGGCGGAAGTGGGCGAGCATGCGTCGGGCCGATTGCTCCCGGCGTGCCGGCCAGTCCGCATCGGCATCGCGGGCGGCCCAGGCCTGATGGTCTTCGATCACGCAATCGAACAGCGAGCTTTCCGGCAGGGTGCCGAACTCCAGGGTCAGATAGCAGCTGCGTGCGGACATCTCGCGCTGCCAGCGAAAATCCAGCAAGCCCGACTTCGGCACCGAGGAGGACGAGCCCTCCTGCGGCGAGGTCACCGCCGCGCCGAACAGGCGCCGGGCATGGGTCGCCTGCGCGGATCCCGGCGGGTGGTCGCAGATCAGTTCGCCATAGGCCCAGGGGCCGAGGCCGGTGTGGATGTCCAGCACCACCAGATCACGCCGGGCCAGGCTGTAGCGCTCGAACACGGCGTCGATCACGCCGGCGCTGAATCCGGGCGCGCGGCCGCCGTAGAAAGGCAGTTCGGGGTGGCTGTACTGGCCGCCGCTGATCGCCTGCTGCAGGCGTCGCTCGCCCCAGCTGGCGAGCAGCTCGTCGGCCAGGGCCCGGCGCCGGGTGCGGTCGGCTTCGCGCAGCAGCGGCAGCACGGCGCTGAAATCGACATCCACCGGCGGCGGCGCGGTGAAGTCGATGAAATTGCGATTGACGTCGATGCCCTGCTCGTCGCAACGCCGTTGCCAGGCCATGCCCCAGGGGTTGAGCGCGTGAAGGACCAGCAGGGCGGTGCCCGGTGGCAGGGTCAGCGCGTCTTCCGCCAGCGCACCGAGCAATGCGTGCTGGGCGGCGCTGCCGGCGAGACCTTCAACGCCGTGGGTGGCGCTGATCAGGACCAGGCAGCGCGGGCAGTCGGGTTCCGGTTCCAGCAGCAGGGCGTCGCAGGCCAGCGCCTCGCCGGCCGGTCCGCTCAGCGGATGCGGGCAGGGCAGGTGCTGGCGCCGGCCGGCCCGGGGCGGCAGGCTGTCCCAGGCCGCGAGGATGCGCGCGCGCGCCGCGGCGAAGCCGTCGGCGAAGTGCCGGGGCGGGTCAGGCAGCGAGGTGGGCACGGGCATACGGATCGGGGCCGTGTAGGGTCGGATTGACGGCGCTCATTCTAGCGCCAATTCGGCCGCCGCTCCGGCCTGTGCCGGGCTGAAAATATTCCCCGCCGAAGCGCTGGAAAGACGCATAGAATAGGCGCGCGGGCGCCCTGCCCGTGGTCGAGATCCGGTGCAATGTTCGCCAACGAGACGGTGGAATCCCTGGCCCTGGGGCATTCCTTCCAGGCTGCCGCCATGCAGACCTACCTGCTGCAGAATTTCCGTGGCACCCGGCACCGGGACGCGGTGCGCCTGGACCTGGACCCGGGCGAGGTCTGGCTGTTCGATTACGGGGTCGCGGTGTTCTGGGGCTGTGCCGAGGATGCCAAGCAGTCACTGCTCAAGCGCCTGGCGGAGTTCGTGGTCGAGCCCAGCGCGCGACGCGATTTCGAGCACTACAGCTTCGCCCAGGACGCCCAGCAGAATCAGATGCACCACGATCACATCGCGCTGGCCGGATCGGACCCGCTGGACCGTCTGGCCGTGTCGCATGCGCTGGCCCAGTCGGCCAAGCTGTCCACCTTCGAAAGCCTGGCCGAGCAGGTGATCGCGAACAACGCGCATGTGTCGAAATCGCTGGCGCGGACCGGCCGCATTCCCTTCGGCCGGCGTCGCCTGGCCCGACTGCGCGGGGAGCTGTTCGGTGCCCGCAGCGACATCCTGCTGCACTTCGGCCTGCTGGACACCCCGGAGTTCTTCTGGGACTACCCGGAGCGCGAGCCGCTGTACCTGATCGTGTCGCGCTATCTGGATATCGTCGCCCGCATCACGGTGCTGGACAAGAAGCTGCTGATGATCCATGAGCTGCTGGACATGCTGGCCAGCGAGCGCAACCACCAGCACTCCTCGATCCTGGAGTGGATCATCATCATCCTGATCGCGGTGGAGATCGTGCTGTTCTTCGATCATTAGCCCGCCGCGCCCGCCGCTTGCGATAATCGCGACCCGTTTGTCCCAGAGAAGCCCATGTCCGCCGCCCCGCCTGGCCGTCTGATCATCCTGTCCGCCCCCTCCGGTGCGGGCAAGACGACCCTGGCCCACCGGGTGATCCAGGCGCTAGCCGCACGCGGGCGCCGCGCGCGCTTTTCGGTCTCCTACACCACCCGGGCCCCGCGTCGGGGCGAGGTCGACGG
>JBFJTN010000009.1:0-35404 GCA_041625325.1 Oceanococcus sp. | reverse complement strand
CATCAGCTCAGCCAGGCCATCGCCAGCGCGGCCGGGCGCCCGCACTGATGCATGTCCTGCTGCTGGCCGGCCTGAGCCTGCTGCTGCTCGGCGGCTGCAGCAGCCGGGGGCCGCTGATCCAGGAGCAGGACAGTGCGCCGCACCAGGTGCCCATCGATCCCTGGCAGGTGCCCGAGCCGCAGCCGCGCCATGAACCGCGCAGCCGCTATGGCAACCCGGACAGCTACGAGGTTTTCGGCAAGCGCTACCACGTCCTGACCAGCGCGAAGGGCTACAGCGAGCGTGGTATCGCCTCCTGGTACGGGACCAAGTTCCATGGGCGGCGCACCTCCAGCGGCGAACCCTATGACATGTTCGCCATCACCGCCGCGCACAAGTCCCTGCCCCTGCCCAGCTACGTCAAGGTGACCAATCTGGAGAACGGGCGCAGCCTGATCGTCCGGGTCAATGATCGCGGCCCCTTTCATCCCGGGCGGATCATCGACCTGTCGTACACGGCCGCGGTGCGCCTGGGGGTCTACGCCAAGGGCTCGGCACGGGTCGAAGTGACCGCCCTGGAGCCCGGCGAACCTTCCGCTCCCGCGGCCCCGCCGCCGGCGCAGCCCGCACCGGACGAGCTTGATCGCCTGGTGGCCAGCCTGGAGCAACGGGCCCTGGAGGAAAGCCACGAGCCCAGCCTGCCCTTTCTCCAGTTCGGCGCATTCCGTAAGATGGCGGACTGTCTGCAGCTGAAAACCGAGCTGAACCGGCACAGATTGCTGGCCCTGCAAGTCCAGTCCGGCGCCGACAGCGGCGATGCGCTGTGTCGGGTCATGCAGGGCCCCTTTGCCACGGCGCAGGATGCAGACACCCAGGCGCAGGCACTGCGCGAACTTGGCTTCAACCCGGTCCTGACTTATCCATGAGCGTTCGTATCCGCATCGTTTCCCTGACCCTGCTGCTCGGCGGGCTGATCTGCACGGCGCAGGCTCGACCGCCGCTGCCCACCCCCGAGGCCCCGGCCTTCGAGGCGAGCAGTTACATCCTGGTCGACCATCTCAGCGGCCAGGTGCTGGCGGAACGCAACGCCACCCAGCGCTTCGACCCGGCCTCCATCACCAAGCTGATGACGGCCTACATCGTCTTCCATGAATTGCGCGCCGGCAACGCGGCCCTGACCGACATGGTGCATGTCAGCGAAAGGGCCTGGAAGGCCGAAGGCTCGCGCATGTTCATCGAGGTGGGCCACAAGGTCTCGCTGGAGGATCTGCTGCGCGGCATGATCGTGCAATCCGGCAACGACGCCAGCATCGCGCTGGCCGAGCACCTCGCCGGCGGCGAGGACAGCTTCGCCGCCTGGATGAACCAGCATGCCGTCCGCCTCGGCATGACCGATACCCATTACCTGAATGCGACCGGCCTGACCGCACCGGAGCATCACTCCAGCGCCCGTGACATCGCCCTGCTGGCCCGCGCCTTGATCCGCGAGTTTCCCGAGCAGTACCGCTACTACTCGGAAAAGGAGTTCAGCTACGCCGGCATCAGCCAGTCCAATCGCAACAAGCTGCTGTGGCGCGACAGCAGCGTGGACGGGGTCAAGACCGGCTACACCGAGGCCGCCGGCTACTGTCTGGTCTCTTCGGCCCAGCGCGACGGCATGCGCCTGATTGCCGTGGTCCTGGGCACCCCCAGCGCCAAGCACCGGATCGACTCCAGCGAAGCCTTGCTCAACTACGGCTTCCGCTTTTTCGAGACGGTGCGCGTGGCCAGCCAGGGCGAGACCCTGGCCCAGGCGAAGATCTGGAAGGCGGCCAATCCCCTGCTGGATCTGGGGGCCTCGCAGGATGTCTACGTCACCGTGCCCCGCGGTCGCGGCGCCGACCTCACCCTCACCCCCCAGCTGGATCAGCGCCTGATCGCGCCGGTCGTGGCCGAGCAGGCCATTGGCGCGGTCGAGGTCAGCCTGGGGGACAAGGCGCTCAAGACCATTCCCCTGATCGCGCTGGGCGACGCGCCACTGGGCTCGATCTGGCAGCGTCTGCGCGACGAGCTGATGCTGTTCGTCCAGCGATGAGCCTGCACGCCGCCCTCGAGAACCTGGAATACCCCTGCGACTATCCCTTCAAGCTGATCTGTCAGCCCGAGGCGGTGGAAGCGGTGCGGGCCTGCATCCTGCATTCCCTGGGTGATGACGCGGAAATCACGGATGTTCACCAGCGAGCCAGCCGGAATGGCAAGTACGTGGCGCTGACCCTGAGCATCCGGGCCAGCGGCGCCGCGCAGATCGAAGCGGTCTATCGCGAGCTTGCCGGTGTCCAGGGCATCGTGACCAGCCTGTGAGCCCATCCCGTGACCGCGGCAACTGACCGCACGCGCTCTGCCCAGCTCAGGCTGAAGCGCCTGGGCCGGGCGGACTACCGCCAGGTGTTCGCCGACATGCGCGCCTTCAATGACGGCCGCGATGCCAGCAGCGATGACGAGATCTGGCTGGTCGAGCACCCGCCCGTGTTCACCCAGGGCCTGGCCGGCAAACCCGAGCACCTGCTGGCCCCGGGCGACATCCCGCTGGTGCAGACCGACCGGGGCGGCCAGGTGACCTATCACGGCCCCGGGCAGATCGTGGTCTACCCCCTGCTCAACCTGAAACGCCTGCACATCGGTCCGCGGGCCCTGGTCCACGGCATCGAACAGGTGCTGATCGATTACCTGAATGGCTTCGGCATCAGTGCCCAGCGGCGCGAGGCGGCGCCCGGGGTCTATGTCAACCAGCGCAAGATTGCCTCGTTGGGACTGCGTATCCGGCATGGCTGCAGCTATCACGGCCTGTCGCTGAACATCGACATGGACCTGGAACCCTTTGCTCGTATCAACCCTTGTGGCTATGCCGGCCTGGAGATGACCCAGATGCGCGACCACCTGCAGCAGCCGCCCGGCCTGTTCGAGGCCGGCGCCGCCATCGCCGAGCGTCTGGCCGCTCACTTCGGCCTGTCAATGGCGCAGCAACACGATAGAATGCACGAAACAAATCCACCAAGGACACGGTCTTCATGAGCATGACCAAGACACTTTCGCTGCCTCTGTTCGCGCTCGCCGCCGTCCTGTCCCTGCCCGGCCAGATCGCCCTGGCCGAGCCGGCTCAGGCGGCCAGCAAGCCGGCCGTGGAAGCCAAGGGCCTGTCCCCGGATCAGTTGATCCGCACGGTGGCGGAAACCCTGCTCGGCCGCATCAAGGCGGATCGCGAGGCGCTCAGCGACGACCCCACACGGCTCTACGGCATGGTGGACGAGGTGGTCCTGCCCCATTTCGACTTCCCGCTGATGGGCCGTCTGGTGCTGGGCTCGCAATGGGAAAAGGCCAGCGCCGAGCAGCAGAAGAAGTTCCTGGACAGCTTCAAGACCCTGCTGGTGAAGACCTATGGCAACGCCCTGCTGCAGTACAGCAACGAGCAGGTGCAGTTCAGCCCTGCCGAACTCGGGCCCAAGCCTGGCCGGGCCCAGGTTTCCAGCACCATCAAGAGCCCCGGTTCGGAGCCGGTCAAGATGGAATACCGGATGCGCAAGCTGGAGGACCGGTGGCTGGTCTATGACGTGGCGGTGGACAACATCAGCCTGGTCACCAACTATCGCGGCACCTACGCGGCGGAAATCCAGCGGGGAGGCCTCGACAGCCTGATCGCCAAGCTGCAGGAACAGGCCAGCTAGGCCGCCACGGCGCCTGCCGCGCGGCCCGACAAGGCTGTCCCGCCCATCATGACCCGTTCCGTCCTGTTGCCTCCGGGAACGCCGGCCCGCGCCAGCCGGCGCCTGGCCCGGCCCAATCGTCCCGGCCCGGCCCGCCTGCTCCTGCTGCTGGCCACCCTCTGCCTGGCCGCCTGCGCCCACCGCCCTAGCTATGATCCGGCAGACCCGCTGGAAACCCTGAACCGCGGCGTTTACAGCTTCAACAGCACGGCCGACCGCTTCGTGCTGCGCCCGGTGGCTGTCGGCTACAAGAAAGTGGTGCCGGGCTTCATGCGCACCGGCATCAACAATTTCTTCGCCAATCTGTTCTACCCTTCGACCATCGTCAACCAGTTCCTGCAGGGCAAGTTTCTGGACGGCAGCTCGGATCTGGGGCGGTTTCTGGTCAACAGCACCTTTGGCCTGGCCGGCTTCATCGACGTGGCCAGCCACTGGGGCCTGCCCCACCACAGCGAGGACTTCGGTCAGACCTTCGGCCGCTGGGGCGTGGGTGAGGGCTGGTATCTGATGCTGCCCTTCCTTGGGCCCAGCACCAATCGGGATCTGCTGGGGCGGATCGTCGACATTCCGCTCAATCCCACCACGCACATTCGCGATGAAGGCGGATTGATCTGGGGCCTGAACCTGCTCGACGCGATCCAGCTGCGTGCCCAGCTGCTCAATGCCGACGCCCTGCTCAAGGATCAGCTTGACCCTTACCTCTTCGTGCGCAGCGCCTACCTGCAGTCGCGCTGGTCCGCGATCCACGATGGCAAGCCGCCCTCGGAAGAGCCGGATTTCGAAGACTTCGACGATTTCTAGGCCAGCCGCCAGCCGCGGCTGGCGGCATCGCCGTCTCCCGCCGAGCCCGGCATCACCGCGACTTCTCATTTTGTTTGCAGCGCGCATGGCAGCCTGAGCCGATCGATGGAGGCCGGTTTCATGACGCAAGACAAGCGACCCAGCGACGTGCTGCACATGGTCAGGCATTGCCGCATCCTGATCGCCGATGACTCCCGCGCCATCCGCAGCTATCTGCGCGAGCTGCTGGAATCCCTGGATCTGCGCGATATCGGCGAGGCGCAAAATGGCGGCGAAGCGATGGAGGCCATGGCCAGCCGGCCTGCCCAGATCCTGTTCTGCGACCTGAACATGCCCGGCATGGATGGCGTGGAATTGCTTCGTGAGCTGGCCCGGCGCAGCGAGCGCCTTTCGGTCGTCCTGATCTCCTCCATGGAGGGCCGCCTGCGCTTCGGCGTGTCCCGCATGGCGTCCGAGCTGGGCCTTGATGTGCTTGGCGTGCTGGGCAAGCCCTTCAATCCGGAGGACCTGATCGAAGCCCTGAGCCGCTACCAGCCGGACAGCCAGGACCCCGATCCCAACATCGCCCGATTTTCCCAGGACGACCTGAGCGAGGCGCTCAAGGCGCGGCGCATCGAGATGCATTACCAACCTCAGGTGCGCATTGCCGACAACCGTGTGCTGGGTTTCGAGGCCCTGGTGCGGGTCAGCGACAAACAGGGCAATCTGGTCTCCCCTTCGGAGTTCATCGAGATGTCCGAGAGCACCGGCCAGATTCATCGCCTGTCCCATCTGATCCTGGAGGCCAGCTTGCGGCAGCTGGGCATGTGGAACCGGATGGGCTACAACTTCAACGTCTCCATCAACCTCTCCGCCGCCACCCTGAGCAAGCTGGACCTGCCCGAACACGTCGAGGCCATTGCCCGCAATCGGGGCGTCTCACCCCGCCAGGTCACCATCGAACTGACCGAAAGCCAGCTGGATACCGGCGCCGAACTCTATGACGTGATGAGCCGGTTCCGCATGAAGGGTTTCGGTCTGTCCATCGATGACTTCGGCACCGGGGATTCCGGTCTGTCGCGGCTGCGCAGCATGCCCTTCACCGAGCTGAAGATCGACCAGCAGTTCGTCACGGACTGCACCCGCGACGACGACCTGCGCAGCATCGTCAACAACAGCATCCAGCTGGGCCACGAGCTGGGCATGGTGGTGGTCGCCGAGGGCGTGCAGCAGGCCGAGGAATGGGAACTGCTCCGAAACATCGGCTGCGACATCGGCCAGGGTTACCTGTTGAGTCGCCCGCTCGCGGCCGCGGAGGCGATCAACTGGAGCCACCAGTGGGACCGTCTGAACGGCGACAAGCCACCATCCTGAACCATCCCCGAGCGGCCCGATGAGCCGGCGGCGGATGGTGTAGAGTTGTCTGTTCACGCCAACCCGACATGCCCTTGCCCGTCCCACCGCCAGCCCGCGCCAAGCACCAGATCGATCGCCAGGACCTGCTCGACGCCGCCCTGCGACTGCTCGGACCGAACCGCAGTGTCTCCACCCTGGGCCTGCGCGAGGTGGCCCGTGCGGCGGGCATCGCGCCGAACAGCTTCTACCGGCATTTCCGCGACATCGATGAACTGGCCGTCGCCCTGATCGATCAGGCCGGCGGTGCCCTGCGCACCATCATCCGGGAGGCCCGCAACCGGGTCAGCCGTGATCGCAGCGTGGTGGAGAGCTCGGTCGAGCTTTTCATGGAACAGCTGCAGGCGGACGAAAAGTATCTCCACCTGCTGCTGCGCGAAGGCAGTGCCGGCTCCACCGAGTTCAAGCGGGCGATCGACCGTCAGTTGCAGTACTTTGAAGACGAACTGCGCGAGGACCTGATCCGGCTGTCCGCCGCGGCCGGTCGCCGCATCCGCCAGCCCGAACTGGCCTCCAAGGGCATCACCCGGCTGGTCTTTGCCCTGGGCGGTACGGCCATGGATCAAAGTCCGGCCGAACGCGAGAAGACGGCCCAGCAGATGATCGTCATCATCCGCATGATCATTGCCGGCTCCCTGCTGCTGAGACAGTAGATCGACGCCCCGACGGGGCGCTCCCGGAAGTGTCGGCTCACGACCACCCGTCAACGGGGCAGCGGAACAAGCAGTGCCCGGAGTCTCCAGAGCCCAAAAAAAAAACGCCCCTCGAAAGGGGCGTTTTTGGTATCGGACGGGTGGCCGGATCAGAATTCGGCGGTCACCCCGACGAAGACGTAGCGACCCAGCGCGTCGTAGATCTGCGGGAAGGTGTTGCCATTGCCGACCACACCCGGCAGGGAGTCGCCGATCACCGGCGGATCCTTGTCCAGCAGGTTGTTCAGGCCCACGCGGAACATGAAGCGATCGTACGGCAGGGTGGCACCCAGGTCGATGTAGCTGCGCGAAGCCAGCGAGCGCTCGGCTGGCGGGGCCGTAGGCAGACCGGTATCCGGATCAGGAGGGTTCGTCGCGGAATCAGCGCTCACACCACCGATGAAACGCCAGGCCAGAGAAGCCTCGATGCCGTGGTACGGCGTCGCCCAGCGGGTGCGCAGCTTGTGACGCCAGTCCGGCTTCGGCACACCGCAAGCCAAGCCGTAGCGGCCTTCGCAGTTATAGGTATCGCCACCCGGCACCGGCTCGACGGTTTCGTCGAGATTGTAGGCGCCGACCAGTTCGGTATTCAGCATACCCCAGTCGCCCAGGTCGTACCGGTAGTTCACACCCAGATCAATACCTTCCACCGCGATGGAACCGGTGTTCAGGATCTGGTTGTTGACAAAACCATTGGTGCCCAGCCACAGGCTGCCGGTGTTCGGATCGCGGTTGATCAGATCACAAAGGTTGCCGTTCCGATAGCACTCCTGCAACACGTTGTCGGCACCGTAGCGATCGATAGTGCCCTGCACGTCGATGTTGAAATAGTCCAGGGTGACACTGAGGTTGCGCACGAACTCAGGAGTCCAGACCACGCCCATCGTATAGGTGTCCGCTTTTTCCGGTTCCAGGCCGGGCGCGGAGCCATACAGGCCGTTGTACTGGTTGGCGGGATTGGGCTCGATGTTGCCATACAGCTCAGGACGCTGGGCGATGACCGGATCGTTGGCGCACTGTTCGGCTGAGGCGGAAGGCCGGGCAGACGGATCTTCCGCGTTCGGATCGCCGGCGCAGGGATCGGTGTTGCCGGCCAGATTGACCGAAATCGGCTCGGCGATTTCGACAATGTTCGGCGCCCGCACCGCCCGGTTATAACCACCGCGCACATTGATTTCCGGATTCAGCGCCCAGCTGACCTGTGCCTTGTAGGTGTGGGTCGAGTCGGTGGAGCTGTAGTCGGAGAAGCGGTAGCCCAGGTCCAGGTTCAGGTCATAGGCCCAGGAGCGATCCTGCAGCAGCGGCAGGCGGGCTTCCAGGAAGACTTCGCTCAGGTTGTACTCGCCACCGGTGCCGACGGTCGGACCACCCTGGCCGGCCAGATCGCCGGTGAGGAAGGCCACGTCGGTTTCGAACACGGCTTCTTCGGAGCGACGCTCGATACCCAGGGCCAGGCCCACCGGCTGCGAGGAGCCCGGCATGAAGACATTGTCCAGGACACCGCTGATGGACGCGCCGAAGATGCGCTGCTCGGTGCTGCCGGACAGCAGACCCGGGGTCTGGATGTAGGCCAGCGCGGCCGGATCCACATCGACGTTGGTGTCGAAGATGTTGTAGACCACGCAGTTCGGATCGGTGCCGTCGACCACGGAGCGGCAGACGATGTTGCCATCATCATCTTGCACCGCGTCGATCGCGCGGTTCTGACGGGTGATGGACATGTCGTTGCGATAGATCTGGTTCAGCTTGGCGCGGGAGAACTGACCGAAGACGTCATAGGACCAGGAGCCCATGTAGTCGAACTCGCCTTCCACCCCGAACACGCTGCGCAGGCTCTGGTGGGTCAGATCGTCATCACGCGCGCCGCCTTCGACGTTACGCCGCAGCAGGAACACATTGGCGGTGTCGGTCGGGCCGTAGCCCAGATCGGTGCACAGCTGCTGCACCATGTCGTCGGACAGCAGCGGGTTGTCGCAGCGCAGCTGGGACACCGTGCCGAACACGCCGGAAGGCGCGATCACACCATTGGTCCGGTCCTCGGTGAAGCTGAGGTCCATGTAGGCCATGGTGGTTTCGTTGATCTCGCGCGAGAACATGCCACCCAGGGTGATGTTCTCGTTGTTGCGCTGGTAATAGTTGAACGGCGCGAAGTTGAAGGTATCGGTGGCGCCGTTGAAGTTCCGCAGCGTGTTGCCGGTGCTCTGATCGATGATCAGATTGCGCGAATCCGAGAAATCCTGATTGAAGGCCAGGAAGTGGGTCGGGAAGGTCGTGCCGGAGCCGATGCAGCTCTGGCTGTCGCCACCCACGGCACAGGCCGAGAAGTCGCGCTCCGACTGACGCAGGGCGTTCAGGTTGCGGAACACCGCGTAGACCGTGGAGTTGCCCAGGCCGTCGGCGGAGTTCGAGCCCATCACGATGCTCAGGGTGTCGGAGTGACCGTCGGTCACGCTGCTCGAGGGCTTCTGGAAGCCCACTGCGTCCAGCCGGGCCTGCGCCGGATCGTTGTCGTTCTCATGCATGTAGAAGCCATGCTGATAATCGATCTCGATGCCTTCGAAGTCCTGCTTCATGATGAAGTTGACAACCCCGGCGACGGCGTCCGAACCGTACACGGCGGAGGCACCGCCGGTGACGATTTCGACGCGTTCGATCAGCGCGGCGGGGATGGTGTTGAGGTCAGGCGCCAGCTCACGCGGGTCGCCGGAGTTCATCCGCTTGCCGTTGATCAGCACCAGGGTGCGCTCGGAACCCATGTTGCGCAGGTTCACGGTGGCGGTACCGGTGGCGCCATTGGACAGGTTGCCGCCCTGATCGGCGAAAGCCTGCGGCAGCGAGTTGATCAGATCCTCCACCCGGACGGTGCCCTGGTAGCTGATTTCGGTGTCACTGACGACGGTGACCGGGCTCGAACTGGTCAGGTTGGCCTGCTTGATGCGCGAGCCGGTGACATGCACCGACCCCAGATCCAGCGGCGTCTCCTGCTCTTCGGCAGCGGCGGCGGCAGCGTCGGCGGCCTCGATATTGACCTGTTCAGCATCCTGCGCAAAGGCAGGCGCAGCGACAAAGGCGGCAGCCAGCGAAAGCCAGCTCACACGCGCAATACGGCCGACAGAAGCCGGGCGATCGTTGCTCATCCCTAATTCCCCGAGGTTTGAAAGAGCGGAAAGATACCACCATGTACTATTCTGCTGCAAAGCCCACCCGCCGGACGGTCGTGCTGCGACCGCGGGCACTTTCCGGCAGCATGGGGCTCCAAGTCCCGAGCAGGTCGACCGACGGGGAGGCGCAAATGCAGCCAGCGGACTCGAGTCTTCCGGCCGCGCGGCGGCGGGCTTGCGGCTGCCTGGCTCTGCTCTGTACCCTGCTCAACGCCTGCGCCAGCGTCGGGCCGCTGCCGGGCCGGGCCCTGCATGCACCCGAGGACCTGCTGTCCGCCCCGGGCCTGAATCAGCTTGCAAGGGTGCAGCCGGTCCCGCAGGAGCAGATCCTGCAGATCAGCCCGGCCATGCAGGCCTTCGTCGAACGGCACGTCGATTCCCGGGCCGCGGACGGGCAGCGCTTGCAGCAGCTGCTCAAGGCCATGATCGATGCCGGCCTGCTGGCGCTGGAATACCGCCCCGGGCGCACCGATACCGCACTGGGCACCTTCACCAGCCGCCAGGGCAACTGCCTCTCCTTCACCAATCTGTTCGTCGCCCTGGCGCGTGCGGCCGGGCTGGAAGTCAGCTACCAGCTGGTGCAGGTGCCTCCACAATGGGAGCGTGACGGCCAGTGGGTGGTGCGCGACAGCCATATCAACACCGTGCTGCACAAGCTGCGCATCCACGGCACTTTCCGGCGCGATTACGCCGTGGACTTCAACATCGCCGATTTCCAGGGTCACTATCCGCGCCAGGAGGTGGCGGACGAGGTGGCATTCGCACATTTCTACAACAACCGGGCGGTGGAGCTGATGCAGGCCGGCGACCAGGCCTCCGCCCTGGCCCATTTCGCCGCCGCCCATGCGCTGGCCCCCGGTTTCGATGCCCTGTGGACCAACCTCGGCACCTGGCACCGGCTGCGGGATGATCACTCGCGAGCCGAAAGCGCCTACCTGCGCGCGCTGGCACTGGACCCCAGCAATCCGGCGGCCCTGTCCGGCCTGGCCCTGCTCTATCACGCCACCGGCCGGGAGGAGCGCGCGGCCCGGGTGGAGGCGCGGCTGATCGGCCTGCGAGAGCAGGACCCCTATTACTTCTACCAGCGCAGCCTGGCCGCGATGGCATCCGGCGACCGTCGCGGCGCCCGGAAGCTGATCGACCAGGCCATTGCCCGCCACAAGCAGGACCATCAGTTCTACTTCCTGCGCGCCCGACTGGCCTGGCAGCAGGGTGACCGACAGGGCGCCTCGCACGACCTCAAGCGCGCCCTGCGCCTGGCGCCGGGCGAACGCAGTCGGGCGCGCTATTCGGCCAAGCTGGACGCCCTGCGTGAACGTGGCGAAAGCTGAGCGTGGGCTCGCCGCGGCCGGCCTGATCCTGGGGCTGGCGCTGGGCAGCGGCTGCGCCAACCGGCCGCCGCCGCCGCCCTGGGCTCCGGTGGACATCGCCGATGTGCTGAGCGGCGCGCCGCTGTTCGGTGAACCGCTCGCCGTGCCCGCCGCCGACACCGGCCCGATCCTTGCTCCCAGCGAGGCCATGCGGCAGTTCGTGAACGACCGGATCGGAGACACCTACGGCTCGGCCAGACGACTGCGCCTGCTGATCAGCGGCATGCTCGCATCCGGCCATCTGGCCGTGGACTACCAGCACCAGCTCACGCTCAGCGCCGCCCAGACCTTCGAGCAAAAGGCCGGCAACTGCCTCTCCTACACCAATCTGTTCGTCTCCCTCGCCCGCCTGGCCGGACTCAGCGTCAGCTATCAGCTGGTGGAGATTCCGCCGGTGTGGAATGCGCAGGGCGACTGGGTGGTGCTGGACCGGCACATCAACGTGCTGGTCCGTCGAGGCGGCGGCGACAGCCGCGCCTGGAGCGACCAGGTGGTGGACTTCAACATCGAGGACTACCAGGGCAACTATCCGACCCGGCAGATCTCCGACGAGGAGGCGCACGCGCTGTATTTCAACAATCTCGGGGTGGCCGCCATGCAGGCACAGGACGCACGCGGCGCCTTCATCCACTTCCGTCAGGCGCTGCAGCTGGGGCCCCGGCTGTCCGCCGCCTGGATCAATCTGGGTGCGCTCTACGCCCGCCACGGGCATGAGCGCGAGGCTGCTGCCGCCTACCACCAGGCCCTGGAACAGGCGCCAGGAGACAAGTCCGCGCTGTCCAACCTGTCACGCCTGCACCGACGCCTGGGTCACGAGGCGCTGGCCCGGCACTTCGACCAGCAGGTCGAACGCCACCGCCTGAGCAACCCCTATTATCACTACCAGCGCGCGCTGCAGGCCTACGAGGCGGATGACCTCGAGGCCGCTCTCGCCAGCTTGCGTCAGGCCCTGAAGCGCAAATCCGACGAGCACCAGTTTCATTTTCTGCGCGCGCGCATCGCCCTGCGCCAGGACGACCTGCGCCAGGTGGAGGACAGCCTGCGCCTGGCCCGCGACAGCGCGAGCCAGGGCAGCCTGCAGCGACGCTATGCCAGCAAGATCGCGATCCTGCAGGGCGAATCGGGCGCGCGGGAGCCGGCGCCCTGAAACGCAGCCCTCAGCTGCCGCCGCCCTGGGTCATCGGCCCCTGGCCATGCGCGGAGCGCTGCTGGACCCGCTGGGTAGCATCCTGGGACGCGGCACGCATCCGCTCCCACTCGCTGCGCGGCAGGCACTGCCGGGTACCCACGCGGGTGCCGGTGATGATCACCGTCTTGCACTCGATGGCATTGGGGTCCTCTGCGGCGGCCTGATCATCGGTGCTGCCAGCGGCCTGTGTCTCGCCCTCGGCGTCCTGCGCGGGCTGCGCCGTGGCGCCGCCAGCCTGGTCGACACCGCTGCCGCTGGTGGCGCAGGCGCCCAGGCCCAGGCTGCAAATGGCGATGATCAGAGCTGTTCTGTTGTGCATGTTCATGTCCTTTCGAATGGCCGGAACGTCCTGTTCGCGGCTCTGCAAGAGTGTGCCGCACACGGTAGCGGATGTGTTTGCTGCGGTCGAAAAAAAAACGCCCGTGACAGGCACGGGCGTTGATCTGGCGGGGTGGCGCCCGCAGGGGCGCCACGCTCATCCGGCTTAGAGCTTCACGCTGAGGCCGACAAACATGTAGCGACCCAGGGCGTCATACATGCCCGGGAAGATGTTGCCGTTACCCTGAACGCTGGGACCTGCACGGCCGCCGGCAATCGGCGGCGCTTCGTCGAGCACGTTGTTGATACCCACGCGGGCCGACAGCTTCTCGCTGAATTCGTACACACCGGCCAGGTCAAAGTAGTTGACCGCGCCCAGATCGACGCGACCCTCGATATCCTTGACCTCGCTGATGTGACGCCACAGCGCACTGGCCCGGACGTTCCACGGCGTGTTCCAGGTGGCCCGCAGATTGTTCTGCAGATCCGGGGTCGGGAAGCCGCAGCTGGCATTCCAGTTGCCCTTGCAGTCGACCACCGGAGCCGCAGCAATCTCCTGCTGATCCCAGGTAGTGATCAGGCCCAGCACGTTGTTGAAGTTCAGCGTGCCGTTGCGACCCAGATCCATCTTGTAATCCACGACCAGGTCAAAGCCCTGAACGCTCTCGATGGCCAGGTTGTTCTGCAGGGCGACCACGTGACCGCTGGAGTTGATATCGGAACCGATCCACAGATCACCACGGGTGGCGTTGCGGTTGACGAACTGGCACTGATCCAGGTTGCCGTCCAGGCACTGCTCCAGGATGAAATCCGGAGCGATGTTGGAGATGCCTTCGGTGATCTCGATGTCGTAGTAGTCCAGGCTCACGGTCAGACCGGCGATCATTTCCGGCGTCAGAATGATGCCCACCGAGAAGGTGTCGGCCTCTTCCGGCTCCAGATTCGGGTTACCGCCCTGCAGGAAGTTGTACTGGCCCGCCGGGTTGTTCTGGATGTTGCCGAACTGCTCGGCCGTCACGCCGCTACGCGCGCACTCCTCGAAGGTCCGACCGGCTTCCGTCATGCCGTTGGTGACCGGGCCACCGCAGGGATCCGGGTCGATGTCGAACAGATTGAAGCCCTGCGGCAGGAACAGCTCCTGCACGTTGGCCGCACGCACCGCCTTCTGGAAGCTAACCCGCGACTTCACCGTCGGGTTCACCGTCCAGCCGGCGCGCAGGCCGTAGGTGCTGGTGGTCACGCCGGTGGAGTAGTCGGAGTAGCGATAGCCGATATCCAGGCCCAGCTGCTGCGCGAAGGGCGCATCCTCGACCAGCGGCACGTTGGACTCGAGGAAGAACTCGGTCACGTCATAACCGCCGCTGACCGCGCCGGTCGCGCCGCCCTGGCCGGAACCGTCGCCGGAGCGGAAGCCGAAGTCCGGATTGAAGTCCAGAGCCTCGTCACGCTTTTCCACACCCAGCACCACGGCCACGCCGGCGGAGGAGCCCGGCATCTTGAAGCCGTAGTTGCCCAGGTCGGCCGACACGTAACCCGTCAGCACGGTCTGGTCGGTGGTGCCACGGGCAAACAGCGGCAGGGTCAGATAGTCCAGCGCTTCCTGGGTCACGCCACCTTCGCTGAAGATGTTCCAGGGCACGCAGTTGGGGTCGGTGCCGTTGAGCACCGAGGAGCAGACCACCTCACCCGTGGCCGGGTCTTCGACCGCGTCCAGGGCACGCTGGATGCGGGCGATGGACAGATCGTTGAGGTAGGTGTTCTCCATGCTCACTTCGGAGAACTGGCCGGAGACATCGAAGCTCCACACGCTGCTCAGTTCACCACGGAAGCCGAACACGCTGCGGATGCTGGTGTGACGCAGGTCCTGCTGGCGGTTGCCGCCTTCCACGTTGCGACGCAGGTTCAGCACGTCCTGCACGTCGTCGCGGGTCAGGCCGAACTGGCCGCACATGGCTTCGAACTGCTGATCGGACAACAGCGGATTGCCACAGGACAGGGTCGTGGTGTGGCCGAAGTTGCCGGAAGGCGCGATCTGCGACACGGTGCGGTCGTCCATGATCATGGCCGACATGTAGCTTTCGATCTTGTCGGTCACGTCATAGTGGGCAAACATGCCGCCCGTCCAGCGCTCATCCGGGCGCTGGAAGTAGTTGAACGGCCCGAAGTTGAAGGTCGTCCCCATGCGGTCGACGAACTGGTCACCCTGGACCATGAAGTCGAACTCATCGTTGCCGATGCCCAGGAAGCGGCCCTGCGGAATGGTGCTCGAGCCCACGCAGCCGGTGGCGTCATTGTTCAGCGCGCAGCTGCTGTAGTCGCGCACCGCCTGGGTGACCGGCTTGATATCACGGTAGGTCAGGTAACCCGTGACATTGCCTTTGCCGCCATCCAGGTTGCCGCCCATGATGATGGAGAAGTCCTTGGTATCTCCATTCGTCTCTGTGCTGCTGGCGACGTCGTAGCCGGCATCGGTGACGATCTGCTGGATGCCACCGTCATCATTGCCGTGCTGGTAGACACTGTACTGGGTGTCCAGCTGCACGCCTTCGAAGTCGTCGCGCATGATGAAGTTCACCACGCCGGCCACGGCGTCCGAACCGTAGGTCGCCGAGGCGCCACCGGTGAGGACCTCGACCCGGTCGATCAGCGCGGCCGGGATCTGGTTGATGTCGGCCCCGATGCCGCCCTGGATCGGCGAGCCCGCCGGCAGGCGGCGGCCGTTGACCAGGACCAGGGTGCGCTCGTCACCCAGGTTGCGCAGGTTCAGGGTCGCCGTACCGGTCGCGCCATTCGACTGGCCGGTGCCCTGGTTCTGGTAGATCTGCGGCAGGGTGCGGAGCATGTCCTCCACCCTCACCGTGCCCTGCAGGCTGATTTCGTCGCTGCCCACCTGCGTCACCGGGCTGTTGGTCACAAGGTTGGTCTGCTGGATACGCGACCCGGTGACGACGATTTCGTCCACCGATTTCTTGCTGTCGCCATCCTGTGCCATCGCGGCGCCGGTAAAGCCGGCCACGATGCCGAAGACCCCGGTCCACATCATTCGCGGACCTGCACGCCGAAGCGCGCGCAGTTGCTCTTTACGCATCAAAACTCCCCTCCGGTTTTCCCGGAACTGATCCCTAAAACTCCCGCTTGCGGTGCCGCCGGGTCCCCGAAACAGCTGCAGGGGCTGCCCCCGTGAGCACCGCGAGTAAACCGATCATATCGTTATAAATTCCAGTCCGCCAACCCGCTGACCGGCGGCGCCCCCAAGCCAGCTTCCGGGCCCGGCTTGCGGATTATGTCTTTCCTGTTACGATCCACCGCCATTGAACCAACAAGGCAACAGCCTGCAGTCCCTGCGCCCCGGACCGCTCCGGCGCCGCGGGGCATGCGGAGAGTGGAAGGAGATGAGCATGACGTGCAGCATTCCGCCGGTTGCGGCGACTTCGCCCCGGCGCTCGCGGGCTGCGGGGTATCTGGCCCTGGCCATGGGCCTCGGGCTGAGCGGCGTGACGCTGGCCGCCCAGCCTCTCGCCGAGGTCGTCCAGATCAGTCAGAGCAGCCTGCAGGCTGCGGCCGCGTCACAGAAGCGCATCGATGACCTGGATGCGCAGACGCAGAATCTGCTGAACGACTACCGGGCCAATCTCAAGCAGCTCGAACAGCTCGAGCGCTACAACGCTTCCCAGCGCCGTCAGGCCGAAGCGCAGGAGCGCGAGATCGCCTCGCTGCGGGCCGACATCGACAACATCTCCGGCCTGCAGCGCTCGGTACAGCCGCTGATGGAAGACATGCTCGACGCGCTGGACAAGCTGGTCGAGCGCGACCTGCCCTTCCAGCCCAAGGAGCGCGCCGATCGCATCGCGCGACTGCGTCAGCTGATGGACGACCCGAGCCAGTCCGCCGCCCAGCGCTACCGACTGATCGTCGAGGCCTACCAGATCGAGAACGAGTACGGCCGCACCATCGAGGCTTACCGTGGCGACATCGAGACCGGCGGGGCCAGTTACGAGAATGTCGAGTTCCTGCGGGTGGGTCGTCTGGCCCTGATGTTCAAAACCGATGACGACAGCGTGCTGAAGATCTTCGATCCGAAGACCGGCGGCTGGACCGACCTGGACCGCAGCTTCCTGCCGCATGTGCGCACCGGTCTGCGCATGGCCAAGGAACTGATTTCGCCCAATCTGATGACGGTGCCGGTCACGGCCCCGCAAGCCGCCAACTAGGGAGCCGCCGTGATGACACTGGATATCCGTCCGCTGCCGCTTTGCCGGCATATCGCCCGGGCCCTGCTGCTGTCCACCCTCGCCGTGGGCGTGGCCGGCGCTGCCGAATCCAACAACACCTCGCTGGATGACGTGCTGCGCGCGGTCAAGCAGGAGCGTCAGGCCGTCAGCGCCCAGAACAGGGAGCGGGAAGCCCGCTTCCTGCGCGAGCGGGATCAGCAGAAAGCCGAACTGGCCAAGATTCGCGCCGCGGTCAAGGCCGCGGAAGAGGAGGCGGCCCGCCTGGAGCGGGTGCGCAATGACAACGACCGCAAGCTGGACGAATTGCGCGCCCAGCTGGCAGAACGCCAGGGTGAGTTCGGCGAGCTGTTCGGCACGGCCCGGGCCGCGGCCGGCGACCTGAACGAGCAGCTGGCGGATTCACTGGTCTCCGCCCAGTTCCCGGGTCGCGGCGAGGCGCTGGTCGAAGTCGCCCAGTCCAAGACCCTGCCCAGCATCGTGCAGCTGGAGGGACTGTGGTTCACCCTGCTGCAGGAAGCCAGCGAGCAGGCCAAGGTGGTCCGTTTCAACGCGCCGGTCATCGACACCGACAACCGCGCCACCCAGCGCGAGGTCGTGCGCATCGGGCCCTTCGTGGCCATGTCCGATGGCGAGTACCTGCGCTTCGAGGACGGCACCCTGCAGTATCTGCCGCGCCAGCCGGGCGGCAACGCCAACCAGGCGGCGGCACGGGTGGAAGCGCATCGCGGTGACGGCTTCGTCGCCGGGGTCATCGATCCTTCGCTGGGCACCCTGCTGGGTCTGGTGGTGGAACAGCCCACCTTCCAGGAGCGAGTCGCCCAGGGTGGCGGCATCGGCTACGCCATCATCGCGGTGGCCATATTCGGCGTCCTGCTGGCCACTTACAAATGGATCGCACTGAGCCTGACCGGCGCGGCCGTCCGCCGCCAGATGAAATCCGATCAGCCCTCCGCCAGCAATCCGCTGGGCCGCATCATGCAGGTCTATCAGGACAACCGCGAAGCCAATATCGAAACCCTGCAGCTGAAGCTGGATGATGCGGTGCTCAAGGAAGTGCCGAAACTGGAAAGCGGCCTGAATCTGGTCAAGGTGCTGGCCGCGGTGGCTCCGCTGATGGGCCTGCTCGGCACCGTGATCGGCATGATCGTGACCTTCCAGGCCATCACCCTGTTCGGCACCGGCGATCCCAAGCTGATGGCGGGCGGTATCTCGCAGGCGCTGGTCACCACGGTGCAGGGCCTGATCGCGGCGATCCCGCTGCTGATTCTGCACGCCCTGGCCGCGGGTTCGTCCCGCCGCGTGACTCAGGTGCTGGAGGAGCAATCCGCCGGCCTGATCGCCGAAATGGCCGAGCGGGGCTGATCCGGGCCCTCGACAATGGTCGAATATCTCAACCCGATCCAGGCCCTGGCGGTCATTCGCGGCTACCTGGCCACGGGCGGCCCGGTGGTCAGCGCCATCATGGTCACCGCCTTCTTCATGTGGGCGCTGATCATCGAGCGCATGGTCTACTTCGGCTTCGGCCAGCGTGGGCTCGCCCGTCAGGCCAGTGAACTGTGGGCGGCACGCGCGGATCACTCCTCCTGGGCGGCCCATCGAATCCGCGAGCGGCTGATCTCCGAGCACCGGCTGTCGGCCGAGCAGTTCTTCGGCCTGATCCGGGTCCTGATCCTGGTCACCCCGCTGCTCGGTCTGCTTGGCACGGTCACCGGCATGATCATGGTGTTCGACAGCATCTCCGGCACCGGCTCATCGAATGCCCGGGTCATGGCCTCCGGCATCTCCAAGGCGACGATTCCGACCATGACCGGACTGGCGGTCGCCCTGTCGGGGGTCTTCCTCATCAACTTGCTGGATCGCCGTGCGGCCCGCTCGGTGGCGCATTTCGCCGACACCCTCGAGATCCAGGCCGAGCCCGGCACGCCGCATGGCGGCCATCGCCGGCTCACCGGCAATGCATCGGACACCGGCGAGGTGAATATCACCCCGCTGCTCGACATCGTCTTCATCCTGCTGATCTTCTTCATCGTGACCGCCACCTTCGTGCGCGAGGTCGGCCTGGGCCTGAACACACCCCAGGACGATCCGCCGCAGGAGGAAACCGTGCCGCCGCCGACCATGGTCCTGTCGGTCCGCAATGACGGCTTCGTCATGGTCAATGACGTGCGCATGATCGATCCGCGCTCGGTCAAGCCGGTGGTCGAGGAATTCAGGGCCCGCGAACCGCGCGGCGTCGTGCTGGTCAGCGTGGCGCCCCAGGCCGAGGCCCAGGCCACGGTCACGGTGGTCGATCAGTCCCGTCTGGCGGGCGTGGAACCCGCCGTGACCCTGCAGCAGGAGCGATAGGCCATGCTCAAGCGCACCTCCCGCAAACAGGAAGGCGGCGACGAGGAGGACGTCAATGTCACTCCGCTGCTCGACATCGTCTTCATCATGCTCATCTTCTTCATCGTGACGGCCACCTTCATCAAGGAGCCGGGGGTGGAGGTCGAGCGGCCGCGGGCCGGCTCGGCCGAGGAGCAGAAACTGATCTCGGTGCTGGTCGCGATCACCGCGGACAACGAGATCTGGATCAACAAGAAACAGGTCGCCCCGGACGGCGTGCGCTTCGCGGTGGAACGCCTGCGGCGCGAGAACCCCAAGGGCCGGGCCGTGATCCAGGTCGACGCGGGCGCGCACAGCAAGGTGCTGCTCGACGTGCTCGGTGACATTCAGGATGCCGGTGTCTCCAATGTCGCCGTGTCGGCCAAGAAAAGCTGAGGCGCGCTGATGACTCCCAAAGCCCGCCTGATTGCCAGCCTGCCCATCGCGGTCTTGGTGACCATCGCCCTGTTCCTGACCCTGGCCGCCCTGATCCGGCAGCAGGGCGAGGTCCAGCTGAGCGAGGATCGCTCGGTGGACATCAATGTCACCCGTCAGATCAAGGAAACCCGCACCGACGCGAATCTGGAATTCAAGCGCCCGGTGCTGGACCAGCCGCCACCGCCGCCGCCGGTCACCCATGATGTGAGCTTCCGGCCCACCGTGACGGGCCAGCTCGGCGAGCTGCCGGACTTCTCCAAGACCGACCTGAACATCGGCGCCGCCTTCAATCCGGACCGTGATGCCCAGCCGCTGGTGCGCATCCCGCCGCAGTACCCGAGCCGCTGCCAGAACCGCGCAGCCAATTTCGAATACGTGCTGGTCCAGTTCGACGTCACCCCGGAGGGCTCCGTGGTCAATGCCGAAGTGCTGGACGCCTCCAACGCCTGCTTCAACCGTGCCGCCCTGCGCTCGGTGGAGCGCTGGAAATTCCAGCCCAAGGTGGTGGACAACAAGGCGCAGCCACGGCGCGGCGTGCAGACCCAGATCACCTTCCAGCTCGAGGGCTAGAACACCATGCCCTTATTCCGCTCCCGCCGCCTTGCCGTCCTGTTCCTGGGGGCCCTGCTCGCCTTCGGCGGCCCCGCAGGCGCGCAGGATGACAAGCAGGACAAATCAACCAAACGGGTCGAGTCGCTCAGCCCGGCCGTGGCGCGCGATCTGATCAGCGCCTACGAGAAGCTGCAGGAGGAGCAGTACCAGACGGCCCTGGCGGAGCTGAACAGCCTGATGCAGAACCGCGGTGACCGCATGAAGCCCTTCGACCGGGCCTCGGTGCTGGAAATCCGCGGGGTCACCTACGTCAACCTGGAACAGGACAAGGCCGCCATCCGGGACTTCGAGGAAGCCCTGAAGCTGGACGCGCTGAGCGCCGAGAAGAACGCGCAGCTGCGCTTCAACATCGCCCAGTTGCATTTCCGGGCGGAGAACTACCCGCTGGCCATCCGCTATCTGGAGCAATGGATCAAGGATGCGGAGAAGCCGGATGCCAATGCCTATTACCTGCTGGCCGCGGCCTATTACTACCAGAAGGACTACGAGACCGCCGGCAAGCACAGCGTGCGCGCCCTGCAGCTGGCCACCAAACCGGTGCGTCGGCACTACGACCTGACCAACATCGTCTACGCCGAGCTGGCCCGCGACAAGCCGCGCTCCCGCCTGCTGGAGGAGATGATCAAGCTGTGGACCGGGGACAAGAATTACTGGAAGCAGCTGGCCGCCCTCTACTCCCAGCTGGGACAGGCACGCGATGCCTTCGCGGTACTGGAATCGGCCTACAACAGTGGTCTGGTCGGCGAGGAAACCGACGTGATCACCCTGGCCCAGTACTACTCGCTGTTCGAGGCGCCCTATCGCGGTGCGGTGCTGCTGGAAAAGGAACTCAAGGCCGGCGTGGTCAAGCGCACGGTCAAGAACCTGGAGCTGCTGTCCCAGCTGCTCAGCCAGTCCCGCGAACATGCCAAGGCCGCGGTGGTGCTGAAGGAGGCCGCGCAGCTGTCCGACAAGGGCACCCTGTCCTACCGGCTCGGCCAGGTGCTGCTGGCCGACGAGAAGTTCGCCGAGGCGGAAAAGGCCCTGGAAGCCGCGCTGAAGAAGGGCGGCCTCAAGGACAAGGAAGAAGCTGACGCCTGGCTGCTGCTGGGCAGCGCCCGTTTCAACCAGGCCGGCCCCGGCGAGCGGGAGAAGCGAAAGGAGGCGGACGAGGCCTTCACCGAGGCGGTGCGCTTCACCCAGACCCGGCCGCAGGCCGCGCAGTGGCGCGAGTACATCCAGGCCATCAATGACACCGAGACCCGCCAGGCCCGCCTGGAGGCTCAGCAGCGCGAGGCCCTGGCCCGCGCCGCCCGCGAACGCCTGCGCACCACCTGCCGCGCGCAGCAGCTGACCGGCGCGGAACTCAGCGCCGAATGCGTGGACCTGTTCCGCGAGGAACAGGAACAGAAGCAGAAGAAGAGCGCCTCCTAGCGGTCCCGGCCCGCGGGTTCAGCTCGCGGCCAGACGCGCCAGGCCCTCTTCCCGCGTGATCACGGGACGGTAGCCCAGCTCCCGCCGGGCCTTGGCATCGTTCACGGTGACCGTCCTGGCGCCCAGTTCGATCATCATGCGATGTGCCGGTGGCGTGCCCGGCAGGTGCAGGCTGTCCCACAGCCACTCGGCCACCGTCGCGAAGGCGCTGGCCACGGGCACCGGCACGGACTTGTCACCCGGCTCCGCACCACGACTGGCCAGCAGCGGCCCCAGGAACTCACGGAAGCTGGTGGGCTCGCCGTCGCTGACGAAATACGCCTCCCCTCCCCGGCCACGGGTGGCCGCCAGCACCAGCGCTTCGCAGACATTGTCCACGTGCGCGGTGCTGGTCAGGGCCCGGCCGTGATCCGGCCAGGCAAAGCGGCCGGCCCTGACGGCCGCCACCAGGCGCGGCAGCACCGAGCTGTCATCATTGCCCCAGATCAGCCTGGGCCGCAGGCTGACACAGCGCAGCGTTTCGCTGTTCGCCGCCAGGACCCGCCGCTCGGCCTCCGCCTTGGTCGCCGGATAACGGGGCAGCGGCCGCGCCGGCAACGGCATGCTTTCGTCCAGGCCGGCCAGGGACGAGCGGCCATCGGCATAGACCGCCTCGGTGCCCACATGCACGAAGCAGGCGACTCCGGCCTGTCTCGCCGCATCCAGCGCCGCCTGGGTGCCTTCGACATTGACCTGCCAGAACAAGGCCCGGGGCCCCCATTCATCCACTGTCGCGGCCGCATGGAACACCGTGTCACAGCCCACCATGCCCGCCGCCATCGACGCGACATCCAGCAGATCGCCGCGCACCGGCACCGCCCCCAGACCGGCCACCACATTGGCCGACTGTTCCGAGCGGGCCAGTGCGGCAACGGCCAGACCATCGCGCTTGAGCCGACGAATCAGATTGCGGCCGACGAAACCGGAACCGCCAGTGACGAAGGCCTTGTTCACGCATGCACCCCTGTCATGGCCTTGTTCAGCAGACTCAGAAATGCATGGCGGCGCGGGCGTAGTAGAAGGCACCATTGAAGCCGAAGGGCGAAGTCAAGGACGGCCTCACGCCCAGGAACTGCAGCACCGGATCCTGCTCGTCGTCCGGCAGCACATCCAGGATATTCTCGCCGCCGATGGCGATTTCGTAGCGCGAACCGAAGGAGAACTTCGCCTCCAGGTCCAGCAGGATTTCAGAACCGTAGGCCGACACGTCGCTGGCGTCCCCGGGGCTGAACAGGCCACCGGTGGACTTCCAGCTGCCATAGCGATTGGCCCGCAGGTAGCCCCGGAAGGCCCGGCCGCTGTCGAAGCCCAGGGTCAGGGTCGAACGCTGATCGGGAACCTGGTTCTCCAGGTCGAACACCCGCGAGGCATTGATGGTTCCCGCCGCGACATCACTGACCTCCTGGTCATTCATGTTGTGGCGCAGGTCCACGGTGAGCTGCCCCGCCGCCAGATCGAAATGACTGGTCACGGCGAGATCGATGCCGCTGACCTTCGTATCGAAGGCGTTGCTGAAGAAGTTGGCCAGGGAGCCGACCAGCAGTTCGGCATCCTGCACGCCGGCTGCCTGCAGGGCCGGCAGGTCGGACTCGGCGATGGTGTTGTTCTGCAGGGCCAGCCGGTCATCAACCTCGATGTTGTAGTAATCCAGGGTCAGGCTGGTGTTGTCGAGCGGGCGGAATATCACGCCGGCCGTGAACGCGGTGGATTCCTCGGGCACCAGCGGAATCGCGCCCAGCGCCAGGGCGACCGGATGGCTGACCGGATAGACCCCGCTGGGGATCAGATTGCCACTGGCATCCGCCGTGGTGGTGACATTCAGGGTGTTGATCTGTCCCGGGGTAGGCGCGCGGAATCCGGTGTTGACGGTGCCGCGCACGGCGAATCGGTCGGTGGCGTCAAAGCGCAGCGACAGCTTGCCATCCTCGGTGCTGCCGAACTCGTCGTAGTCCTCGAAGCGCAGCGCGAGACCGGCCGACAGGCGCTCAGTCAGATTGGCTTCGAAATCCACATAGGCGGCATAGCTGGTGTCGCTGAAACTGCCCGCCGAATCCAGCGGGAAGCCCTGGAAGCCGTCCGAACCAACGCCGAAGATCGCCGCGGTGGGACCGGCAACGCGCGAAGCCAGGTCGCCCGCACCGATCTTGTAGGTTTCGTCGCGGTATTCCAGACCGAAGGCGACGTTGAGCGGGGATGTCAGACCGACCTCCATGCGCCGGACCAGATCCAGATTCAGGCTGGTTTCCTGCTGGGTCAGCACGCCTGGCCGGAAACTGGTCGGCGACAGACGCCCCAGACTGGGGTTGATCGATTCCGACAGGACGTACTCCACCTCGTTTTCCGCCGTGCGCACACGGGCATCCCAGCGCCAGCCGTCCTGCTCACCGCCCCGCACACCAGCCACCAGCGCGTGGTCCTTCACCGCCGCCCCGAAGTCGGGGTTGTAGCCCCCGGGGAACAGGGTGTGGATCGGGTTGCGCAGCACATAGCCGCTGTCGGCGGAGGCATCCGGGACCAGATAATCGGCCGGGTCCAGGTTGGCCGCGGTGATCTCATCGACCAGCGACTGCGGCGCGGGGTCCGGCATGAAGTCGCCGTTCGCATCACGCTGCAGGGTCTCGCGGGCCGCGGTCATGAATTCCGGCGGCAGGACCGGACCGCGGTAGAAGAAATCCGACAGCACGTCGATATCCGCATAGCTGGCGTGGCCATAGAGCTGCACGCTGTCGGACAGATCGAAGCCCGCATTCAGGAACAGCTTGTTGGCCTCGACATCCGGATCACCCCAGCGCTGGCCGAAGCCGTTCAGCGGGGTCACGTCGGCGCCGACGATCTCGGCCACCGCCGCCGCATCGGGGCGGGCCGCCCCGCGCGAGGTGATGCCGGAACTCGCGATTTCGAAGCTGCCGTTGAGGAAGCCGTTGCTGCCCAGCGGCAGGCCGGCGTTGCCGGCGAGGGTGAAGCGACTGCCGTCGCCTTCCGAATATTCGCCGCCCTGCACGTACAGGGACCCGCCCTGCGCGGCATCCTTGAGGATCACGTTGACCACCCCGGCGATGGCGTCCGAGCCGTACTGAGCCGACGCGCCGTCGCGCAGCACCTCGACCCGCTTGATCGCAATGCCCGGTATGGTCTGGAAATCCACCGCCTGCGAGCCCTGGTTCACGGTGCCCAGCGGCGCCAGCTGCAGGTTGACCAGGGCCGAGCGGTGCCGCCGCGAACCATTGACCAGCACCAGGGTGTGATCCGGCGACAGATTGCGCAGGGTCACCGGCCGCAGGAAAGCGGTGCCATCGGCGATGGGGAATCGCTGGGTGTTGAACGAAGGCGCGATGCGGCTCAGTCCGTCGGTGAGGTCAAACGAGGCCTGTTCGGTCAGGGCAGTGCCGCCCAGGACATCGATGGGTGACAGGCTTTCGGTCGGCGACTGCCCTTCCCGGCGTGTGCCGGTCACGACGATCTCCTCGACCACGGCCTGCTCGTCGGCCGAGGCAGGCGCCTGGGCCCAGGCGGCCGGCAGCTGCAGCACCATCACACCGCCGAGAGCAAGTGCACTCGCGGCCGTGCTTCGAAAAACGCGCAGGGTATCTGGCTGGAACATGACAAGTCTCCCCATTTATATGTTCTGGTGGCGCTAGTTAATGCCAGTTGCCGGCAGTCGTCAAACCCGCCCGCTGGCCCGCTCGCGCCGACGGCGCTGCCCTCGCGGCCGGCTGCCGGTCGGGAACACGGGCGCCGGTCACATGGTCATACAGCCGCCAGGTTTCCTACAATGGCCTGCTTCCCTTTGCCAACAGAGTTCGCGATGTCTCATGACGCCGCCCTGGCGCGCCTGCGCGCCCATGTGGAATCCCGCATCATCGGCCAGACCGATCTGGTCGATCGCCTGCTGATCGCCCTGCTCGCAGATGGTCACCTGCTGGTGGAGGGCGCCCCCGGCCTGGCCAAGACCCGCGCGATCAAGGCGCTGGCCGACGGCGTCGAGGCGGACTTCCACCGTTTGCAGTTCACCCCCGACCTGCTGCCTTCGGACCTGATCGGGACCGACATCTACCGCCCGGAAACCGGCAGCTTCGAATTCCAGCAGGGGCCGATCTTCCATAACCTGCTGCTGGCCGACGAGATCAATCGCGCACCGGCCAAGGTGCAATCCGCCCTGCTCGAGGCCATGGCCGAACGACAGGTCACGGTGGGCCAGCACACCCGCCCGCTGCCGCGTCTGTTCCTGGTCATGGCGACCCAGAATCCGATCGAACAGGAAGGCACCTATCCGTTGCCCGAAGCGCAGCTCGACCGCTTCCTGCTGCATGTGAAGATCGGCTATCCGGACGCCGCGGCCGAACGCGAGATCCTGCGTCTGGCCCGCGGCGAGGCGCTGCAGGGTGAGCAGGCGGCGAGCCAGCCCCTGCAGCAGGACGAGATCTTTGCCGCCCGTGAGGCCGCCCTGGCCCTGCACCTGGCCGAACCCGTGGAGGACTACATCGTGCAGCTGGTCCAGGCCACCCGGCAGCCCGCCAGCTATGGCGACGATCTGGCGCGCTGGATCGACTACGGCGCCAGCCCGCGCGCCTCCATTGCGCTGGAACGCTGCGCCCGTGCCCAGGCCTGGCTGGATGGGCGCGACTATGTCTCGCCGGACGACGTGCAGGCGATCGCCCCCGACGTGCTGCGCCACCGCGTGCTGCGCAGCTACGGCGCCGAGGCGGAAGGCATCACCGATGAC
Organism: Oceanococcus sp.; assembly: GCA_041625325.1. Classification (GTDB taxonomy): domain Bacteria; phylum Pseudomonadota; class Gammaproteobacteria; order Nevskiales; family Oceanococcaceae; genus Oceanococcus. The sequence goes on along the minus strand of JBFJTN010000009.1, from coordinate 8,941 downwards.
CAGCTGATCGACGAATTGCTGAACCGCGTCCCGGTGGCCTGAACGGCATGGCGGGGCACCGGATCGAACTTGAGGAGCTGCTCGCGCTCAAACGCGCCGCCAGCGGGCTGGACCTGTCCAGCCGCCGGCGCGTGCTGACCGATCTCGCCGGCACGCATCTGTCGGGTTTCCGGGGTCGCGGCATGGAGTTCGAGGAACACCGCCGCTATGTTGCCGGCGACGAGATTCGCAGCATCGACTGGCGGGTCACCGCGCGCACCGGCCAGACCCACGTCCGCAGCTATCGCGAAGAACGCGAGCGTCCGGTGATCATCGCGGTGGACCTGCGTCCCCCCATGTGGTTCGGCAGCCGCAACTGCTTCAAGTCGGTTCTGGCGGCCCGGGCCGCCGCCCTGTTTGCCTGGGCCGCCGATCGCAATGGCGACCGGGTCGGCGGCCTGATCCTGGACGCGGGCCACCGTGAATCGCGCCCTGCCGGCGGCCGCCGCGGCGCTCTGCATCTGTTCCAGCTGCTCTGCGCCAGCGCACCGCCCGCCACCGGCCTGCCCCTGAGTCAGGCCATCGAGGAACTGCGCCGCCTGGCCCGGCCCGGGGCCCTGATCATCCTGCTCAGCGACCTGCACGATCTGGACGAGCTGGGCCGCCAGCGCCTGCGCCTGCTCAGCCGCCATTGCGAGCTGGTGCTGGGCCTGATCAGCGACCCGCTGGAACGCATCGCCCCGCCGCCCGGTCTGTACCCCGGCAAGGTCGCGGCGCAGGCGCCCACCCGCCTGCTGGATACCCGCCGTGCCGGGCTGCGTCAGCGCTGGGAGGCGGCCTTCGCGGCCCGCGAGGAGGCCGCCCGGCAGACCGCGCTGGCCTGCCGGGCCCACTGGTTGCAGCTGGGCACGGATACCGCGCTGGAAGACGCCGTGCGCACTCACTTCGGACGGACCGGGCGATGAATCCGCAGGACCCGCTGGCCGCGCTGAAACCGATTCATCTGCCACCGGATCCGTCCTGGTGGCCACCCGCTCCAGGCTGGTGGCTGCTGGGCCTGGCCCTGCTCATCGCCCTGGCCGCTGTGGCCTGGTGGCTGCGGGCCCGCCACCGCGCCGCCGCGCCGCGGCGGGAAGCCTGGCGCCTGCTGGAGCAGATCGCGGCCCGGCCGGAGCCGATGGTGCAGCTGCGCGAACTCAATCAGCTGCTGCGCCGCGCCGCGCGCCAGGTCCACGGTCCGGCCGCCGCCGCCCAGGCGCCCGCCGCCTGGGCCGCCTTTCTGGCCCGGACCGCGCCGCCGGAATTGCGCGAGGACGACTGGCAGGGCCTGGCCGAGCTGGCCTACCGACCGCAGTCACCCGAGCGTTGCGGTGAATATCTGGCCCTGGCCAGGGCCTGGCTGAGGGCGAATCTGTAGATGTTGACCCTGACCTGGCCCTGGATGCTGCTGTCGCTGCCCCTGCCCTGGCTGCTCGCACGCCTGCTGCCGCCCGCCGCGGCGCCGGGCGCGCTGCGCCTGCCCTTCGACCTGGATGCGCTGGGCGGCGAGACCGCCACAGGCCGCCGCTGGCCGCTGCTGCCCCTGCTGGCCTGGCTGGCGCTGGTCCTGGCCGCCAGCCGGCCGGAATGGGTGGGCGAGCCGGTGCAGCTGCCGGCCAGCGGTCGTGACATCGTGCTGGCGGTGGATCTGTCCGGCAGCATGGACGAGCGCGATATTTCCTTTCGTGGACGCAATGTGCAGCGCCTGGCGGTGGTGCAGGAGGTCGCCGGTGATTTCATCCAGCGCCGGCGCGGAGATCGCATCGGGCTGGTGCTGTTCGGCGAGGCCGCCTACCTGCAGAGCCCGCTGAGCCTGGATCGCGCAACCACGGCACAATTGCTGCGCGAAGCCGAGGTCGGGCTGGCCGGACAGAAGACGGCCATTGGCGACGCCATCGGCATGGCGGTCAAGCATCTGCTGGACGCCGGCCGCAACCAGGAGCGCGTGGTGATCCTGCTCACCGACGGCGAGAGCAATGCGGGGCGGCTGAGCCCGGCCAAGGCGGCGGAACTGGCCGCCCAGTCAGGGGTCCGGGTGCATACCATCGGCTTTACCGGCGCCCAGACCATCCGCCTGGGCCCCTTCGTCCAGCGTCGCGCCTCGCCGATCGACAGCAAGGCCCTCGAGCAGGTCGCCCAGGCCACCGGTGGACGCTTCTTCGCCGCGGAAGGCATCGGCGAGCTGGAGCAGATCTATGCGCTGCTCGACGAGATCGAGCCGGTCCCGGTCGATGAACTCAGCTTCCGCCCCCGTCACAGCCTGTTCCACTGGCCCCTGGCCGTGGCCCTGCTGCTGGCGCTGAGCCGCCTGCTGCCCGGGCCGCGATGGCCGCTGCGCCGGCGGCACGCGGCGCCACCGGGCAGCCCGCGGCCGACCCCAGACAGGACCCGCCCATGAGTGACTTCTGGCAGCAACTGCATCTGCTGCGACCGGCCTGGCTGCTGGCCCTGCCCCTGCTGTGGTGGTGGCTGTACCGTCACCGCGGCCTGAGTGGTGGCAACCCCTGGACGCGAGCGGTCGACCCCGAGCTGCTGCCGCATCTGCTGGAACAGGGTGGCGGCGCCAGCCAGCTGCCGCGCTGGCTGGCCGGACTCGGCCTCAGCCTCGCCGTGCTCGCGCTGGCCGGCCCCGCCTGGCGTCAGCTGCCGCAGCCGGTGTATGACACACCGCTGCACCGGGTCTTCGTGGTGGAACTGTCGGAGGCCATGAACGCCGCCGATCTGAAACCCAGCCGCCTGCAGCGGGCGCGCCTGATCGCCCATCAGTTGCTGCGCCAGCAGAGCGAGGGCGAGACCGCGCTGGTCAGTTTCGCCGGCAGCGCCTTTCCGGTGGTGCCCCTGACCCGCGATGACGGCACCGTGCGTCACCTGCTGGACAGCCTGGACAGCAGCCTGATGCCGGTATCCGGGCAGGACACCGCCGCCGCCATCGACACCGCGGTCGAGCTGCTGGCCAACGCCGGCTCGGAGCGCGGGGACATCGTGCTGTTCATCGCCGGTGGCGCCGATCGCGCGGCGCGCACGGCGGCGGAAAAGGCCAGCCAGCGGGGTTACCGGGTCCATGTTCTTGCCGCCGGCACGGCCCAGGGCGCCCCGGTGCCCGCCCCCGATGGCGGCTGGCGTCGCGACAGCAGCGGCGGCATCGCCCTGTCGCGCATCGACGAGGCCGCGCTGCGCGCACTGGCCGCAGCCGGGTCCGGGCGCTACGCCCGGATCGACCGGATCGACGCGTCCTGGCGGCTGGCGGCCGGCCCGGACTGGTCCGCCGACCCACGCCAGGCCGGCGAGGACTTCCAGGCCGACCTGTGGCAGGACGAAGGGCCCTGGCTGCTCCTGCCACTGCTGCTGGTCGCCGCGCTGGGCTTTCGCCGCGGCTGGCTGACCCTGCTGCTGATCGGCCTGCCCCTGGCAAGCCCAGGCCCGGCCCACGCGGAGCTGTGGCGCAATGCGGACCAGACCGGACATGCCCTGCTCCAGCAGGGCGAAGCGGCGGCGGCCGCGCAGCGCTTCCGTTCGCCACAGTGGCGGGCCAGTGCGCTGTACCAGGCCGGCGACTATGCGGCGGCCGCCGAGCTATGGCGCGAGATGGAGGGTGCCAGCGCCGCCTACAATCGGGGCAATGCCCTGGCCCGGGCGGGCGAACTGGAGCAGGCCCTGGCCGCCTACGATGAAGCCCTGGCCCGCCAGCCTGACCTGGCCGATGCCCGGGCCAACCGTCAGCTGGTCGAGGACCTGCTGCGTCAGCAACAAGAGCAGCAGGGCGACGGTGACAGCGGGGAATCCGGCGATGGCGAGCAGAACGAGCCTGCCCAGGGCCAGCAGGGTGACTCGGGCGAAGCCGGCGACCCATCGCAGGGCGAGGAGGCCGATCCCTCCGGCGAAGCGCAGAATTCGGCCGAATCATCCGACCAGGACGCATCCAGCCAGCAGGAGTCCGAGCAGGATGGCGAGCCGCAGAACGAGGCCGAAGACGAGAACGGCCAGCCCAGCGAGGCACGCCCGCCCCCCGACCCGGCGGAAGCCGGCGAGACCGACGAGCAGGCGATGTCGGAAGCGCAGGCCCAGGCTCGCGAACAGGAACAGGCCGTACGCCAGTGGCTGAACCGGATCGAGGACGATCCCGGCCGTCTGCTGAGGGAGAAATTCCGACGCATGCAGGAGCGCCGCCTGCGCGGCGAGGAACGATGACGATGATGCGAACGCTTTCCCTGTGCCTTGGCCTGTGGCTGTGCGCCCTGCCGGCCCTGGCCGCGGTGACCGCCACGGTGGACAAGAACCCGGTCCTGATCGGCGAGACCCTGAGCCTGCGCATCCACAGTGACGGTGACGGCAAGGAGCCGGACCTGTCCGTGCTGGATGCCGACTTCCAGGTCCTGGGCACCAGCACCTCCAGCCAGTTCCAGATCATCAACGGCCGCACCCAGCGCAGCCACGAATGGATCGTGCAGATGCGGCCGAAGCGGCAGGGGCAGCTCAGCGTGCCGGCGATCCCGCTGGGCAGCGAACGGACGGCGCCGATCAGTCTGGAGGTGGTCGAACCCCAGCGCCAGCCCGGGGAACTGCCGGAGGCCTTCATCGAGTTCAGCGCCAGCCGCCAGACGGTGTACCTGCGCGAGGAGGTGCAGCTGCTCAGCCGCCTGTTCGTGCGCGGCGATCTCATGTCCGGCAACTTCTCGGAACCCTCCAGCGAGCATGCCGTGGTCGAGCAGCTGGGTGAGCAGACCGAGTCGCAGGCTCTGCGCGGCAATTACCGCTATCGGGTGATCGAACGCCGCCATGTGCTCTACCCCGAGCAGTCCGGCGAACTGCTCATTCGCGCCCCGGTGTTCAACGGCGAACTGGCGACCGGCGCGCAGCGGCGCAGCCTGTTTGGCCTGAGCGGCTCCAGCCGCGCCATCTATGCGGCGGCCGACGCCCTGAGCCTGACGGTGCGCCCGCGACCTGCCTCATTCACCGGCGATCACTGGTTGCCGGCCCGCTCGGTGCAGCTCAGCGATGAGATCAATCCGCCCGCCGGTCCCTATCCGGCGGGCGACCCGCTCACCCGCACCATCACCCTCAGCGTGCGCGGTCAGCTGCATACCCAGCTGCCCGAGCTGGAGATTCCCGTGCCGTCGGGCACCCAGAGCTACACCGAACTGCCGCAGGATCAGACCGCCATCGAGGGCGATGGCCTGACCGCGGTGCGCCGCTACAGCGTGGCCGTGATTCCGCAGCAGGGCGGCGCCCTGGAGCTGCCGGAGCTGCGCCTGAACTGGTGGGACACCACGCAGGACAGGATGCGCACGGCCGTGCTGCCGGCCCGAACCCTGCAGGTCCAGGGTCAGCCGCCGGCCCCGGCCGCGCCGGTGGCCGGCCAGGCCGCCCTGTCGGCTCCGCTCGCAACGGGCGAAGCCGGCGGCGCCCTGTGGCCCTGGCAGGTGGCCACGGTGACCGCGCTGGCCGGCTGGTTTGGCACCCTGCTGGGCTGGTGGTGGAGCGGTCGGCGCCAGCGCAGGCGGGATGCCAGCCCGCGAGAGCCGGACGGTGCCTCCCGCCGCGAGGTCCTGCGCTGCCTGGAGCGCGAGCCGGCGGCGGCCTGCCGGCAGGCTCTGCTGAACTGGGCCCGCCAGCAGATCGGACCCCTGCCCGGCCTGCTCGGCCTGGGCCGGCACAGTCAGGATCCGGCGGTGATCGCCGCGCTGCGCGCGCTGGACGCTGCCGCATTCGGTCAGGGCGGTGAGTTCGACCGTCAATGCCTGATCCGTTTCGTGCGGGAGTTCCGCTATGCTGCGCCTCGCCCCTCACAGCCGGCCCTGGCGCCGCTCTATCCGGAACCCCGCTGATGTCTGTCCTGCCCCGCTTTGTCGAAATCAATCTGTCGCTGGCCGCCAGCAGCCTGCGCGGCTGGCGCGGCACCGCCGCCTTCCATCCGGCCCGGGCCCGGCCGGCGCAGCCGCTGGAACTGTACGACATCGAAAACTGCCCGTATTGCCGGCTGGTCCGCGAAGCGCTCACCGAACTGGACCTGGATGCCATCATCCTGCCCTGTCCCAGAGGCGGCAGCCGCTTTCGCGCCGATGCACTGGCGCGCGGCGGCAAGGCCCAGTTCCCGCTGCTGCATGATCCGAACAACGACACCTGGCTGTACGAGTCGGCCGACATCATCGCCTACCTGAGGCGCACCTATGCCGGGCGCAAGCCGCAGGGCGGGGTCCACGCCCTGAAGGTGCTGGGTTCCGACCTGGCCAGCGGCAGCCGCATCCTGTCCGGTATGCGCGCCCGTGCAGGCCGGCGCGCGCCGGAGCAGCTGCTGGAACTGTACAGCTTCGAATCCAGTCCCTTTTCCCGCCTGGTCCGCGAGCGCCTGTGCGAACTGGAACTGCCCTATCTGCTGCGCAACACCGGCAAGGCCGCCTGGAAGGACATGGGCCCGCCGCAGGTCCGCGCGGCGCTGTTTCCCGACGCCCCGGTCACCGGGCGCAATCGCGAAGCCCTTCTGGCCCGGGCCGGCAAGGTCCAGGTGCCCTATCTGATCGACCCCAACACCGGCACCGAAATGTTTGAATCGGCGGCAATTCTGGACTATCTGGATCGCCAGTACGGTTGAGGGTCTGTGCCCCCGCCCAGCCCCCGGCGCACCGCGCCTGTCGGATTCATCCGACAGGATTTGACGGCGGCTTCACCAGCGGCGGATGATCATCAGCCGGTGATGGTCCGCCCATGCGGACGGCGGCAGGAGAGGCATATGCGTGAGTTCAGAGCGTTCGGCGGCCTGGCCGCCGTTGTCGTACTGGCCGCTGCGCTGGGAGCGTGCAGCAGCAGCTCGGGCGGTGGCGATACGCCCGCGCTGCCGGATCAGCCCACCTCGAAGAACACCCCCAAAAGCGCCCTGCAGACCGCGCCTTTCGCCAGCTGTGACGCCCTGCGCGACTACTACAGCGAAGCCCTGGCGCAGGAGATTCTGACCCAGTATCGCTACGGCCATTGCTTCGGCTGCGAGCCCGGCGTCTTTGAACCGTTGACCACCGAGGCCGCCGCGCCCAGCGACAACCTCGGCGCAGCGCCGGATGCCGGCGGCCGCGAGGTCAGCCAGACCAACACCCAGGAAGCCGGCGTCGATGAGGCCGATATCATCGAGACCAATCCGAACGGCAGCGAGATCTACGTGCTGCGTCAGTTCCCCGCGGAACTGCTGGTCATCGACAGCGCCGACCCCGCCAATCTGCGGATCCTGTCACGCACCCCGCTGAGCAGCGAACGTCAGCCGGCCGGCATGTTCTTCGACCCCGCCAGCCAGCGTCTGGCGGTGATCCTGCATCAGGGCTATTTCTATGCCTACGCCGGTAACGCCGGTGGCGCCCCGGCCATGGCGGTGGAGGACGCGGCCTTCGCGCCCCCGCCCTTCGTCGACGGCACGGAACTGCAGTTCTATGACCTCAGCGACCCGGCCAGCCCGCAACAGGTCGAGCGCTTCGTCACCGATGGCCACTTCTTGGATGCCCGCCGGATCGGCTCGCGCATCCATCTGATCAGCCAGTTCGGCTTCCCCTATCCGCAGTCCCTGTACGCGAATGCGGAGTTCCAGCAACTGGCCTGGCAGGAGTATCCGCAGGCCTGGCAGGCGGGCGATGAGGCCGAGATCGCGCGGCTGGCCGGCGCCATCCGCGCCCACATCGACGCCGCCTTGGCCGGACTCAGCGATGCCGAGCTGTTGCCGGCAGAATCCACCCTGGGCGGCGGCGAAGCCCCGCTGTCCTGTACCGCCATCCACCACCCCGAACTGCCCTCCCGTCTGGGGCTGGTCCTGATCAGCAGCATCGACAGCGACGGCACGGATCTGGCCACCCTGGGCAGCATCAACAACTCCTGGCAGGTCTATGCCAGCAGCGACAGCCTCTACCTGCTGCAGAGCAGCGGCGGCTGGTGGTTCGATCCGGCCCAGCGCCAGCAGACCGCGATCAGCCGCTTCGATCTGTCCAGCGGCAGCGCCGTGGCCGGCGCGGTGGGTCTGGTCGATGGCTGGGTCGGCGACCGTTTCTGGCTGGGCCAGTATCAGGATCACCTGCGGGTGGTCAGCAGCGAGGGCCGCTTCGCCGGGCCGGATCAGGCCTTCGTGCAGCACCATCACCTGAGCGTGCTGGACATCGCCGACATGAATCCCAGCGGCGAGGTGGTCAGCTTCGTGGATGTCAGCGAAAAACCGCGCGAGAGCGTGCGCTCCGTGCGTTTCGTCGGCCCGCGCGGCTACGTGGTCACCTTCGAGCAGATCGACCCGCTGTTCACCTTCGATCTGAGCGATCCGGCGAACCCGCAGAAGGTCGCCGAGCTGGAGATTCCCGGCTTCTCCACCTACATGCATCCGCTGGGCGACACCCATCTGCTGACCATCGGCCGCAACGCCGGCGAAGGCGGTATGGGCACCGGGCGCGGCTATCAGCTGCAGATTTTCGACGTCAGCAATCTCGCGGCACCGGCCGTGGTGGCGGCGCACGAACCGACGCTGGGCCAGGACGATTACGCCTTCAGCCTGGCCGAGTATGACCCGCATGCCTTCACCTATCTGGATGCGGCAGGCCTGCTCAGCATCCCGGTGCAGATCAGCTCGCCGGACAGCAGCCGGGCGCTCAGCGGCTTCATCGCCTACCGGATCAATGCCGCCAGCGGCAGCGAGAGCATCAGCGAGTACGCCCGCGTCGATCACAAGGACGAAGCCCAGGGTGACGGCAGCGGCTGCCCCTCCGGGCGCGACGACCTGCCGCCGGAAGGCTGCAGCAGCTTCGCGCCGGTGATCTACAACGAGCCGCTGCGCAGCGTGATCATCGTGGAGAGCGGCGCCTTGCCCGTGCTGGATGCGGACACGGTCAGCCTGCTGACCCTGTCCTCCGCGAAACTGAAATCCCTGGATGCCAGCGGGCCCAGCGGCCAGGAACTCGACACCCTG
>JBFJTN010000008.1:0-36854 GCA_041625325.1 Oceanococcus sp. | reverse complement strand
CTGCCCGAGGAGACCGCACGGGCGGGCACGCAGCTACGGATCATTCTCGGTGGTGATCTGGCGCCCGATGTCCGCCTGATCTACGGGGATGCGCCGCTGGCCTCCATCAGCTATCCCAATCCGTATCGATGGGATTCCTTTGCCGACGCGGGTCTCACCCTGCGCCAGGGCGTCGGCGCCCCCGGGCCGGTGGCGCCAGGCCCGGATCAGGGCGGCGCGGCCGGTGCGCCGGGCGGGTACTGGCTGCTGTTACTGGCAGGAGCATCGCTGCCCGGTCGCCGGCGGCGGTGCGGGGGTCGGCCTGCATCCATCAGGCTGACGCCGATGTCCCGGGATCACAGCCCGAACAGCGGCTGCAGCAGCCGGGGCAACAGCGCCCGGTAGCGCACCGGGGCATCCAGCCCGGCCAGGCAGAGGCAGCCTTCCGGGCCGGCCTGCGGCTGGTGCTCGGTCCGGTGATCGAGGTCGGCGACGTCGCCCTGGTCAAAGCGCCCCAAGGCGTCATCGTAATAACCCTGCAGGATCAGGGTCAGTTCCGTGCCCTGATGGCTGTGCACCGGCACCTTGTGGTCGGCGCGGATGTCCATCAGCAGGGCCTGACCCTCGCCACAGTCGAGTTTCAGCAGGCGAACCCCGGGGCCGGCGCTGCGCCAGCGCTGCTGCTCGAGCGGTCGGTTGCCGAGGAGCCTGCGCAGGCGGGTCGGCAGCTGCGGGTTGACCTGGTCCGGCAGGCCTGCGGTCGTGTCTGTCGGGGACGGCGCGCCGTCTGCGAGGCGCTCGAGAATGCTCAGGCGCGCATCGGCGCTCAGCGGCTGCGGGGCCAGCTGATCGATCAGGGCGCCACCAATGGCCTCCGCCTGCCCGACGACGGTGCGGCAGCGTGCGCAGGATTCCAGGTGACAGCTGACCACCAGCGCCATGGCCGCCGGCAGGGATCCGGCGGCATGGGACAGCAGGGTGGCGTCTTCGGGGTGATGGTGGATCATGAACAATGCACCTCGGCATCAAGCTGCCCGCGCAGCCGTTTCAGTGCGGCACGCAGGCGGGATTTGACCGAACCCAGCGGCTGGCCGGTTTCGTGGGCGATCTCCGCGTGGCTCTTCCCTTCAAAGAAATTCTTGTACACCAGCGTCAGTTGCTCCTCGGGCAGGGTGGCGATCTGGCGGCGCAGGGCCTCGGCATCGCTGGCCTCGGGCGCCTGATCCTCCATGACCGGTTCGTCGGCCGCGTCCAGCGCGTCGTAGGCGATGCCGCGCTCGCGGCGCAGCTGGTCGATCATCAGATTCCTGGCGATCCGGAACAGCCAGGTGCTGACCTGAGCCTTCCCGGGGTCGTACAGGTGGGCCTTGCGCCACAGGCTCAGCAGGGCTTCCTGAGCCAGCTCCTCGGCCATTTCGTCCGAGGCGCCCTGCTGGCGCAGATAGCTGTTCAGGCGCGGGGCATAGTAGTCGAACAGCTGCAGGAAGCTGGCGCGGCAGCGCTCGCTGGCGACCCGCGCCACACAATCGGCCCAGTCGGGCGTCTGTTCTGTCTTGGCAAGTTCGGCCAATCGGGCGGTCCTGATCGCGGCGGGCGGCTGCCTGAGCTCGCGATCATAGGGGCAAGTGTCGGGCAGCAACAAGCCGGTGAAAGCGAGCGTCGTCATGCTGCCGAAACGGACACGGCACCCTTCACCACGGGGTGGTCAGGACGCGAACGAGGGCATCGCGATCATGCCTTTCGGCCCGCCGCGCCAGCCCTGGCCCTGGCCGCTGCAAAGGCCGCGGGGGCCGTGTCGAAGCCAGATGCCCAGCCGGCGGCGTTGCCGTCGCCCGTCTCCACGCGCCGGCCACGTGGCCGACAATGGCCTTGGTCAGCCGCCAGGCTGTGGCCGGCCGGGGCCGCTCAATGGATGGTTTTTCACGCACGTTCGGATTCTCCTGCCGGCCTCAACCGGGCATTTCAAGCTGTCACTGCCCTATACGCAGTTTCGGCCGCTCTGGATTGAGGGGGCTGGGCGCGACGTTGAAGCCCTTGCGCCCGGGCCGGCCAGCCGCGGGGGCTGGTGCCCGCGGCCGCCGGGCTGGTAAACCGGCCTGATCCTGCGGGCGCCGGCCCCGCGGGCAGCCGCACGCCAGCTCGGGTACTATCCGGCGCAGACGGCGCGCGCCGGCCGGTCCATGCCGGGGAGCGTCGCGGCATGCACGGGCCGCTGCGGCTGGCAGCTGCGTCTTGAGCGGCGGCGGGCCGGCTCCCGCAGCGAACGCAGACGCGGCACCGGGCGCCTGGGGGAAGCCGCGCTCAGGCCTGAATTGAGAATCAGCACCACATGACACGTTTACAGACCCTGATCGGCCTGAGCCTGGCCATGGCTTTCGCTGCCCAGGCGCAGACCCCGCCGTCAGCCGGCGCCGAGCCTACGCAGGCCCGCGGCCTGATCATCGCGGATTATCAGTACTTCCCGCTGGACAGGACCGAGTCCATTGATCTGCTGGGGCTGCATTATCTGCACCAGCTCAATGACTGGTTCTATCTGGGCGCCGGCCTGCACGCGCCGCTGCTGCAGGGCAACTACGGCGGCTTCATGACCTATGATGCGAGCGCCCACATCAGTCAGCAGCTGTGGGGACCCGTATATCTGGATCTGAGCGGATCGCTGGGCGGGGGCGGCGGTGGCTCCAGCATCCTGCAGAGTCAGGTGCTCAGCGGCAATGGCGGCTTTTCCAAGGCCTATGCCGGGCTGACCTGGCGATTCCCGCGCTGGCACCTGGGTCTGGGCTATTCGAGATTCCAGTTCTTCCGCTCCTCCATCGATGACGAGCGCCTGATCGTCTATCTGCAGAAGCCGGTCGCCTTTCAGGTGCTGCCCTACCTGAACGCGCAGGCGGGCACGGTTCCGGCCAGGTCGAAGGGCGGCAAGCGAGGAACCCGTCTGACGGTCGAGTTCAACAACATCCTGCAGATCCATCCGCAGGGGGCCTACCGGGACCCGATCCATACCTTGCATTTCCAGTTCTCCCAGTTCTTCAACGAGTCGGTCTTCGGCTTCATCGGAGGTGAGGGCGGGGTGGCCGGTCTGCGCCTCTACAACCAGGTGCTGGGCGGGCTTGGCTATCAGGCCGCGTTGTCCGACAGGCTGCGTCTGATCGGCCAGCTGGGGGTGGGATCCGGCGGCTACGCGCCCGAGGAGATCGATACCGGTTCGGGCCTGCTGGTGAATCCGAAGCTGGCGCTGGAGTACCCGCTGGGAGAGCAGACCGCGCTGGCGCTGACCGCCGGCTACCTGTTCGCGCCGGATGGCACATCGCGCAATGCCACCGTGGGTCTGGCGCTGAGTTATTACCTGCGTGGCGGCAGCGCCGGCCAGCCTGTGGCGGCGGGCACGGCGCAGTCCCAGGCGTTTCGGGTCCACCTGTATCACCAGGACAAGCTCGGCATCAAGGTGAACGATCGGGACCACGACGATATCCACATGGTCACGACCCAGATGGATTACGTGCTGGGCGATCACTGGTACCTGCCCATGCAGCTCAGCCTGGCCACCAACGACTATCTGGACTTTCCCGGCTATGGTGAAATTCTGCTGGGGCTGGGGGCACAGACCAGGGCGGCGCAGAACCGCAGGTGGCAATGGTATGCCCAGCTGACCGCCGGCCCGCGGCTGGGCGGCATCATCGCAAAACCGCAGCTGGGTCTGAACTACAGGCTGACGCCGCATTACGCGATCTATGCCCAGGCCGGCATGTCGAAGTCTCTGAGTTTCGCCACCGACAGTTCCCTGCGTTCCTTCGACCTGGGCCTGGGGCTGAGTTACCGCTTCTCCCTGTGGCGCTAGGGCGGGTCGCGTCTTGAGATAGCCGGCGCGGATTCATCGCAACTTCACTTTTTCCTGAGCCGGGTGTGCATACTGTGCTTCATCCTGCCGTACTTGCGACCTGCTTCGATGTCCAAATGCCCCCGCCAAGAGGACGACTTGCTGGCGCAGGAACTGCGCCTGCAGGACAGCTGGCAGGTGGCGGCAGAAGTGGCCGGCCTGATGGTCTGGGCCTGGGATGTGGCGGCCGACCGCTGGACGCTGTCCCCGGCACTGGCAGCCTTCCTGGGGCCACGCCAGACCGGCGAGGCGGGCGAGGTCCCGTGGCTGTCCCGCATCCCGCAACGCGAAGACAGGGCGAGGGTGCGTGCCGCGCTGCAGGGCTTGGCGCAGGGCCGGGACCAGTCGTTGGAGTGGCGTCATGCCCTGCTCAACGCTGCCGGTGACCCCCAATGGATGCACGCCCGGGCCAGCGTAACGGCCGTCGATGAGCGGGGGCATGCGCTGCAGATCGTCGGCAGCCTGCGCGACGTGACCCGTGAGCAGGATGCCCAGGATGCGCTGCGCGATTCGGAGCACCGCTTTCGGCTGACCCTGGAGAATTCCCCGATCGGCCTGACCCTGGTGGCGCTGGACGGCAGCTTCATGATGGTGAACCGGGCGCTGTGTTCCATGCTGGGTTATCCGCGCGAGGAGCTGCTGTGCAAGACCTTCCAGGACATCACGCACCCGGACGATCTTGACGAGGATCTGAGCCTGCTGGCGGAACTGCTGGAGGGCAAGCGGGAGCGCTACCGCATGGACAAGCGCTATTTCTGCAAGGACGGCCGACTGATCTGGGTGCAGCTGGACGTGAGCCTGCTGCGCTCCGCCGATGGTCAGGCCATGCACTTCATCTCGCAGATCCAGAACATCACGCGGCAGCGCGAGATGGCGGAGCGGCTGGTCGCCCAGGCGCGCACCGACAGCCTGACCGGCCTGCCCAATCGCATGGCCATGGAAGAGACCCTGGAAGCCTGGCTGCAGCGGGCCGAGCCCGGCGCGGTGGACGCCTGGCTGGTGTATCTGGATGTGGACCATTTCAAGCTGATCAACGACCGGGCAGGGCATGCGGCCGGCGACGCCCTGCTGCAGCAGCTTGCAGCGGAGATGGGGGCGCAGATCGGCCCCGGGGATTTTCTCGCCCGGGTGGGCGGCGACGAATTCGTGGTCCTGCTGGCCGGCCGGGACGAATCGGAGGTTCAGGCCTGGACCGACGAGCTGCTCGGCAGCCTGGACCGGACACCGTTCTGCTTCGAGGGTGACAGCTATCGTTGCACCGTCAGCATGGGCGCGGTCCCGCTGTTCCCGCTGGCCCATCCCGCCGACATCCTGATCCAGGCCGACACCGCGGCCTACGCGGCCAAGGCGGACGGGCGGGGGCGCTGCCACTTCTTTGCCGACAATGACGAAACCATCCAGCAGCTGGTCGCGATCAACAGCTGGGCCGAGCAGATCCAGCGGGCCTTCGACGAGCAGCGCTTCTGCCTGTTCCTGGAGAAGATCGTCGACCCGGCCGGGGTGACGCTGGGCTACGAGGCCCTGCTGCGACTGCGCGACCATGGCCAGCGGGTGATCGGACCGGATGCATTCCTGCCCACCGTGCAGCAGCTGGACTGGACCGCCCGCCTGGATCGCTGGGTGCTGATCGCCGCGGCGGAGTTGCTGGCGCCGGGCGGGTCCGGCCTGCCCGAGGATCAGTTCCTGTCGGTCAACATCTCCGCGCGCAGCCTGTCCGACGGCAGTTTCACCCGCTGGCTGCAGGAGTGGATCACCCGGCAGCCATTCGACCCGGATCGCCTGCACCTGGAGATCACGGAAACCCAGCGCCTGAGCTTCAGCGCCAGCGAAATGGCCACCCTGGCGCTGATCCGGAGCACCGGCGTGCAGGTCTGGCTGGATGACTTCGGGACCGGTTTCAATTCCTTCGAACTGCTCAAGCGCATGCAGGTGGACGGCTTGAAAATCGACCGCTCCTTCACCCATGACCTGGCCAACGATCCCATCGACAGCGCCCTGATCCAGACCATCGCCAAGGTCTGCTCGAAGCTCGGCCTGAGCGTCGTGGCGGAAGGCGTCGATCAGCCGGATACCGTGCGCATGCTGAACGACTTCGGCATCCGCCAGCAGCAGGGCTGGCACTTCCATCAGGCGGAGGATGCGGCGCAGGTTCTGCGGCGCCTGAAAGACCGAGTGTGACGGGTTCGCTGCCGGGTTCACCGTACCGGTGCTCGGCCCCTGGGGCCTGGCGCTGCTGAGCCTGCTGTTCGCTGGTCTGGGGGAGCGCCGGCGCCTGCTGCATCCCCCGCCGCATTGATTTAGGCTGAGTCAGGTTCCACTGGGGATGGCGGACATGAATGACATGGGCTTGCGGCGCCTGGCCGCTGCCGGACTGATCACGGGTTCGGCATTCGGGCTGGCGGGTTCCTTTCTTGAATCCGATGCATGGCGTGGCCTGGCCTGGGGCCTGGACGGAAGCGCCCTGGTCATGGCCAGCGCGATCCTGGTCCTGCTCTGCCACCGGCGCCATCAGGAGCTGGCGGCGGCCGGCTTTCTGTGTTTCCTCGCGGGCCAGACCCTGGTCGTTTCGGGCGCAGCGATGAGCCTGGCCGACAGCACGGCGTCCTTCGGCAGCGGCGCGGCGCTGTGGTCCGTCGGCCTGGTGCTGATCAGCAGCAGCAACTGCTGGCCGGCGCTCGTGCGCGGGCTGGGCTTCGCCGCCGCCGCGCTGTTCGGGCTCACCGCGCTGCAGATTTTCGTGGGGACGGCGCTCACGCCCTTGTCCCGGCCACTGCCCTTTTTTGCCTATCCGCTGTTCGTGGCCACCATGATCGGCTGGGCGCACACCCTGCTGAAAGCGTCCGGTCTGCCCGCCGGTCCCGGCGATCAGCCCACCTAGGCCGGCGGCGCTCCCATCTGCGCGAGCATCTGCTCCAGCTGGGCCTGATTCGGGCCGACGAAGGCCGGGGCGTCGGGAACCGTGGCCAGCGACTCCAGCAGCTGTCCCATCATGCGACCCGGGGCCGGTGGCAGGTGGCCGCTGAGCACCAGCTCGGGGTGCAGGGCGCCGTAGCGCTCCAGTTCGCCCTGAAACCGGTTCCGGTCCACATTGTGGAGCCAGGACGAGTCCATGGTGCCCCATTGCACCTGGCCGGCACGCAGCTCCTCGGCGGGTAGCGCCGCCGCGTTGTCGGGCACCTCCTGCAGCAGGGCGCCAAAGCAGTCCCCGCAGAACAGGGCGCCCGAGCGCTCATCACGGAATCCCGTGGTGATCGGGTTGTCGTAGGCGGGAGGACGCACCGCGGTCAGCTGGCGATTGCCGACCTGAATCGATTCTCCCGGATTGACCAGATGGATCCGGTCCATGGGCAGCGGGGCGCTCAGGCCGAGGATGCCGGCGCCGAGGAATGTCGTGATCAGCCGGATCCGCGGATTCATGGCCAGCAGCGGTCGCAGGGCTCCCGTGTGGTCCGGGTCCGTGTGGCTGAGCCAGATCCAGCGCAGTTCGGCCGGATCGATGACCCTGCCCAGGACTTCGAGAAACGCTTCGGTCTCGACCACGGCGCCACAGTCCACCAGCATGGGCTCGGGGCCGTGGAAGACGAAAGCGTTGATGGGGACGAAGCCGAAGCCCGGAATCGGGAAGCTTGAAGAGATGACATCTATGCCGTCTGCGGCTCGGTAGCTTCTGATCATGCCTGACCCTCCATTGAGCATGTCGACCTGGCAAAGTTATACGCGCTCTCGCGGCGCCCCGCACGCGCGCCGTGGCCGCCAGACGGCGGCTCGGCGCCTTCCCGGCGCGCCGGTCTGACGGCTTTTCCATTCCTCGTGCAATGGTTTAAGCTGCTGGGACAAGGGCGCCAGACCCTGTAGCGTAGGGCAATCCAGGGGCGTGGATTGTCGTGGACCCGGCATATGTTTGGGGGCACGATAAGATGAAGATTCACGAGGTGATGACCAACCGGGTGGCCAGCATCCGGGAAGAGTCGGATGTCTACCGGGCTGCCGAGGTGGTGGCCCTGTCGGGGGTCAGCGACCTGATGGTCCTCGACGAGCACGGCCAGTTCGTCGGGGTGCTCTCGGAAGGCGATATCCTGAGGGCGGCACTGCCCAAGATCGACGATATTCTCGGTGAGGGCGGTTCCCTTGCCCAGGCGTTCAGCCTGTTCCTCGACCGGGGTCGCGAGCTGTCCGGCCTGCCGATCAAGCCGATGATCATCCGCGAGCCCATCGTCCTGGGCCCGGATGACCACGTGGCCCAGGCTGCCGTCACCCTGGTTCAGCAGAACATCCGCTTGCTGCCGGTGGTGCAGCGAGGCCGTCTGCTCGGGGTGGTGACCCGGGCCGACATCTGTGAAGCGGTTGTCGGCCAGATCAAGCGTCCTGCCCTGAATCCGGCGGGAGGCGACGATGGATGAACCGATCGCCCCGGCGCGCATCGTGCTGCGCCAGGCCGAGCACAGCAACGCCGTTCTCGGCCATGAAAATCTGGGTTTCCTGTCCGAGCGCAATGGCTTCATCCCGGTCACCCCGCCCATCCTGGATCTGCCGGCACCCTACGATGCATGGACCGGGCTGGCCGCGGAGCTGCCGCGGCTGTGCCAGAACCTGCGGGTCCGTCAGGCGCTGGATCAATTGCCGCGGCTGAGCGCCCGGGCAGGGGATCTGGATGATCGTTACCTGCTCAGGGCGTCATCGGTCCTGAGCATACTGACCCAGGCCTACCACAACGTGGAGGTGCCGGCCCCGCAGCGTCTGCCGGAGAGTCTGGCCGGGCCCTGGCAGGAGGTCGCCTGGCGTCTGGGCAAGCCGCGCTGGACCATGTCCACCACCGACTACATGTTCTACAACTGGCGTTTCGTGGACGCCGGCGCCGCCGATCCCATGCGGGTCGAGAATCTGCGGCTGCTCACGCCGATCTGGGACCATCCCGGGGTCGAGGTGTTCATGCTGGTGGTCCTGGAAATGCTGGCCCAGGCGACCCCGCTGGTGATGGGGGTGGTGCGTGCGCAGGAGGCCGCCCTGCGCGAGGACAGGGATGCGCTGAAGCAGGAACTGGCGGGCATGAGCGACACCCTGGCCCGGCTGACCTATGACTCGCTGCTCAAGGCGAACCCCAACGAATACTGTGGCGCCTTCTTCACCGATACCCTGGCCTGGACCAAGCTGTTCGCCATGCTGCCGCTGCCCTTGCGCGCGGGGGTGCACAATGCCAGCGGGGTGGAAACGCCGTTCTTTCACCTGATGGACGAGTTCTTCGAGCGCGAAAAATACGACACCCAGCTGGGCGTGGAAGCCCGGGCTTTCCGCTCGGCGTTCCCGCCCCACTGGAAGCTGTTCCTGCAGGCCGTGCGTCAGGTCTCGGTCCGCGAGTTCGTGGATGGCAGCGGTGATCGGGAACTCAAGGGCCTGTTCCGGGAAACCGTGGAGGGCTACCAGGGGCCTTACGGTCTGCTCGCGCGTCACCGGCTGAAGGCATACGCCTTTCTGGACACGGCCTTCAAGACCGGTCGCACCTCGACCGTGACGGGCTTCTCCGGCCTGTTCAAGGATCGGGCCTGGGATCTGGTGGATACCTCCTTCGAGGACTCGCGCGTCGAAAGGCACAGGCAGTATCCGGCGCGGGCCCAGTTTGCCCGCATCGAGCGGGTGATCGATCTGCAGCAGGGCGGGGGGCCTCCGGTGCGCCGCGTGATATTCGACGTCAAGGGGCTGGGCCTGCGCTACCAGGCTGGCGATCGTCTCGGGGTGCTGCCGGAAAACCGCGAGGAACTGGTGGCCCGCACGCTGGCGTCACTGCGTTGCGAGAAAGCTGCCGACCTGCCGGTGACCCTGAGTGCCCGGTGGCAGGAGGCGGCCGCGCTGCGCGACGGCTGTGACGGGGTCAGCGAGCTGCCTCTGAAGCTGCTGCTCAGCTTCGGTCAGATTCGCCCGGTGTCACGCGAGGTCGCCAAGCGTCTGTATGCGATATCCCACTGTGATGCCCTGCACGCCATTCTGGAGCAGCGCCTGGAAGACCAGTGGGAGCTATGGGACCTGCTGGACCTGTTGAGCCAGGCCGGCTTCGATGTGCATCGCCTGCTCAACGCCCATCCCGGGGAGCGCCATCACATCTGCCAGATCGTGCCCCCCATGGCCCACCGGCTGTATTCCATTTCTTCGGCTCCCGAGGACCCCGCCAGGCCGGCGGAGCGGATCGAACTGACCGTCGGGCAGCTGAACTACCGCTCCGCCGCGACGGAGCACAGCCATGCCGAGCCGCGGCAGGGGACCGCGTCCGCTTACCTGTGCCGGGACCGGGCGCCGGGAAGCGATGCGCGACGCACGCCGGTATGGATCGTGCACCCGCCACGCTTTGCGTTGCCGAAGGACGCCGCAACCCCCGTGATCATGGTGGCGGGCGGGACCGGTTTCGCGCCTTTTCGCGGGTTCCTGCAGGAGCGCGCCAAAGCGCCGGGCGGCCGCAACATCCTGCTGCTGGGGCTGCGGGACGCTGATTCGCTGCTCTACCGGGAAGAGCTGGAGTCGCTGGCCGCCAATGGCCAGCTTGAACTGCACGCGGCCCTGTCGCGGGAGGAGGCCAGCCTCAGCTTCGACCGCGCATCGGGTCGTTATGTCAGCCAGCCGGCCCAGGCCCTGCGGGTGCCGGACCTGCTACGCGGCGCCGAGCTCGGCGCCGAACTGCGGGAGCTGCTGCTGCAGCAGGGGGCCTGCCTTTATGTTTGCGGACGGGCTGATTTTGCCCGCGCCGTGATGGATGCCCTGGTCGAGGTGCTGGGCGGACAGCAGGCCCTGTATCGGCTGATCGGCGAAGACCGCTACATGCAGGACGTGTTCACGACCTATACCGGCAGCACGGCGGAAAAGACCAATCTGATCGATGTGTCGGAGCTGCTGCACTGCAATACCGCGCAGCGGATGTGGGCGAACATCAGCGGGCGGGTCTACGACCTCACCGAGTTCGCCCACATGCACCCGGGTGGGCGGCGTCTGATCTGGTCCAACGCCGGCACCGATGCAACCCATGCCTATCGCAAGGTGGAGCACCACGCCAACCCGGAAGTCGACTCGATGCTCAGCATGTTCGAGATCGGCCTGATGCGGCGTCTGCATTTCGGCGCCAGCTGGGTGACCGCGATCGGCGAACAGGGCATGGAGCATCTCTCCCTGTCCCGTCTGTTCCGCATGTGGACCCGCTTCGCCTATCTGATCGTGGAGATCGAGAACGCCTATCAGATCGAGGTGTCGATCCGGGACGAGTCGCTGAGCCGCTACCAGCCGGATGCGCAGCCTTCCGCCTACAAGCTGCAGTTCGAAATCGAGGCTCACCGGCGCTTCATTTCCCAGACCATCGCCTATCTGTGCGAAGAGCTGGGCAAGCTGTGGTGGTCAAGCTGTGGGTTGTTCGACGATGCGCTGGACGTGCGCTGGCTCGACGGCCGCCTGCGGGAGATTGCCGCTCGTCCCGTGGCCGAGCGCGGCAGGGGGTGGAATGAAGGCCTTGCCGGGGAACTCGACCGGCTTGCGCGCCCGGGTGATCCGCAAAAGCTGGAGGCTCACGTGCTGGCCCTGCAGCAGGCCGACGCCGATTTTCTCATGGCCATCAAGATGGCCATCGCTGCCGGGGTGGCGAGCTTCGAGCAGCACACCGCAAGGACACGGGAACGGGGCCGCGACGATGTCGCCAACGCGCTGAGGCGTGTCGCTTCGATCGCCCAGGCCTACTACGAGCAGGTGGACCGGGCGATCGACGCGTACCACACGCAGGGGGGCTGAGACCCATGCGTCGGGCGCGATGGATCAGTCCATGGGGTGCAACAGGGTCTTGTGATGTGTATCGCCGATGATCCGATGCAGCTCCTCCCGCAGCGACGCGACATGCCCGGACGCGAGGTGGGCCTGGTAGGCGGCTTCGCTGTCGAACTCGCTGTAGATCAGAAAGTGCAGGGGGTCGTCGGCGTCACGGTGCAGCTTGATCAATCGGCAGCCCGGTTCATGGGCGCTCACGCTGCTGGCGAAGCGCCGGAAGATGTCCTTCAGGGACTCTTCGTCGCCGGCCTGGACCCGGCATCCATTGATGGTAGCGATATGCATGTCTGCTCCCTCCTTGATCCCGACTGACATCTTACTGCCATGACTGCATCACGGGGAGCTGCCTGCAGCGGAGCCGAACTGGTGTATGCCCTCAGGGCATTGCCTCATGCCGGAACCGTCCTGCATCTGGGCGCGCACCCGGATGATGAGGACGTCGGCCTGATGGCCTGGGTGGCCCGTGGTCTGGGTCAGCGGATCGTCTACTGGTCGGCGACCCGGGGTGAGGCCAGCCAGAACCGGATCGGCGCCGATCGCGGGGCGCGCCTTGGGGTCTACCGCAGCTGGGAAAGCGAGCAGGCGCGGCGGATAGATGGTGGCGAGGTGCTGTACGGGCCTTTCGTCGACTACGGCTTCTCCAAAAGTGGCGAGGAAGCCCTGCAGACCTGGGGCCGGGAGCTGCTGTGCCGGGAGATTGTCAGGGCCATCCGTTCGGTCCAGCCGCAAGTCGTGGTCAGCCGCTGGTCAGGGAGCCGCCGGGACGGGCATGGCCATCACCAGGCGGTGGGCGCGGTGGTGAGAGAGGCCTTCGAGGCCGCGGCCGATCCGACCTACGCAGCGGAGCTGCAGGACTGCGGGCTGCCGGCCTGGAGGGCTTCCAGGCTCTACTGCTCGATGGGGGGGGACTGGCAGCCGGGCCAGGGCGGGGGCATGGGCCAGCGGGTGCCCGAATACGAGCAGCGGGGCCTGCTGCGCATCAATGCGGGTGCGCGGGACCCGGTCACGGGGGAAAGCTTTCAGGAGCGTGGCTTCCGCGCCCTGAACTGCCATCGCAGCCAGGGCCTGGGTTTCGTGCCCGAGCCGGGCGCCTTCTACTACTACTACGAGCGGCTGAGCCCGGAGCCGGACGCGACCGAGCAGGATCTGCACACCGGGCTGGACCCCTTGCTTACCGGGCTGGTGGACAGCCTCGGTGCCGGGGCCGAGGCCCTGCGCAGGCCGCTGGCCGCCGTCCAGGCAGGAGCGCAGGCGGCGCGGGACCTGTTCCGGGTGGAAGCCCCCGGGGAAGCCGGTGAGGCGGTGCGTGACGCCCTGGCGGAACTGCGTCGCCTGCAGGCCGGCATCGATGAGATGCTCCACTCGCCGCCGCTTCGCCAGGCGGCCAGGCGCTTCCTGCAGCGCAAGGCGGAGGAATTCAACCGGGTCGCCGGGCGCTGCCTGGGCCTGCGTCTGGACTGCCTGGCGGAGCGCCCCCGCGTGGCCCGGGGTCAGGCGGTGACGATCAGCGCCAGGGCATGGTCGGATTGTGCATCGCTGCGTGACGCCATCCAGCTCGAGCTTGCCGCGCCTGAGGGCTGGCAGATGAGCGGGGCCGGGCCGGATGCGCCCACGCCGCCGGCTGACAAAGTGCACTGCCTCAGCGTCGAGGTGCCCCGGGATGCGCCGCTGAGCTGCCCCTACTGGCTGCGGCGACGCGGCTCTCACGCGCTCTACGCCTGGCCGGATGCGCCGCTGTCGGGAGCCGCCTTCGACCCGCCGCTGATCACGGCCCGTGCCTGCTTCGGCGAGGGGGATCGCAGGGTGGAGCTGGATTGCCCCGCCGTGTTCCGGCAAGGTTTCGCCGGGGGCTATCGCCAGCTGCCCCTGTCCGTCGTGCCTTCCGTGGCGGTGCAGTTGCAGCGCTCCCTGGAGATCCTGCCCAGGCCCGGGCAGGCGCGGCGCATTCCGCTTGAGGTCGCCGTCGAGCGCGGTCCGGATCAGGCCGTTCTCTGCGGCAGGCTGCGGGCCGAACTGCCCGAGGGCTGGCTGGCGGAGCCCGCCGAAATCGCGGTGGAGCTGCCCCGGGGGATCGAGTCGCGGCTTTGTCGCTTCGAGATCGTCGTGCCTGCCGGCACCGCGCCCGGCGCGTACTTCATCGGCTGCCATCTGAGCGCAGATGGGGTCGATTACGATTCCGGCGTGCAGACCGTCCGGATGGGCGCGCCCGGCATTCCACGCGCTCCCGATGCCGAGAACTGCATCCGCGAGGCCTTCATCACATCGAATGCCACGCTCAGCGTGGTGGTCATCGACGTGGCCGTCGCCGAGGGCCTCCGGGTGGGCTACATCCGCGGCCCGGACGACCGGATACCGGAGAGCCTGAGCCATTACGATCTGGATCTTCAGGTGCTGGATGAGCGGGCCTTGCGCCAGGACCCGCTGGATTACGACGCCATCCTGCTGGGACCCAATGCCTATCTGCACGGCGCCGCCGTTGCGGAGCAGTCGGGCAGGCTGCTGGAGTACGCGCAGGCCGGGGGCACGCTGGTGGTCCAGCATCATGGCTATGCCTTCGAAAAGGGTGGCTTCGCGCCCTATCCCTTCGGCTTCAGTCGGCCGCATGATCGGGTGACCCAGGCCAGCGCGGCGGTCAGCCTGCTCGAGCCCGATGCGCCGCTGCTGAACTATCCCAACCGGATTGCCGCGTCCGACTTCGCGGGCTGGGTGCATGACCGGGGCATGTACTTCTTCGGCAGCTGGGATCCGCGGTATCAGGCGCTGCTCGCCTGCGCCGACCCGGGAGAGGAGCCCCGCGCCGGGGGGCTGCTGCTCGCCGCCGTCGGGCGCGGGGTGTTCGTCTACTGCGCCTACTCCCTGTTTCGCCAGTTGCCCGAGGGGGTCGAGGGGGCGCATCGGCTGATCGCGAACCTGATGTCCCTGCCCGAGGCGCGGGTCCGGCAACGCCTGGAGTGGCTGGCGAAGCTGTCCCTGTTCGAACAGATGAGCGCCACCTGCCTGCGCGCGATTGCCCGGATTTCGTCCGAGCGCTGGTTGCCGCAGGGCAGCTGGCTCGCCCACCTTGGCGAGCGCGGCGAAGAGCTTTTCGTGGTGCTGCGGGGAGAGGTCGAGGTGCTTGCCGACTCGCGGCCGGATGCCCGGCGCATCGCCCTGGCCGGCGCCGGGGAGAAGATCGGGGAGTTTTCCGTGCTGGCGGACATGCCGCGGACGGCGAGCCTGCGTGCCCGCACGGACGTCCATTTGCTGGCGATACGGCGGGAGGATTTCCGGGCCCTGATGCGGCAGGAACCCGACGTGTCCGCGCACATCATCCGTGCGCTGGTCGCCAAAGTGCTTGCAGGAGGTGCTTGATGCGCATTGCATTGCTTGCTCATTCGGGTTGCGGCGGCAGCGGCCGGGTCGCCGCCGCGCTGGCCTGTGCGCTGACCCGGGCCGGCCATGAGGTGCACCTGTTCGGCAGGCGCACGGTATTCGGCGGCTGGGCCAGTGAACCGGGTCTGATCCTGCACACCCTGGCGCGACCGGAGGAGGCGGAAGACGAGCCGGCACGCCTGCACAGCCAGTGGCCATCGGAAGATGAGGCACAGCTGATCGATCAGCTGCTGCGTCTGCACCAGGCCCGACCGCTGGATGTGGTGCACTGGCATTACGGGTTTCCCTTCGCCAGCATCGCCCAGCGCGCGGTTCTGGCCATGGCGCGACCGGGCCCGGCCCTGGTGGGCACGCTGCATGGCAGTGAACTGGCCATCTGCTCGGCAGATGCCTGCGCGCGCGACACCCTGTGCCGCGCCCTGACGGCCTGTGACCGCACGACCACCGTGTCGGATGCCCACGCGCGGCGCTGTGTCGCGGCGCTGGGTCTGGCCAGCGTGCCGCTGCAGGTGCCCAACTTCCTTCCGGTCGACTGGCCGTGGATGGATGAGCCGGGCCCTGGCAGGCCGGCCCTGGTCGTGCACCTGTCGAATTTTCGTCCGATCAAGCGACCCTGGGACACGGTGGAGATTTTCGCGCGCGCGGCCGAGGGTCTCGATGCACGCCTGGACATGATTGGGGACGGGGAATGTCGTGCCGAAACCGAAGCGCGCATCCGCAGCCTGGGGCTGCAGGGGCGGGCCCGGATCCTTGGCCTGGCCAGTGACGCCGGTTCCCGGCTCAGGCGGGCCTCGGTGATGCTGATTTCGAGCCAGTACGAGAGCTTCAGTCTGGCCGCCCTCGAGGCGCAGGCCTGTGGCGTGCCGGTGGTTGCGCCCCAGGTCGGTGGCCTGCCCGAGGTCGTCGAACACGAAGTCACCGGCTTGCTGTTCCCGGAACAGGATCTCGATGTCGCGGCGATGTACCTGCGGCGCCTGCTCTGCGAACCAGCGCTGCTTGAGGCCATGCGGCACGAGTGCCTGCGCCGGGTGCGACGCTTCGCTGCCGCCGCGATCGTCGGTCAGTACCTGTCCCTGTACGAGCAGCTCCTGCGCAAGGTGGCCGCATGAGTCCCGCCCAGGGCTGCGAGGTCCTGGCCTTCTCACCCCACCCGGACGATACGGAACTGGGTTGTGGGGCCGCCCTGGCCCTGGCGGCGCGTGGCGGCGCGCGCGTGCTGGTGGCCAGCCTCACCTCGGCCGAGCGTTCGTCGCGTGGCAGTCCCGATCTGCGTCGCGTCGAAGCCGCCCGGGCGGATCAGATTCTTGGGGTGGCCCAGCGCGTCTGGCTGGGGCTTCCCGACACCGCGGTGGGCCGGGATCCCGCGCACCGGGAGGTTCTGGTCGAGGTGATCCGCCGCTTGCGACCTGCCGTCGTCCTGGCGCCATGGTGGCGTGATCGCCATCCCGATCACGCGGCTGCAGGACGCCTGGCCCGCGAGGCCTGTGAGCTGGCCGGGCTGGCCGGGGTGCCCGGCGGCCAGCCGTTTCGCCCGCGGCGCCTGTATCACTATTTCATCCACGATCTCGCCGGGCCCTCCTTGGTCCTGGATGCCAGCGAGGTCTGGCCGCTGAAACGCCAGGCCATGGAAGCCTACCGCTCGCAATTCGACAGCGCGGGGGGCGGTGTTCAGACGCGCCTGACCGACCCGGACTTTCTGCCCGGTATCGAGGCGCGGGCGCGCGTCTGGGGGCAGGCCATCGGTGTCCGCTACGGGGAAGGGCTGCTCTGTGCCGGGCCGGTCGGGCTGAGCGGACTGCCCGGCCTCTCGCCGGACATGTAGCGGTACAGCAGGCTGTCCGGCGCGTCGGGGGCGGTTTCCTGCGGCGCGTTCAGCGGCGCCCAGGCGGGCACCGGCTCGATGCCGAACACCTCCCGCACGACGGCGCGCATGGGCAGCCAGTAGCGCAGCGAGCTGCGGCCCAGTATGAAGCCGCTGACATAGCGGTGAATGATGACGGGCAGGAAGACATCGGGACTCCAGTGACAGCGGGTCTGGATGTCGTGCAGGCGCATCTGGCCGTCCGGGCAGGGGATGCTCAGGCTGCCGTCTTCCGACTCCACGCAGGTTCCCGTCTCCCGGATCCGGCGAAACAGGCGTTGCCTGCGCGATGTGTCCGGCGCCGTGGCAAACAGCGGCAGTTCCCCGTCACGCGGGGGAGTCAGTCCGCAGTCGACCCCGCTGTCTGCGAGCTGCGCCAGCTCGCGGCCGACGATGGCATGGATGCGATCCAGCTGGCCCAGCATCAGCGACACGGACTCATCCAGGGCGCCATCGTCTATCAGCCGGGAACAGCACAGCGCGGGCGGCCAGCAGCCCAGCACCTGCGAGATCAGGAACTCCGAGACCCGCAGATGCAGCGGTCCGAGGCTGGCGGGGAGATCGCGGGTCATCAGGCGGCGCAGCGCCCGGTAGCGTTCCTCCGCGCCATCGAGGCGCTCGCCTGATTGCTTGAGGTAGGTCACCAGCCGGTCCATGGCGGAGCACAGGGTGGCCTCGTCCGCCGGGGCGAAGCGGGTCTCCATGTTGCGGCTGCCCGGCGCCAGTATGGAGATGCGGCCCTTGCTGCCGAACACCGGCCAGGCGAAGCCGGTGGCCAACGCATCCGCGCCGATGCGATCGGTATCCAGCCACAGGAAGAAGCCGCCGATGCCCCGGGCCCTGAGCTCTTCGAGGGCGGAGAACTTGCGCAGCACGGCACGCTGGTAATCGACATAGAGCTGCTGCCCCGTGCTGACCAGATAGGGTCCGGCCGTGCCGAACTGCCGGATCAGGGCGGGCTCGGCCGGTGGCCGCAGCTTCGCGGCAAAGGCGTCCCGATCCAGATACACGCCATTGCGGGCGAGCAGTTCCCGGCCCGCCGCACTCTCCCACAGGTCCCGGACAGCTTTGCTCATGGCCTGGCTCCCCTGCGCTGCTTTGATTCCAAGGTGGAACGGCCGTGCCGGCCTGTCAAGCGCCGCTCCCGGGCAGCCGACTGGCGGTACTGCCTTCCCGGAAGCCGGGGCATAAGATGACTGGGCCGGCTTGCCGGCGCGAAGCATCGAATAAAAAGGAGGGTGCTGAGATGAGAGGAGCAGTGAACAGACTGCTGCCGGCGCTTGCGCTGGCGGCACTGGCAGTCCTGGGGGGCTGCGATTCGGATGATGATGGCATCGCGGGAGCCGTATACGCGATGACCAACGCGGCCGAGGCCAACGAGATCGTGGCCTATGAAAGGCGGGGTGACGGCAGCCTGCGGCTGATCGGTCGCTTTGCCACCGGCGGCCAGGGCAGCGGCCCCGACCCCAACTTTCCGGCCGATCCGCTGGCCTCGCAGGAGGCGCTGATCCTGAGTGCGGATCATCGTCATCTGTACGCGGTCAATGCGGGAAGCGACACGATCTCCGTGCTGCAGGTCCGTGGCGACGGCTCCCTGGAACTGGCGGCCACCGTGAACTCCGGCGGCGACTTCCCCGTGAGCCTGGCCCTGCATCAGGACCTGTTGTATGTCCTCAACGGTGGTGGCGCGGGCAACATCAGCGGATTTCGCCTGAGTGCCGGCTTGCCGGCTGCATTGGCGGGTTCCACCCGTCCCCTGAGCGGTGCCGCCACGCCCCTGCCGGACAATGCGGTCCTGCCGGCAACCGTGGCATTCAGCCCCGGCGGGGAATTCCTGGTGGTGACGGAAAAGGCAAGCAACCTGATCGATGTCTACCTCGTGGACCAGGACGGCCTGCCCGGCGACCCGATCCCGCAGACCTCTGCCGTGCCCACGCCCTTCGGCGCCGTCTTCGATTTCAACGGCTTCCTGATCTCGTCGGAGGCCAACGCCAATGGCAACATGCCGGTGCAGGATGGTTCGGCCCTGAGTTCCTACGCCCTGGCCGGCGATGGCACGCTCACGCCGGTCACCGCGGGCGCCCCGACCTTGCAGACCGCCGCCTGCTGGGTGGAGATGAGCGCGGACAATCGCTATGCCTACACCACCAATACCTTCTCCGGGACCATCAGCGGATTCTCCCTGTCGGGCAGCGGGGAACTGGTGGCGCTGAATCCCGACGACGGTATCACCGCGGACCTGGGCGAAAACAGCATCCCGCTGGAGATGGCTTTCGCCGACCGCTACCTCTACGTGCTGGCCGCCGGGCCGGGTGAGGTCCGGGCTTATCAGCTCAGCGCGGACGGCAGTCTGCTCGCGCTGCCCGGGGCGACCGTGGCGGGCCTTCCCGGCGCCACCGCGGAGGGACTCGCCGCGTTCTAGGGGACGCACTAAGCCCTGTCGGTGCCGGGCCGGGTCGGCCCGGCACCGCTGCGGTCGGCATCCCGTGGGGCGGCCTAGCGTGGGACCACGTCGATGATCGGGTCGAACTCCTTGTAGCCGCCGCCCGGCAGCCGGATCTTGATATTGAATTCGATGGCGCAGGCCGTGGCCGCGCCGGCCACCGTGAGGGTCAGCACGCTGTCCCCGGGTCCGCTGATCGCGGGCGGGGTCGCGATCAGCCAGGCGGCGGCCTGCTGGTTGCTGACCCCATCGGTCAGGCTGGTGATGCTGTCCACGGCCTGACTGGGGTTGGCCTCCTGGAAGCTGTACAGCGCGCGCTGCGCGTCCGCCATTAGCTCATAGGCAATCTGGCCGCCGGCCTGCACGGTATTGCGCTTGCTCGGGATCGGACCGTCATGGAGGATGTCGCTCAGAGAAATGTCCACTGTCACTGTCATGTCAACTCCCTTCTTGGGGCAGGTACGACGCAGCGCAGCCACAGCGCTGCGAAAACAGATGCCATTGCGCATCGTGGCGCCACAAGGGCTGGATGGGCGGCAGGCCGGACGGCCCTTCGCGCTGCCACTGGCGCATCGCTTCGGCGATCTCATCCCGCCGCGCGCCCAGGCCATCCAGCGGCTTTTCCAGGATCGTGGAGCAGGCGGCAGGGCGCTCGGCCCCGGCCTCGGAGATCAGCAGGCAGCCGAGCAGCTGCTCTGCGGGTACGGTGCTGTCCGCCGGTCGGTTCAATTCTTCCAGCTGCTGGCTCACGGCCGTGGCCGCCTGCTGCATCGGCAGCGGGATCTGACCAGCCAGACTCATCGCCAGACGCAGATTGAGGATGCCGAGCAGTGCATAGGCACTGTCATTGACTTCATATGCGGTATCGCCGATCCGTGACCAGGACGCCATGGCAAGCCTCAGCCCGGCATGTGCCTGCGGCAGGTCTCCCTGAAGCACGGCCAGTTCGACCTGGAAGCTCTGCGCATCCAGGCGGAAGGATTCCCACTTGGCATTGCTCGGATCGAGCCGCCTGAGATCCTCGTAGTCCGCGAGCGCGTCGCTGATGACGGCCTGCGCCTCATCCAGCCGTCCCAGTTCGAGCAGGCCCTTGGCCAGCCCGTGGCGGGTTGATGCGCGCTGGAAGCGATAGTGGGCATTGTCCGGCTCGCTGGCCAGCAGCTGGTCGAACTCGCGCCGGTTCAGATCCAGCAGGGCCAGCTGGCTGGCCAGGTCACCGGCGTGCCAGGCGCAGATGGCCAGCTTGGCCCGAGTCTGTCCGAGGGTCAGGCGGGTTTTCAGCTCCGCCGGGTCCAGGGCGGCTTCGGCTTCGCCCAGGGCCTGCCGGGACAGCGCCATGCAGCGGGCGAAATCGCCCCGGCGCAGGGCGTTGGTCGCCAGGGTATCCAGCGCATAGTGCTTCTCGCTGCGCCACTGGGGCTGGTCCGGGTTCAGCGCGATCAGCTGCTCGGCGCTGTCGAGATAGGCTTCAAACCAGGGCTGGGCGCCGGCATGGTCGCCGCGCAGGAACAGGTCGTAGCCGACATAGAACTGGCTTTGCGAGACATTGAAAATGGCCTGCTCGTCGTCCGGGTGGCGTTGCAGGAAACCCAGATCCAGGGCCAGCGCTTCACGAAAGGCCGGTGAGGCGCGATCCAGCTGGCCCTGGCTGACCCGCACATCGCCAATCTGGCGCAGGGCGGTGGCCCGCGCCATCAGGTCCGCATCGGACAGCGCGCTGGAATCAATGGCCGCGAAATAGGCCATGGCCTCGTCGCCGACCGCATCGAGGACGCCCAGCTTGCCGATTTCTTCCAGGCGTTCGCGCAGGTCGCCCAGCATGAACTGGATCAGGCGTTCCGCCTGCTGCTGCCGGGTCTGCGCGAGATCGCGTTGACGCTGGGCCTCATCGCGTGCCTGCACGGCCAGCAGGGTCAGCACCAGCATGACCCAGGCGATCAGGCTGCTGCCGGCGGCGATCAGCCGCCAGCGCTGGCTGCGGGCCTGGGCATCACGCTGGCGCAGCCGGTCCAGGCCAATGCCCAGAATGCCGGCGACCAGACGGAGGGTCGCGTCGTGCTCGGTGTCGCGGCCAGGCCGCAGGTCGGCGGCCAGCGGCTCCGCCGGGCGATCGCTCAGCTGGCCGTCGGGATCCAGATGAAAGCGGGCGGCGGGGGGGAAGCACTCGCGCTGGGGATCGCCGGGCTCGCCGTCCAGCAGCAGGCAGAAAATCCGCTCCTCCCGGCCCATCCGCTTGAAGCGCAGGATTTCCTGGTTGACCCAGCGCGAGGCCGCCGCGGCGGGAGAGCACAGCACGATGAGGCAGCAGGAATCGCGCAGCGCGTCCTGGATCGCGGCGCCCAGTTCGGCCGAACTGCCGAGTTCATCGCGGTCGCGGAAAATCGGGTACAGCCGACGCGGCACCGGCCCGATCGCCGAGATGCGCCCGACCAGCGGCCGGGGAATGCGATACCGCTCCAGCGCTCTATGCAGCCGGATCGCCGCTGCTTCGTCGGCGTGGCTGTAGCTGATGAACGCCGGATACCGAAACGCGCCCATCCGTCGCTCCCGTACCCCAGATCCCTGCGCCTAAGTTAGACCGGGCCCGGCTACGAAGCAAACGGCCCTGCGGCCAGGTGATCAGCTGTCTTCAGGGGGCGTTTCGCGTCGATGTTGTTGAAAGCGTCGCGCTTCACTGGCCTGCTGCTCCTCCTGTTGCCTGCGCTGGGCCGGGCTCAGGCCGTGGCGGGCACGATTCTCCGCCGCCCTGGCGGCCGCGTCCTCGCGGGCCTTGCGTTTGCGGAACTGCCTCAGGTTGCTGACCTTGGCCACGGGGATACCCGAAGGAAGAGGAAGGGCCTGCCCATTCTACGCCGGATCACGCATGGACCGGCTGACGATATATCGACATACATGACCAAAACTCGTCTGCCCGAAGCCACACTGGAATCACCCCATCAACGGAGCAGCCGCATGAGCATTCGACTGGAACACGCCAATATCAGCGTTCGCGACATCGACGCCACGATTCGCTTTCTGACCACCGCACTGCCGGAACTGAAGATCCGGGCGGACGCCGGCTCGGGGTCTGCGCGCTGGGTGCATCTGGGTACGCCGGACCACTATGTCGCATTGAATCAGGCCGAACAGGGCCGCGCTGCCCCCTTCACGCCCTACAGCGGGCAGCCCGGCATCAATCATCTGGGCTGGGTGGTGGATGATGCACAGGCCGTCAGGCAGCGCCTGCTGGCCGCGGGCTACCGGGACAGCACCTATCCGAACGCCCATCCGCACCGCAGCCGGGTCTATTTCAACGATGCCGAGGGCAATGACTGGGAGTTCGTCGAGTACCACAGCGAGGACCCGACGCAGCGCAATGATTACGCGCTGCCCGACCCGGCGGCGCCCTGAGGCTTCAGGGCGCCTGGGTGCGCGGATCGACGGCGCGCAGTTCCTGGAAGAACTGGGTCAGGGTATCGCTGAGTTCCTTGCGCAGTTCCCCGGCGTTGGCCACGCCGTAATGCTCGACGCCCTTGATCGGCAGCCAGGCCCGCACCGGGTAGGGCGGGTCACCGGCGAAGGATTTGGTCAGCTGAACCCGATGGTAGTACAGGTGCATCTGGGTCTGCCGGCGCAGGCGGGCCTTGGCCGTCACCACCACCTTGATCTGCGGATCGTCGGGAATCTGATGGCCCACGGACTGGGCGATATTCAGGGTCATCGCCCGGATGTCCTGAGCCGGGATCACCTCGTGATCGGCCTGGATCACCAGTTCAAAAGCCTGCGTCAGAGGTGTCGTCAGCAGCAGGCACAGGCCAGCCAGTATCGTGCGCGTCATCTTCGCCCCTCCCCAGAGCAAGAGGACATCATCCTATGCCTGCTCGGGCCTGCTGGGAAGAGGTCTCGCGCGCGGCCGGCCTTGCGGCCTGGCGGCTGCTGGGGAGAGGGCTGCGGAGCCACTGCCGGCCGTCCCAGGGCCGGGGCGTCGACAGCTTCGCCCCGTACCGGGCGAGCGGTTCAGCGAACCACCGCCACGGATTTGATCTGGGCCCAGACCCGCTGTCCGGGGGCCAGCCCCAGCTCGGCGACCGAGCGGCGGGTGATCCGCGCCAGCAGCGGGGTGCTGCCCAGCCGCAGCCGCACCAGTGCCTGAGGGGCGGACTCCGAAGTCTCGATGGCTTCGATGCGGGCCGGCAGGCGATTGAGGATGCTGCTGCGGCCTTGCGGCTCCAGGCTCAGGCTCACGTCCCGGGCCAGCACCCGCAGGCGCAGCTTCGCCTGCAGGGCTTCCTGGCCATCCGGCGCCCACAGTTCTCCGCCGTCGAATCGCAGCAGCGCCAGACCCCAGCGGGGCTCACGTTCGGCCAGGCTGGCCTGGATCAGCACCCCGGCCTGCTCGTCGCCGGCCTGGGTGAGACGCGGCAGCATGTCGCTGGCATGGCCCTGCGCGGCAAGCCGGCCACTTTCCAGCAGCAGCACGTTGTCGGCCAGTCGCGCGACCTCGTCCACGCTGTGGGTGACGTACAGGATGGGAATGTCCAGGCTGTGATGCAGCGCTTCCAGATAGGGCAGGATCTCGCGCCGCCGCGCCGGGTCCAGGGCGGTCAGCGGTTCATCCATCAGCAGCAGCCGGGGGCGGCAGAGCAGGGCGCGAGCGATCGCGACCCGTTGCCGTTCGCCACCGGACAGCTGGTGCGGATAGCGCCCCAGCAGGCCGTCCAGACCCATCAACTGCAGGACTTCCGCCCTGCGCATGGGATCGGCGCCGGCCCGGCGCTCGGCGTAGTGCAGGTTGCCTCCGGCGCTCAGATGCGGAAACAGGCTGGCTTCCTGGAACACGTAGCCCAGCGCACGTCGATGGGTGGGCAACCGGCGCCGCGCGTCCTGCCAGGTTTCATCGCCGATGCGCACGACGCCTTCGGCCCGTTCCAGCCCGGCGATACAGCGCAGCAGGCTGGTCTTGCCGGCGCCGGAAGGTCCGAAGATCGCGGTGATGCCGCGCCCGGGCAAGGTGGCGTCGAGGGCCAGCGCATCCTGCGATGCGCGCGGGTAGCGCAGGCGCAAGCGCAGCTGGATCGGTGCGGCGGCGCTCACAGGCTGAGGGCCGGCCGGCGCCGCCGCAGGCCGTAGACCGCCAGCAGGACCAGGAAGGAAAAGCCCAGCAGCAGGGCGGCCAGCCGATGGGCATTGGCATAGTCCAGCGCCTCCACGTGGTCGTAGAGCTGCACCGATACGACCCGGGTCGCGCCCGGGATGTTGCCGCCGATCATCAGCACCACGCCGAACTCACCCAGGGTGTGGGCGAAACCCAGGATGGCGGCGCTGATGAAGCCAGGCCGGGCCAGCGGCAGGGCGATGCTGACAAAGCGGTCCCAGGGGCCGGCCCGCAGGGTCGCCGCCACCTCCAGCGGCCGCGTCCCGATGGCTTCGAAGGCGTTCTGGATGGGCTGCACCACGAAGGGCAGTGAGTAGATCACCGAGGCGACCACCAGGCCGCCGAAACTGAAGGGCAACAGGCCCAGGCCCAGGGTTTCGGTGAGGCGGCCAAGCGGCCCGTTCGGGCCCATCAGGAGCAGCAGGTAGAAGCCCAGAACGGTGGGCGGCAGCACCAGGGGCATGGCCACCAGCGCGGCCACCGGACCCTTCAGCCAGTGACGGCTGCGCGCCAGCCACCAGGCCAGCGGGGTGCCGAGCAACAGCAGCACCACGGTGGAGACGGTAGCCAGGCGCAGACTCAGCGCGATGGCAGCCCAGTCCTGCGCGGACAGGCTCATGCCCCGGGCCAGGTGTAGCCCTGGCTTTCCATGATGCGGCGGGCCTGTGCGCCACGCAGGAAGTCCAGCAAGGCGCGGGCCGCGGGATTGTCCCGCCCGGACTGCAGCAGGACCGCATCCTGCCGGATCGGCGCATGCAGGCTGGCCGGCACCGGCCAGGCCGAGCCCCCTGCGGCCTGTCCCGCGCGCCAGAGCTGCGCGCGTGCCACCAGGCCCAGCTCGGCATTGCCGCTGTGCACGAACTGGTAGGTCTGGGCGATGTTCTCTCCCAGCACCCAGCGGGCCCGGGTCGTCTCGACCAGGTCCAGGGCCTGCAGCACTTCCAGCGCCGCCACGCCGTAGGGCGCGAGCCGCGGATTGGCCAGGGCCAGGCGGCGGAAGTCGCCCCGGATCAGGACCTGCCCCCGGGCATCGACCCGTTCAGGGTCGGCCGACCACAGCACCAGCGCGCCCAGGGCGTAGCTGAAGCGGCTGTCCGGCAGGGCCAGTCCGGCCTTGACCAGCGCCGCCGGCTTGGCCTGGTCGGCGGAGAGGAAGGCATCGAAGGGCGCGCCATGGCGGATCTGCGCGTAGATCTTGCCGGAGGCGCCGCTGGCCAGGGTGATGCGATGGCCGCTGTGCGCCTGGAAGACCTCGACGATGGATTCCAGGGTCGGGGCAAAATTGGTGGCCACCGCGACCAGGGCGGTGTGTGCGGCCGATGTGCCCTGCCAGAGCAGCAGGACGGCGCCGCACAGGGTGGCAGTGAAGCGCTTGGCGCGGCCAGGGCGCGGCGGCATGCGGGGCTCCTGAACAGGGGCCGGCTAATATAGCGGCCGGGACCGCGTTGCGAACAGCCGGGCGGGTGCGGATCAGTCGCCGATTTCGGCCCGGCGCAGGTAGAAACCATGCACCCAGCCCCGCAGCGGATCGCCGGCCGGCTGGGCTTCCACGAAGCGCCAGTCGTCGTGGGTCTGAAGCAGCCGGCAACGGGTCCCGGCAGGCAGTGGGCTGGCGTCCAGCGGGGCATGCGCAATCCCGGGACCTCCCCGGATGTTCAGCCGGGTGGTGGCCAGCCATGTGCTGTCGTCCACTTCGGCGCGGCCCATGACCCGGGCGCGAAAACTGGCCAGCGGGAAGGCCGGGCCCGGATCGGTCTTGCGCCCCGGCGCGATGTCCTCATGGCCTATCACGTCGAGCAGGCCGTAGCGGGCGACAATCAGGCTGGCCACCGTCAGCGCGCTGTCCATCTGCGGGCCGGTATAGCGCTGCCAGCCGCAGCACGCGCCGCCGTGCCGATGTGCGGCTTCCATCACGTCCTCTGCCGGTTCGACCCGGCCGGGGTCGAACCAGGGGCCCCAGCCCCCCTCGCGCGGCTCCAGCTTGCCCCGGTTGTCCAGTTCGATGCCGATGCTGTGGCTGTTGAGACCGCTGAGCCCCTCCCAGTGGCTGACTCCGGCATGCCAGGCCTTGCGGTTGAACGCGACCATCTGCAGGACCGCGCCATCGCGGCCGATCAGCACGTGAGCGGAGGCCCGGGCCGCCGGATTCAGGAACCAGTCCCGTGACGAGGCGAGATCGCGCCCGGCGGTGAAATGCATGACCAGATAGCGCGGGGTGATCGCGCCGCTCTGATTCGGGCTGCGCAGGTAGTCGACGGACTCCCCGGGATCGGCCTGCAGGCGGTGATTGCGGATCTTCATGGCTCAGTACTCGCGCTCATCGTCGGCATTCCAGCGATTCGAGCCGTCAGCCCGGGTGCCGAACCAGACCCGCATGCGCAGCGGGATGTCACCCTCACCGGGGCTGGCAGGGCGCAGCACCTCCACGGACTTGCCTTCGAGCAAGGCGGACTGGATGCGTTGCCAGACCTGGGCGCCGCTGTCAGCGGAATTGATCGGGATTTCTTCGAACTGGGCCATGTTCATCCTCCGCCCGCGCGGGCAGTTCGGCTTGGATTGCGTCCTGCACCTTGCGCCGGGCAGCCGCTTCATCGGTCGCGTGGCGCACATGATTGGACAGCAGGCGGCGCAGGCGCTCGCCCAGGGTCTGCGCATCCAGGCCCTGGGCGCGATAGCTGTTGAACAGCAGTTCGCTGTTGCGGTCGATGCGCCCCAGCACCCTGGCATAGCGATCCGGTTCTCCGCTGCGCAGCAGGGCGTTCAGGTTCTGGATATAGTCGATCTGCGCCGCGCTGAAGCCGGCCCGCGGTGCGACCCCGTCCGTCAGCACCACATGGGTGGCGATGGGCGG
The DNA here is from genome assembly GCA_041625325.1 of Oceanococcus sp. GTDB lineage: Bacteria > Pseudomonadota > Gammaproteobacteria > Nevskiales > Oceanococcaceae > Oceanococcus. The sequence goes on along the minus strand of JBFJTN010000008.1, from coordinate 9,549 downwards.
GCCGAGCTGGCCGGCCGCGTCGATGTGCTTGTCGAAGGCCAGATAGCCGATTACCAGGGGCCGTGCGAAGCGCTCCCGCAGCGCGAGGGTATGGGAGGAGGCGGCCATCACTTGCAGGCGCCCGCTGGTGGCGGGCAGGGCCAGCCGGGTGTCGGTGGCGGTCGCCAGGCCCGGGCCGGCGGTTTCGGACAGGGTCTCGCCGACCCGGCCGAGCTGTGCGTTGATATCCGCGATGCGGCCGGTATAGGCGCGGGTGGCCTGGTCCGCCGCGGCGCCCGGTGCGCTGAGCAGGGCCGCCGGGGTGCTGGCCCCGGCCCGGGCCCCCTGCTCGGCCCGGTCGGCGATCACCACATCGACCGCACTGGCCAGGTACACCCGGCTGATGACCCGCAGGTAGTTCGGTTTGGTCGCGCTGCTGGCGAAGCTGGCCAGCAGCGTGCTGCTGCCAGTCTGCCGCGACCAGTCATCGACCATCTCGTTCAGGCGCTGGACATCCACGCCATAGGTGTGCGCATCGGTGATGCTGACCGTGCCCACCGCCTCGTCGCTGCCCAGCAGGCTCAAGCCCACCGCAACCCCGCTCAGCGGCAGCGCCAGATCCAGGCCGGCGCTGCGGGAGGCCTCGAAGGCATAGCTGGGAAAGGCGGCTGCGGGGGCCTGCGACCAGCCGGTTTCACGCCAGTCGGCGGGCAGCTGTTGCGGCGCGGGGAAGGCATGCCGGTAGAAGGCGGCATAGTCCGGCTGCCCCAGGCGGCCGATGTGGTAGTCCAGCGGCAGATAGCCACGCTCCCGGTAGAGCTGATGCTGGCGGTCCACCGTGGTCTGGACCAGGAACAGGTCGCCGGGCTGCAGATCTTCGGTGGGCGGATAGACCGGGATGATCTGGCTGGCGCGGATCACCGCGGACCAGTCCTTGGCCACCTGCTCCAGGCGGGCGTTGCGCTGCCCGGTGGTGGCGCAGGCGCCGAGCAGGGCGGTGAGCCCGAGTATCAGACCGGCGCGTGCCCATGCGGACGCGACCAGCCCCCGTTGCGCGATGTGCCCCTCGTGCATGTTCCGCTCCCCCTGAGCGAGGGCCCAGTATAGATCGAAGCCGCACGCGCGGGCAGCCTGCCGGCGTACAATCCGGGGGCCGCCTGCCCGCGGTCCGCTTGAGGAGCCTGGCATGAGCTGCCACGCCGAATCGCAATGTCCATGAGCGACAGTGCCCGCCGCGAACGCATCGTGCGCATCGCATCCGAACTGGCCCGTGCCGCCGCGCCGATCCGCGTGCTCTCATCGGTGGCCTGGCCGCAGACGGTGCGCGAGCGGTTCCTGGCCGACGGCGGTCGGGAACTGCCCCGGCTCCCCGACTACCCTGCCTTCGATGCGGCGCCGGCGCGGGCCCTGTGTGCCCAGGTTCTGGCCGAGCTGCGGCCCGATAGCGGGCCGATCGACGCCTGGCTGGCCAGTGTGGCGCGCGGCCTGGATGACAGCGCCAGCATGCTGGCGGCGCGCGGCACGACCGATTTCTACCGCTACGCCCGGCGCCTGTATGGCGCACCCAAGGACATCCTGCCGGATGAAAGCAGCACGCCGCTGGATCTGGCCCGCCGGGTCCACAGCCTGCTGGATGACATCAGCCACGTGGACCTGGGGCTGCCGGCGCCGGCCTGCCATCTGGCCCAGGCGGTGGCCGAGGACATGCGCCAGGCGGTGAACGCACGTTTCGGCGCTGACGCACCGGAGGTGCTGGTGGTCGATGAACTCTCCGCCAATGCGCTGGCCGGCCCGCGCCGCATCCGCCTGCGGCGCACCGCCTGTTTCACCGACAAGGATGTCAGCCAGCTGATTCATCACGAGGCCTATGTGCATGTGGCCACCTCGCTCAATGGCCTGGCCCAGCCGGAGCTCGGGCTGCTCGGCCTGACCAACCCGCGGGTGGCCAAGACCCAGGAAGGCCTGGCCGTGTTCGCCGAGTTCATCAGCGGTTCGATGGACCTGGACCGGCTGTGCCGGCTGGCCGACCGGGTGGTGGCCATCCAGATGGCCATCGACGGCGCCGATTTCCTGGAGGTCTACCGTTACTTCCTGGACCGGGTCGGCGAAGCGGCGCAGGCCTTCGAGAACACCCGGCGGGTGTTCCGCGGCGGCGTGCTGGAGGGTGGCGCCCCTTTCACCAAGGATGTGGTCTATCTCGATGGCCTGCTACGGGTGCACAACTTCCTGCGCGCCATCGTCACCACCGGCCGGGCCGACTGCCTGCGCCTGCTGTTCTGCGGCAAGCTGGATATCGAGGACATCCCGGCCCTGTGCGAGCTGAATCACCTGGGCCTGTGCCGTCCCGCCCGCTACCTGCCGCCCTGGGCCGAGGATCTGCGCTTCCTGCTCGGCTACCTGGGCTATTCCGCCTTTCTCAACACGGTGGACCTGGCCAAGGTCAAAGCCCATTACCGGCACATGCTGGCGGACGCTCCACGGGTGGCCTGAGCCGGCCGCATGGCTCAGTCTTCCAGGGTCAGCACCACCGGCGCGTGATCCGAAGGCCGCTCCCATCGGCGCGGCTCCAGGTCCACCCGGCAATCGATGCTGCGGGCGTCCAGGGCCGGGCTGACCAGCACATGGTCGATGCGCAGCCCCAGATTGCGGCGAAAGCCGGCGGCCCGGTAATCCCACCAGGTGAAGCGCTGCTTGTTGTCCGCATCGCCGGGGTCGCCGTGCTCGAAACGCGGCCAGGGGTCGCTCAGGCCCAGGGCCAGCAATTCGTCCAGCGCGGCCCGCTCGGCCTCGGAGCACAGGATGCGACCCTCCCAGTAGTCCGGGTCATGGGTGTCCTGGGCCAGCGGGGCGATGTTGAAGTCGCCCAGCAGCACGAGTTTCTCGTGGCTGGCCAGTTCCTCGGCCAGGCGCTGTTTCAGTTCCGCCAGCCAGGCCAGCTTGTAGGCGTACTTGTCCGAGCCCACCTCCTGGCCATTGACCACATAGGCGCAGATCACCCGCACATCCCCGGCGCTGGCGCAGAGCACCCGGGCCTGACCATCGGACAGGCCCGTCCAGCCGGCCTGCAGGGGCAGGCGGCTGAGGATGGCCACGCCGTTGTAGGTTTTCTGCCCGTGATACAGGCAGTGGTAACCCAGTTCGCTCAGGGCCTCGACCGGGAACTTGTCGTCGGTGAGCTTGGTTTCCTGCAGGGCCAGCACGTCGACCGGTGACTGCTCCAGCCACTGCTGCACCTGAGGCAGGCGCACCTTGAGCGAGTTGACGTTCCAGGTGGCGATCTTCATGGCAGCTCTCCTCAGGCGGCCGGCGGCAGCAGGCCGTCCTGCCGCAGCAGGGCGTCCACCGAGGGCTCGCGGCCGCGAAAGCGCCGGAACAGCTCCATCGCGTCCACGCTGCCACCCGGCTCCAGGAAGCATTCGCGGAAGCGGCGGCCGGTGTCCGCATCGAAGATGCCAGCCTCGCGGAAGGCCTCGAAGGCATCCGCTGCCAGCACTTCCGCCCATTTGTAGCTGTAGTAGCCGGCCGCATAGCCGCCGGCGAAGATGTGCGAGAAGCTGTTGGCGAAGCGGTTCCAGGCCGGTGGCAGCAGCACCGCCACCTGCTCGCGCACCTGGCGCAGGGTGGCCTCCACATCCGGGGCCTGTGGGGCCCGGTGCAGGCGCAGGTCGAACAGGGCCAGCTCGACCTGACGCACCGCGGCCAGGCCCGCGTGGAAGACCCGCGATTCGCGGATCTGCCGCAGCCAGTCGGCCGGAATCGGCGCATCGGTCTGGTAATGGCGGGCGAAGCGGTTCAGCGACTCCTCCTCCCAGCACCAGTTCTCCATGAACTGGCTGGGCAGTTCCACCGCGTCCCAGGGCACGCCGTTGATGCCGGAGACCCCGAGATAGTCGACCTGGGTCAGCATGTGCTGCAGGCCGTGACCGAACTCGTGGAACAGGGTGACCGCATCGTCGTGGGTGAGCAGGGCCGGCCGGTCGCCGGCCGGTGGGGCGAAGTTGCAAGTGAGCGTGGCGATGGGCTTCTGCAGGCCGTCGCCCTGGCGCATGCGCCCGGAGGCGTCATTCATCCAGGCGCCGCCACGCTTCTGCTCGCGGGCATAGGGGTCGAGATAGAACCAGGCCATCAGTTCGCCGTCGCCGGAGAGCACCTCGAATGCCTCGACGCCGGCATGCCAGCAGGGCAGGTCGGCGCGACGGAAGCTGACCCCGAACAGGCTGCGGGCGGCCTCGAACATGCCGTCCAGCACCCGGGGCAGGGCGAAGTAAGGCTTGAGCTGTTCTTCCTCGAGGCCGAAACGCTGCTGTTTCAGCTTCTCCGAGTAGTAGGCGATGTCCCAGGGGGCCAGCTCCCGTGGCCCGCCCTGCTCGGCGGCGAAGGCGCGCAGGGCCTCCAGGTCCCGCTCTGCGGCCGGGCGCGCCTTGGCCGCAAGTTCGAGCAGAAAATCCTCCACCTGCTGCGGCGATTCGGCCATCTTGCTGGCCAGCGACAGCTCGGCGAAACAGGCATAGCCGAGCAGCGCGGCTTCTTCGGCCTTGAGCTCCAGGATCTCGCGCATCAGCGGGGCATTGTCCAGCGCCGGGTCCGCCGCCTGATCCGAGGCGCGGGTGGTGTAGGCGCGATAGGTGCGGGCCCGCCATTCGCGGTCCTGCGCGTAGGTCATCACCGCATCGAAACTGGGGAAGTCCAGCCCGAACAGCCAGCCGTCCAGATCCTTGGCCCGGGCCTTCTCGGCCGCCATCTGCAGCGCGGAGTCGGGCAGGCCGGCCAGGCGCGCGGCGTCGGTGATGTGCTCCTGCCAGGCGTCGGTGGCGTCCAGCAGCTGCTGCTCGAAGCGGTTGGACAGCTCGGCCAGGCGCTGCTGGATTTCGCGAAAGCGCTGCTGCTGGGCTGCGGGCAGATCGACCCCGGAGAGGCGGAAATCGCGCAGGCTGTGGTCCAGCAGTTTGCGCTGGGCCGGGTCCAGGTCCGGGGATCGGGCGACCGCCTGGTAGCCGGCGTACAGCGCCGCGTTCTGGCCCAGCTCGCTGCTGTAGGCGGTGAGCTTGGGCAGGCAGGCCTCGTAGGCCGCCCGCCATTGCGGGGTATTGCGGACCGAATGCAGGTGCGAGCCCGGTTGAAAGGCCTTGCTCAGGCGATTGTCGGCCGCCTCCAGCGGGGCCACCAGGGAGGCCCAGGTCGGGGCGTCCAGCGCCTCCAGGCGGGCCACCAGCTGACGGTTCTCCTCAATCACCGCGTCGACCGCGGGTTCCAGATGTTCCGGTTGAATGCGGTCCCAGGGCGGGGTCGGGCCGCCCCAGTCGAGCAGCGGATTGTGTGGCGTCGTGTCCATGCAGGCATCCTGCGCCCCGGGCGCGGGGCCGGGCGCATCGGCAAAAAGGGCGCCTAGAGTAAACCCCTGGCGGTAAGCATCCAAACGCTGGCGCCGCCGCCCAGGATGAAGCCGGCCAGGCCGGCGGCCGCGCCGATCCGGGCACGCCGGATCAGGCTGTCCTGCGGCACGGTGGAGAGGATGAAGCCGAGCCGGCGGGGCGGCCGGCACAGCACGTGGATGTCGGGGTCCGTGGCGCGTTCCACCTGCGTGGCGCGCACCTGGGCGATGGCTTTCTGGCGCGCCGCCTCCCACTCGTCCACATCGACCTGGCCATCGCCATCGGTGTCGAACTGGCTCATCAGGGCCGCATCCTGCTTCCACTGGGCGAGCAGTTCGCGCACCTCGGCCTTTTCATCGAAGTCGTGCGCGATGCCACCTTCGGTGTGGAACCAGCCCAGGGCATAGAGCGGGCTGCCGGTCTCGATGCGCTCCTCGCGATAGCGGTAGCGGCCGAAGCTGATCCACTGGCTCTTGTCCGGTGCACCGCTGGGCCGGTGGTGGTTGCCGTACCAGGTGATCTTGCAATTGGGAATCACCTTGGCGCCCTCGGGGTCGACCACGCAGTCGCCGGTGTCGTCGACCAGCTGGAACATCTCGTCACTGGTGCCGGAATCGATGGTGCGCCAGTGGGAACTGTTGCGGCCGCTGGAGTGATTGCGCTCCTTTTCCTCGATGGAGTACTTCCACCAGGCACACTCGCGCCGGCTCAGCGGCGCGATGATCGGTTCTCCCGGCAGCAGCCGGGCGATGCCTTCCAGTTCCACCGGGCCCTGGGCGGCGGAGCGGATGCGCGAGGTCTGCATGTCCTCGATCATGCGGCTGCGCTTGAGCATGAAAAAGGCCGCCAGCGCACCGATCAGGGCAATGGCGATCAGGATCGCGGTGAAGATCCAGAAGTCGTCCGTCGCCATGGCGCGGACCTGCGCAATCAGCTGCGGGTCATCCAGCATGGTGTTGCGGGGCCCGCCGGCGCCGGATCAGGCGAACAGCGAGCGGATATCGACGTCCGCGGTTTCCGATTCGGAAAACTCCAGCAGGTCGGCCGGCTGGAAGCCCAGCATGCGGGCGATGATCACATCCGGAAACTGCTCGATACGCACGTTGTTCGCGTTCACGCTGTCGTTGTAGAACTCGCGCCGGTCGGCGATGGAGTTTTCCAGTCCGGTGATGCGCGATTGCAGCTGCATGAAATTCTGGTTGGCCTTGAGTTCCGGATAGGCCTCGGCCACCGCGAACAGATTGCCCAGGCCCAGGCGCATCTGGGTTTCGGCCTGGCCCACCCCTTTGACGTCGCCGGCCTGCCTGGCGGTTTGCGCCGCCGATCTGGCCTGCATGACCTTTTCCAGGGTTTCCTGTTCGAACTGCTTGTACTGCTTGCAGGTTTCGACCAGCTTGGGCAATTCGTCGTGACGCTGCTTGAGCAGCACGTCGATGTTGCTCCAGGCCTTGCTCACCGCATGCTTGAGGCTGACCAGGTTGTTGTAGATCACCACCGCGTAGATGATGGTCGCCGCAATCAGCCCCCAGAATACGAAGGTGGAAATGTTGCTTGCCCCCGCATCGTCCATACCCGCATCCCCCAACTTGTCCTTGCCTGAAATTCTAGCACTGTCCTTCCGGTCTACCCTGAGATGAACAATTCCCCCGATCTACTGGTCATCGGCGGCGGCAGCGGCGGCATCGCCTGCGCCCGCCGCGCGGCCCAGCACGGCGCCCAGGTGGCGATCATCGAATCCGGCCCGCTGGGTGGCACCTGCGTCAACGTCGGCTGCGTGCCGAAGAAGCTGATGTGGCATGCCGGGCAACTGGCCCATGCCCTGGACGAAGCCCCGGGCTACGGTTTCGCGCCGGTCACCGTGCGGCATGACTGGGCCGGGCTGGTGGAGCGCCGCGAGGCCTATCTGCGCCGGCTCAACGGCATCTACCAGAACAATCTCGAATCGGATGCGGTGGAGATCATCCGCGGCCACGGGGCGTTCGAGGACCCGCGCACGGTGGTGGTCGGCGGGCGCCGTCTGCAGCCGCAGCGCATTCTGATCGCCACCGGTGGTGAGCCGCTCATTCCGGACCTGCCGGGGGCGGAGCTGGGCCTGAGTTCCGACGGTTTCTTCGCGCTGCGCCAGCGGCCCCAGCGGGTCGTGGTGGTCGGCGCCGGCTACATCGCGGCCGAGCTGGCCGGGGTGCTGCGGGCACTGGGGTCCGAGGTGCATCTGGTACTGCGTCATGGGCGCATCCTGCGCCACTTCGATGGCCTGCTGGGCGAGGTGCTGATGCAGGAAATGCGCGATGCCGGCATCGTTCTGCATACCGACAGCGGCATTGCCGAGTTGCGACAGCAGGGCGCGGCGCTGGATGTCGGCCTGCGCGACGGCCGTCGCCTGCCGGCCGATGCCCTGATCTGGGCCATCGGTCGCCGCCCGCGGATCGCGGCACTGGGCCTGGCGGCGGCCGGGGTCGAGCTGGACGGCAGCGGCCACATCGCGGTGGATGAATGGCAGGCGACCAGCCAGCCGCACATCCATGCCCTGGGTGATGTCACCGCCGCCCCGGCCCTGACCCCGGTGGCGATCCAGGCGGGGCGCCGGCTCGCCGACCGCCTGTATGGCGGGCAGGACGGGGCGAAGCTGGACACCCACATGCTGCCCACCGTGGTATTCAGCCATCCGCCGATCGGCACCATCGGTCTGAGCGAGGAAGAGGCCCGGGCCCGCCATGGGGATGCCGTCAAGGTCTATCAGGGTCGCTTCAAGGGCCTGTATTCGGCCCTGCTGGAGCACAAGATCCAGAGCGCGGTGAAAATGGTCGTGCTCGGGCCGGAGGAGACGGTCATCGGCCTGCACAGCATCGGGCCTGGCGCCGATGAAATGATGCAGGGCTTCGCCGTCGCCATGCGCCTGGGCGCCACCAAGCGGGATTTCGACGGCACCATCGCAATCCATCCGTCCGCCGCCGAGGAACTGGTGACCCTGCGCTGAGCCGGTCTAGAATCGCGCGCTGATCCAGCGGAGTGCGCGAGATGCGGGCGGTACAGGACATTCTGGCCAGCGGCCAGACCAGCACCGAGGAAGGGCTTGCCCTGTTCGACAGCCTGCCGCCGGCCGGCGCGGACTTCATGCTGGGCGCCTGGGCGGGCAGCGGCCTGGCCAGCGACCACCCCATGGATGGCCTGCTGGAGACCTATGGCTGGCACGGCAAGCAGTTCGATTCCGCCGAGCACGTCCATCCGCTGGTCTTCCGCAGCGGCGGCGGGCGCCTGTGCCGGCTGGGCCCGCGGCGCCTGTTCGCCGGGCTGGCCCTCAATCGCTGGCCGGCGGTGGCCCGGTCCCCGCTGATGGGGCCGCTGTTTCGCCTGCTCATGCCCCTGCTGCGGGTGCGCCGTTCGCGGGCGCGGCTGCGTCTCACCGACTATCGCGGCAAGCTCACCGCCACCATGCAGTACGACAATCTGCCGATCAATGACGTCTTCGCGAAGATCGACGAGAACACCGTGCTGGGGGTCATGGACCTCAAGGGCATGCGTCAGCCCTTCTTCTTCCTGCTGCGCCGCGAGGCGGCCTAGATCGCCTCCGGGGCCTCCGCCGGCAGCAGCGCGCGGCGGGCCAGCCATTCCCGGGCCTCGTCGGCGTCCTCGTTGAACCAGGCGGCGGCGCTGCCCAGGCGGAAGCTGTAGCCCCAGCGATCCATGTCCGCGCAGCAGCGCGCCCGGCCGAAGCCGGGAATCGCATCGGCCAGCAGGATCTGCAGGTAGCAGACCGCATTCTCCTCCAGGTCGTCGCCACCGGCATCGGTGTGCAGGCGCTCGCGGCGCTCCGGGCCCATGCAGATGGCGTGACAGGCTTCGTGCAGGATCGAGTGCAGCGGCGTGTCCTTGCGCAGGTAGACCTCGTCCCCGATCAGGCCGGCCTCCTCGTCGCCCCAGTGACTGCCCGGGATCGCCGCGTCATCGGCCACCACTCGCAGGCGCAACTGGTAGCGGCCCAGCAAGGCCCGCACGGCGCTCTGGTCGGCTTCCTGCCAGCGCAGCACCTGGCTCATGCGGACAGGTGCTTCAGCGCGGCGGCATTGGCTTCCCAGTTCTGTCCGTCGAATTCGCCGACCGTCACCTGCAGCTGATCGCGCTCGTCGATGCAGTTCAGGTTCAGGCTGTAGCCGTCCGGATTGGAGCGCGGCACATAGAAGGCCTTGATCCCGCAATG
>JBFJTN010000007.1:0-42114 GCA_041625325.1 Oceanococcus sp. | reverse complement strand
CCAGGAGAGGTGCCGGAGTGGTCGAACGGGCTTGACTCGAAATCAAGTGTACGCCTCGTGCGTACCGTGGGTTCGAATCCCACCCTCTCCGCCACAAACAAAAAGCCCCGCGCAAGCGGGGTTTTTTGTTTGTGATGGAGCAGGGTGTGTGGACGAGTCCGCCGGCTTGAGACGCGCCATCCCTGACGCGTCCTCTGCGGGTTCTCCGCTGCCCGTAAAACTCCAGATGGCTGTCGCACTCTCTGGCCAGCCTACTGGCTGATAGGTCCGAAAGGCCGCGTGCGGTGAAGTGGCAGACCCCGGAAACAGAGCTAGAGAGAATTCAAAGCCTTCTGGACGTTTGGCCTATTGACTCATTGGTTGTCGCCGTCAGTATGACCTTGGCAGGCCAAGGACATGCTCTCCTATGAAGTTCAACAACATCTCGTTATTGATTGGTGCGACCTCCAACAGCCTGGCAGAAGGCCAGAGCGTGATGACATCGAAGTCCTTGTCGAAGCCGTAACCGCCATGCGTCTGAATGGCGGCTTCCACGGCTTTTACCGCTGCCCTTGAAGCGAGAAATTTCGCCATATTGGCTTGTGGGCCGGCGTTCGCCCCCGCGTCAAAGCTTACGGCGGCGGTGATCATCATCAAACGGGCGGCTTCAATCTCGGCCTTGGCCTCAGCGATGCGATGTTGAAGCGATTGGTAACTCCCGATCGGGCGACCAAATGGTTTTCGTGATTGTGAGTAGCTCACAGCTTTTTCGAGCGCAAAGCTGCCGATGCCCACCCCCATTGCGGTGGCTAACAGGCGCTCGGAGTTCAGGGCGTCGAACATTCCGGCGAGTCCTTCGTCTACGCGGCCTATCAGGCGATCATGAGGGACAAAAACGTCGTCAAAGAACACCTGAAACTGCTTCTCGGCCCACCCGACGTCAATATTCAACGGGTTGTAACTAAGTCCCTGACTCTTCACGTCCACGACAAACAGGGACATGCCAGATGTTCTGTGATCCACTGAGGAGGCTTCAGTGGTTCGGGCAACCAGAAGCATGCGGTCCGATTGGTCGACGGCAGAGATGAAGATCTTTTGGCCTCGGATTCGATACCCACCTTCGCAGGCTGTGGCGAGAGTCTTCATCGCGAAACTGTTTGTGCCTGCGTCGGGTTCCGTGATGGCAAAGCACAGCTTTTCTTTGCCCTCCATGGAGGGCAATACGAATTGCTCAATCTGGGAGGGCGTCCCATGGCGAAGAATCGGGACGCGAGCGAAAGCGGTCAGCAACAACATGGGCATGGCAAGGCCGGCCCCTGCCAGTGTTTCCATTAGAGTGACCACCTCAAGCTGGCCGCCGCCGGAGCCGCCAAGGGCTTCTGGAATGGTGAGGCCCAAAAGGCCGGTATCCGCCAAGGATTGCCAGAGCTCTTCCGGAAAGCGCTGGTGTTCAATGCACTCCTTCATGTACTGGCGAGGAAAGGCCTTGATAATGCCTTCCGTTGCCAGCCGGATGTCTTTGATCCGTTGCTGGGCTTCGTTTGAAAGAAGATGCTCACTGCCCTGCATTGATCTGCTCCGCCTCGTGGTCAAAACTGCCTTGGATGACTACGTCCTCGTTCGAGAACATATTCGGATAGAACTTTCTGTACGCACCCATGAGTTCGGCGAACGGCACATCACTGCGTGCTCCATGGTCACGAATGTATTCCATGTGACGCCTGCCCTCGGCATCGAAGGGATGGAAAATGGAATCCTGATGTCCGTCGAACTCGAGGGGCTGGATTCCGAATCGATCGCATAGGCTCCGATTGAAGGCAGGCGTTGCCTTGAACCACTGCTGATGCAGATAGACTTCCGTGTAGCCGTGATAGTGAAAAATATCGGTCTGCATCAGTTCCATCAGCCGAGGCGTCGTCAAATGATTTCTCACGTCTGCAAAACCGATCCGAGCGGGAATGCCCGAGGCTCTCAATACGGCAGCGTAGACCACGGCCTTGGCAACGCAGAAGCCGCGTCCGGCCTTGAGAACATGACTTGCCTTGAGGTGTTCGGGCTCTTTTCGGATGGTGTATGGGTCATAAGGAATCAGGTCTCGGACAGCGAGATACAGCGCAACGCTCCTTTCCTGATCGTCTGATTTATTGCCGCCGTGCTGGATCGCGAAGGCCACAATTTCGGGATGATCGGAGTCAATGAACCATCCCGGGCTTAAATAATCTGATTCTCGCATCTGAAATTTTCCGGCAGCGCAGGCTACGCGTTCGCGGTGGCTGTGGATTCCGTTGCAAGCGACTCCGTCTGCGGCGCCGTCTTCGCTGGGCCGGGTTGCGTCTGCTGAGTCGAACTCTTCGGCGGCTTGAGCAAGAAGGTTGCAAATGCCGGTAGCATGATGATCGCGGCAACTGCATTCGCCACAAACATGATTGTCAGCAGGATGCCCATGTCCACCTGGAACTGCAGGCCCGACATCATCCAGGTCGCCACACTGGCCGCCAGCGCCAGCGCGGTAAAGACCACAGCCTTGCCGGTCTGATGCAGCGTGTTTTCGTAGGCCTCGCGCATCGCCATGCCTTTCTGTTTCACGTTCTCTTCAAGGATGGAGTAGATGTAGATGCCGTAGTCCACGCCCACACCTGCTGCGAAGGCGACCGTTGCAATATTGGACACCTTGACCCCGATTTCGAGAAATACCATTACGGCATAGGTGATGACCGATACAGCGATCAGCGGCGTGAGGATGCAGATCACGCCGACAAGCGTCCTTCCAAAAGACATGAAGACGGCGAATCCGATGCAAAGGTAAAGCCAGAACAGCACTGTCGGCTCTGTATCTCGAACGACTTCGTTGGTGGCGGCCATGACCCCGACATTCCCAGTTGCAAGTCGGAAACTGATCGGTGACTCGGAGGGGAGGGTGTCGTTGAACGCGTGGAAGGATTCAATCACCGTATCGATAGTTGTGGCCTTGTGATCTGCCGTGAAAACGAAAAGTGGCATTGCACTGCAGTCTTCGTTCAGCAGACCAGTTGAACTGGGGAAGGGCTGGACGGTGACGACCAATGCGCCTGATTCGCGTGGCAAGGTGTTCCACTTGGGGTTCGCTTCGTTGTAGCTGTTGTAGACCAGTTTCTGCATTTGTGGCAGAGACAAAGTCGATTGGACGCCCGGTGTGTTCCGCATATGCCAGGACAGCCGGTCGATCGTATCGATGACCTCATGCTGGATACAGCTGTCAGCTTTGCTCTCGCCAATAATCTTGAGGACATCAACGCCGATAGCGAAGTTTTCTACGATGGCGTCAGTGTCCAGGTTGTATCTGGAGTCCGGTCGAAGCTCTGGGGTGCCAGCGTGGAGTTCTCCGATGGCCAGATCCTGTTTGACGATCTCGGCCCAGCCCCATGTTACTGCGACAGCTGCCAGGGCGATAAGGGCAATCGGCTTGTGGGTCAGGTAGGACGCTTTGTGCCAGATCGGCGCGAGCAACCTGTCGCGTCGGAATTGGTGATCCTGGAATTTCTGTGGGTCCTTGATCGGTGCGAAGGACAGCATGCAGGGCAGGAGGACTTTCTTGCATACCACGACAGCAATCAGGCCGAGGCTGGCGTTGATGGCCATTTCCTGCACGATCCCCACGGGGATCAACATAAGCGTCGCGAAGCCCACCACATTCGTGATCAGCGCAGTGATCCCTGGGACAACGAGTCGCTTGTAGGTGGACAGGGATGCGTCAAAGCTGCTCAGGCTCTTTTCGGCGGCTTCCAGTAGCCAGAAGCTGGTAATTTGAATGCCGTGTGAGATGCTGATCGCAACGACGAGGAAGGGCACAAGAATCGCGAAGGGGTCGAGACCAAAGCCAAGAAGGTGCAGCAGCCCGAGCTCCCACACCACTGCAAGAAGCGCACAGGACAGCGGCAACAAAGAAATCACAGGCGAGCCGGTGTACAGCCAGAGCACCATCCAGACCAGGAAAATCGTCAGGGCGAAGTAGCCAACGACTTCTCCCGCGTGATTGGCGACGTCGCCCATGATTTTCGCAAAGCCGATCACATGCACATCGATGTTCGGGTTGTAGTCGGGGTTTGCGGATTTTCTGATCTCGAAGTCCGAGCCCTTGAACGGGGCCGTTTTGAAGGCGTTGTCCGGCCCTTGGTATCGCAGATTGAATGTTTCCCACTGGAAGAACAGGCTCCGCGGGTCTTCGTACGCGACGTGGATGACATCACCAGCCGACAGGTTGTCGTGATCCGACTTCAGCACGAATTCATAACGATCCGGGCTGATGAACCTTTGACGGACAGCCTCAATCCGGTCGGCGGTTTCGAAATAGTCAAGTTTTGCCCCGGTGATGGGATCCCGTTCGAGGAGTTCCCCGAAAACCATGGCGCCCGTCTGATCATTGGAGACCAGGCGTCCGATAATTCCCGCTTTGGAAACGTTTTTTCTGACCTGTTCGAGCATCTCCGGTGTTGGTCGAAAGTCTGCGGGGACGACATTGCCCCCTCGAAAGCCATATTCCATGACTTCCAGATAGCGGACATCGGGGGTCATGATGGAACTGACCCTTGAGCGATCCATTCCGGGCAGGAAGAACATCGCGTCAGTGGCGTCACGCAGGGTCTGCATGAAATCAGCCTGATAGATATCGCCGGCACCCTCGTTTTGCTTGACAGCAAGCAGTACAAGGTTGGCCCCGCCGAACTCCTTTTCATACTGCTTGAACACCTGAATGTAGGGATGTTCAAGCGGAAGCATCTTTTCGAACCCAGCATCCAGTCGGAGTTGAGACGCCTGCCAGGCAAGGATTCCCGTGATCAGCAGAAGTACCGTCAGAAGCGGACCTCTCCTGTAAAAAATCAGCGGAACGGTAACGTCGACGTACCATTTGCTGAATCCGGTGAGGTTGTTGGAATGCATGAGTTCGTCCCCGATTGGGAGGTAAATGACTGATCGGCTGGCAGCTGCAAGGCGATGCGACATCGGCAAATCTTACGAAATCGACCAGACGGCTTGATCTGCCAGCGCCGCTGTGATTATATACCGTGTATAGTAACACTATGCAACATTCGCACATCAGGCAGAGGGTGCTCCCGAAGCTGGGTGCGCGGAATCGGAATCACAGTGGAGAGACAGCATGAGACGAGGCAATTGGCTTTTTTTGGCGGCGCTGGCAGCCGCCCCTGGAACAGCTCTGGCGGGCGTGAGCGCCGACGAAGCGGCTGAGCTGGGCAAGTCGCTGACACCTGTCGGCGCGGAGCGGGCTGGTAACAAGGATGGAAGCATTCCGGAGTGGACGCCAATCGAGGCTTTCGGAAAGCTCAGCGGAGAATTCCCTTCGAATCCGGAAGTCGAAGCTGATAGGCCAGCATACCTCGTGTCCTCCGCGAATCTCGCGCAACACGCTGACAAGTTGTCTGCGGGTCACAAAGAACTGTTCCGGAGGTACCCTGAAACCTACAAAATGATTGTCTATCCGACGCGTCGCGTGGCCAATTTCCCTGACAAGATCAAGGAAGAGACCATGAAAAACGCCACGCGGGCATCGCTTGAAGGTGTGGACAACCCGCGGGGCGCGTATGTGGGGTTCCCTTTCCCGATTCCCCGGAGCGGGGCGGAGTTGCCCTGGAACCATCGTTCCAAGTGGCGTGGTGAGAATATCCGTCGCTACAACAATCAGATGATCGTGCAGCCGGATGGAAAGTTTTCCTTGACCAAGATCGTTGAGGATGTGCAATTCGATTACGCGAGCATCATCAACCCCGATCCGGCCGAATTGCTTCCCGGCACGACATTCATCCGCTACTTGTCCCAGACCATCTCTCCGCCGCGCATTGCGGGCACCTACATTCTGGTGCACGAAAAAGCCGGTTTCGGTCCAGAAGGTCGCGCGGCCTGGCTGTACGCGCCGGCCTTGAAAAGGATTCGCAGGGCGCCAGCTGTCTGCTGCGACAACCCCTACGAGGGAACGGATGGTCACCAGTTTTACGATCAGGTCGACATGTACAACGGCGTCCTGGAACGTTTCACCTGGAAGCTGCTGGGCAAGCGAGAAATGCTGATTCCTTACAACTCGTACAAGATTGCCGGTAATTCAGTGAAGTATGCGGACATCGCTGGTCCAGGCCATATCAACCAGAATCTACCACGCTATGAACTACATCGCGTGTGGGTTGTGGAGGCGGAGAACAAGCCAGATCAGCGTCATACGTTCAGCAAGCGCACCATGTATTTCGATGAGGACACCTGGAACATCGTGATGATCGATGACTACGATCATCAGGGTCAGTTGATGCAGTTCCAGGAAGGTCACCTCGTTCAGTTTCAGGCTGTGCTGGCCTCCTCCACGGTTCCGGAAGTTATTTATCACTTCAATTCCGGGCGCTATTTCGTGACGGCCATGTTTAACGAAGACCAGCCTTACGACACGACCGTCAAGTATGACGAGAAGTTCTTCGAAGCCAGTTCGGTCCAGCGCAAAGCTTCCAAATAGGGTTGCCATGGCGTCGGGGAGGGTGCCCCGACGCCATTTTCCGAGGAGATGAATTAATGACAGTAAAACGTTCCGTTTCGCACGGGCTGCTGGCGCTGTTCGGCGCGGTTGCGGCAGTACCTTCGGCTTTTGCTGCGACATTCAGTTTCAGCCTGCTTGATCAACCGTTCCAGGCCGTTCTGAACAATACGGCAACCTTGGGCGCCCAGTGGCGTATCGAGGACAGAAAGGATTATCTGGTCGGCAAGGGCAGCCTCAACCCGAATGTTTGTGGGGGGGTCTACCAGGCATGCCAGGGTTTGCACAGACTGCAAAACTACCCGGCGGAGCAGCTTGCGCGCTCCCCGGGGATGGCATCAAACAACTTCGATGATGGCAATCTGTTCTATGACAAGGGCGACATCACGCAGGCGGCATTCAAGTTCAATCAGGATTTGACCATTACTTCAGGTGAGTTCGGGCTGTTTCTCCGCACGGTCGCGATTTACGATCATACGAATTACAAGGATTTTGTGACCAATCAGCCGAATGCCATTACTCCGGAGAATGCTGACGAAGTCGCATTCGCCGACACGCCGGGACCGACTGGAAACCTGATCGAGAATCGATACCTGCCCGTTGTTTATGGTGCCGGCGCTCCCGTGCGTGCCATTCGTGAGGATGATGAAGCACTCGGTCAGTTGGGCATGCGCTACGACTTGCTGGATGCCAACATCTTCGGAACTTTTGAGTTGCCGGGAGATCGGGTCGCATTGGTCCGTATTGGGCGTCAGCAGATCAACTGGGGCGAAAGCACTGTCGCTGTCATCAACAGTATCAACCAGGCCAACCCGGTAAACGTCAACAGCCTCTATCGCATCGGTTTTGGCCTGCTTGAGGAACTGTTCTCCCCGGTCGGTATGGCGCGCATTTCCATGCCTCTGTTTGGTGGCGTGTCGATGGACGCTTACTATCAATACGAATGGGAGCCTATTGAGATTCCCACCCCCGGAAGCCTGATGTCATTCGCCGATCTGGGGACGTATAACCTAGAAGATACCGTCAATGCCAGCTTTGGTGGTTCGGCTATCGATACCGAGCGTGTCGGATTTCCGCTCAATAACCCGCTCACCACAATTGCGAATACTTCGGCAACAATTGATCGCATCGCTGATCGCAATCCGAGGGATCAGGGACAATTCGGTATTTCGCTCAACTATTATGCCGAGGAGTTGAATAACGGGACTGGTTTCGGGTTTTACTTTATGAATTATCACTCGAAGCTGCCCTATGTCAGTGCGATTTCGGCTACCGCCAGTTGTGCCCGCCGTGAAGGAAATGCGGCAGGAGTTGATGCGACAAATACTTTCGAGTTGCTCGAGGTCTGCGATAACCTGCCCTTGTCCAGCTCTACGCTCGGGGTCGAGCAGTTGGTGACAGATCTCGGGGAGTTGCTGGCTCTGAGTCCGGCAGTTGGTGCGAATGATCTCGGGGCGGCAGAACAGGGCATCACTTCTCCGGCCGGGATTCTGACTGGTCTCGCAGGCTTGCTGACTCCCAAGCCCGGCCAGCCGTTCTCCAATGTGGTCCCGCTGGACCAGCCGGACGTATTGTTGGAGTATCCGGAAGACCTGCAGATGTATGGCGTCAGTTTCAACACCACCTATGGCGAGTATTCTTTCCAGGGCGAGTTGTCCTATCGTCCCAACGTGCCGCTTCAGGTTGCTTTGGTTGACGTGCTGTTTACCGCTCTGGGGCCGTCCCTTTCGCGCTGCGATCACGAGGATATTCAATGCGCGGGGAGCACGAATACGCTGGGCTTTACCGAGGATGGCGGAAGCACGTATTCGCTGTACCCGCGCAACGATTACATTGATGAGAACGGTGAGCATCCCCGTTTCGACACGATCAATCTCGCTGTGGGCTCAGTGCCGGGCTCCCGGCGTTCCTTCCCAAGTTTCCTTGAGGCCTACCGAAACATTCCGCTCGGCGAGACGCCACCCGAAAGTTATATCCAGGGCTGGATTCCGGGGAAGGTATTCCAGTTCAATCTGGGGGCCACCCGCGTGCTTGGCGGCTCCGAGAACTGGGTCGGCGCAGATCAGGTCATTCTGCTTCATGAACTGGCTGCGACCTGGGTCAGCAACATGCCCAGCTTCGATGAGTTGCAGATTGAGGGGCCCTTGTCTTCCACCACTCATGCGAGCGCGGGCGCCGATGGTAGTGGCGCCGACCGCTCACGGCTGGCCTGTGCGGCTACTGAAACATGCAGTTTTGGCCCCGATGGCTTGAGGTTCAATCCATTCCAAGCTCCTCGTGAAGCATTTGCTGACGAGTTTTCTTGGGGGTACCGCCTGGTTGCCCTGACTCGATATGAATCCGTTCTGCCGGGTATCAGCATTGCGCCGCTCCTGATCTGGCAGACGGATATCCAGGGTAATGCCCCCGGGCCTGGCGGCAACTTTGTTGAAGGACGCAATCAGCTCTTCACCATCCTTGAACTTCGCTACCAGGAGTCTCTGTCGCTCAACCTCACCTACAACGCTTTTTGGGGGGCTGGGCAGCACAACCTGTATCAGGACAGGGATAACCTGGGCTTTTTCGTCAAGTATCAGTTCTAGATTGCGCTCCAGGCGCGAGGTGCCCGTTTTATGTTCAGTCGTCAGAAAAAAATCGCTTTCACGCTATGCATCTCGATAATGGCGCCGGCCTGGCTCGGTGTGAGCGCCAGCGAGGCGATTCCATCCGTGATCATGCCATTGGCGCTTTCCGCCCAGATAAATGATGTGAGCGCCAGCCAGGGAGTGGTTGTGGGCGTCGGTGAACGCGGCATTATTCTTCGCCGGTCTGATGCAGAGGGTGCTTGGCGCCAGGTTCCCAGCCCGGTCAGTACACTGCTCAATGCTGTGCATCTGATCGGAAAGGATGGTTGGGCCGTGGGCCACGATGCGGTCATTCTCAGGACGAAGGATGGTGGTCTGACCTGGCGGATCGTTCATCGGCATCCAGATCTGAACAAGCCATTTCTCGATGTGTTTTTCCTGAATGAAAGGGAGGGCTTTGCCGTCGGTGCCTTCGGTCTGTTCCTTCGGTCAGTAGATGGCGGTGGCACATGGGGTCCTGTTGATGTGGAAGAGTTTCAGGACCTTCCCCCGCATCTCAACACGTTGCGTCAACTCAATGATGGGTCACTCCTGCTGGTGGGTGAAATGGGCATGTTCGCCCATTCAACCGACGGTACTCAGTGGCGCGTCGGAAACGTGGGGTACGACGGCTCCTTGTTCACCATTGTGCCGGCAGGGCAACACGGGGCCGTTGTCGCCGGGATGCGAGGCAGCACATTTTTCGCGGTCGAACCGATTGACGGTGCCTGGGAATCTGTCGATCTGGGGACGACAAAATCCGTATTTGGCGGACAATCGGGACCATCAGGGGAAGTGCTGCTTGCTGCAGGACGGGATGTATTCGAGTTGCGCAGGCGGGAAGGGAAAATCCATGTGAATCACCTCGATCTGGATGTCGATGGAACCACCGATGAGTCTTCAACATTGACCGGACTTTTGATGCACGGTGGCAGGATTTTTGCTTCTACCTATTCAGGGGTGAGGGACTATAATTGGCCCTGAGTGAAATGCTGAGATTGCCGCGAGAGGAGCATGAGTAGAAAGAAGGCTGTCGGACCCCCTGGGCATCCCTATAAGATCAGTGAGGTTATGGCGAAATCCGGTTTCAGCCGACAAGCCATTCACTTTTACATGAAAGAGGGGTTGTTGCCCCCGCCGGTCAAGACTTCGCGAAATCTGGGTTGGTATTCGGATCGTCACCTGGAGACGCTTCAGCTGATCCAGAAGCTTCAGCACGAGAGGTTCTTGCCACTCAAGGCGATCAAAAGTTTGCTGCAGGGCTCGAAAGATTATGAATTTTCGAAGACTCAACTTGACATCCTCGCGGGGATCCGGAGTCGCCTGATTCAGGATCAGGGGGATCTGCCTGTGGATACGAGTCCGAGCGAACTTGCGAGCGAGATGGGCTTGTCCCGGCGTGAGCAGAAGGAATTGCGCGATTTCCTTTACTTGGCCAAGAGCGGGGTCGCCACGGAATCTGATGTGGAGATTACTCGACTCTGGTTGAAAATTCGTGATGCGGGGCTCCGCGAGGACCGAGGCTTCAGCCCGAAGGATCTGTTTTTCATCTATGAGGTCGCGGATCAGGTGGTGGAGCGCGAGATCAGCATCCTTCGGGAGCGTATTCAAACACTGTCGGCCGATGAGGTAGGGAACTTGGTCGAAGTTGTCATTCCTGCGGTCAATGCAATATTCAGCATTGTTCACCAGCGGAAGTTGAAGGCCTATGTGCAGTCATTTTTGGAACGGACGGAGTCGGTGGAGCCAGCTCCTCTTTCGAAAACGTCGGATACCCAGTTCGCTTGAACGGCCTTCCATGACGGCTCATCAACAAACGCTCCTTCGCCACATCGTGGTGGTGTCCCGGAAAAGTTTGGTTCCTGCTCGCACAGCCAGGCGGCTGGGATATGGCGGTGCCCACTATGTATAGTAATGCTAGACGCTATTGACTCATTGCGACGGCCGGTGTACAGTCGCAGTGTCTGAAAAATATCAGGCGAGCAGCTCGGTGCAATCTCTAGGAGAAAACGACATGTCTGAAACGAACTACCAATCACCAGGCGCACCCTGGGCAAAATTTTTCATGGCGGTACTTTTCGTCGGGGTTGTGTTCGGGATGTATCGCATTTATCAGCATGCGACTTCTTTCACTGTCGGGCTCGACTATTTTTCGCCGGAATTCCAGAAATACTGGATGACTCTTCTTTACATTCAGCTGCCCGTGCTCACTGCGATCGGAGCCGGCATTGCTGGCTGGCTGTACTGGACACGTGACAAAAATCTGGATGCTCTGAAACCGGCGGAAGAGCTACGTCGATATCTGGTGCTGCTCAGTCTGGTACTGATGTTCGGGCTGATCGCCTACCTTGTGGCATCACCCTTCACCGAGGCCGATGCCGCGTGGCATCAGGTGACGGTCAGGGACACGGATTTCACGCCGACTCACATCGTCCTTTTCTACTTCGGTATTCCGTGCTTCATCATCAGCGCGATGACTTCATTCGTGTATGCGCGTACCAGGTTGCCGGAGTTTGCAAATCGAATTTCCGTTTCATTCGCTTTGGTGGTGGCAGGGCCGGTCATGATCATGCCGAACCTTGGCCTGAATGAGTGGGGGCATACCTTCTTCTATGCGGAAGAACTCTTCGCAGCACCCATACACTGGGGGTTCGTACTTCTCGGTTGGTCTGCCTTTGCGGCTGGAGGGCTGTTGGTTCAGATGCTCCGTAGGATTACTGAACTCAGTCGCGTCGTCGGAAGCGACGCCAGTCCTGAACTCGGTTCGAAGCCCCTCGCTGGATCTCATGGCTGATCGCCAAGGTATCTAGCGTTCTCCCCCGAGGGAGGGGCACACATGCGGTTTCCGTGTGCCCTTCCTTTTTTTACCGAGCCGTTCCCTAATTGAGCTGCCCTGATTGGGTGGCTGGCGGCTGCCTGACGGAATCGTTAACTCATGTCTGATCTCACTCAATCTGATTCGGCCCCTTACGGTCTGACTTCAGCTCAGGAGCAGAGAAAGCTCTTCGTCCAGGTCGACCTGCTTGCAATTCCGCTTGTGGTGCTGCTGTTCGCAGGAATATTCAGCTTTCACTTTGCCCTGCTGGTCGGAGACTGGGATTACTGGGTCGACTGGAGAGATCGTCGCTGGTGGCCACTCGTCACCCCCTTGGCGCTCACCGTACTGCCTGGCGTTTTCGGATATCTGCTCTGGGATCGTCTGCGGCTTCCGCTGGGTGGAACGCTCACCATTTTGTGCCTGACCGCCGCAGCCTGGGTCAGCCGATATCTCAATTTCCATCTGTTCGCCGATTTCCCGATGAATTTCGTCTGGCCTTCGACTTATATCGGGCTAGGACTGCTGTTGGATTGCATGCTGCTTCTCACGCGCAGTTTCTTCTGGACCGGGCTCTTCGGGGGCTTTGCTTTCGGTCTTTTGATATACCCGTTGAACTGGCCTCTCCTGGCACCGTTTCAGGTACCTCTGGAAATGCATGGAACCATGGTGACCGTCGCCGATTTGATGGGGTACGAGTACATTCGGACCGCAATTCCCGAGTACGTGAGAATCATTGAAGAATCGACCCTGAGAACATTCGGTGAAGCGGTCACCCCGCTCACCGCGGTTTTCGCGGGGTTCCTCAATATTCTTAACTACTGGTTCTGGGTTTGGATTGGATCATTAGGGGCCAAAGCCATTTGGATCCGCAAAATCGTATAGGGAGCAATCATGCGGAAAAGCAAACTGACAGGCATCTGGTTCCTCCTGCTGCTGATGATCACATTTCCGGAGTACGTTTTCGCGCATGGCGAACGTGCGCAGATGCCTCAGCTGAGGATGCGTACGGTGCACTGGATAGATTTGAACGTTTCCACGACCAAGTTGGCGATCAACGAGGAACTCGTGGTAAGCGGCAAGTTCATGCCATCCAAATTCTGGCCCCACCACGTCGAAAGCATCGAAGGGACCTCATTTCTCAACATTGGGGTGCCGGGGCCCAGCTTCGTGCGCCTCGATTCGCGGGTCAACGGCGTGCCGATGATTAGATCCACGTCGTTCAAGGCCGGTCATCTCTACGATTACGAGATTCGGATGCGTGCACGAAAAGCAGGGCGCTATCACGTGCATCCTGTCATCAATGTCAAAGGCACGGGTCCGATTATTGGGCCAGGCCTCTGGGTCGAGGTTGTCAATGGCAACGAGGAATTCTCCAACACGGCAGAAACGCTGCTAGGAAAGACCATTGATCTGGAGACCTATGGCTGGGGTAACGTCAAATTCTGGTCGTTTCTCTGGTTCGCAGTTGGCCTCAGCTGGTTCGTTTACTGGCTGACCAAGTGCCCGATCATTGTGCCTAGGTTTCGTGATGTTGCGGAACTGGGGCCGGCGAAGGCCGACGAGATTCTTACTCCGGCTGACAGGCGCATCGGTGGCATCTATCTGGTGCTTACTCTGACTTTGATCGTCGGAGGATATATGTATGCGCAAGAAACCTGGCCGATTACAACGCCCCTGCAGACGGGGAAAGTCGATAGTCCCAAGGCGCCTTTGAATTCGCCACCGATCGTGCTTTCAGTAAAAGAGGCCCGGTATCGCATTCCCGGCCGTAGCTTCAAGGTGGAATTTGATATTACAAATCAGGGCGACAGACCGCTACGCATTGGGGAATTCGCTGCGGGCAACCTGCGCTTCATCAACAGTGAAGTGCTGGATGTCCAGCCCCGGGACAGCCACGACTTGGTGGCTGCTGAAGCTCTGAGAGTGGAGGGTGGGCCGATTGGGCCTGGCGAAACGAAACGCATCACCATATATGCCGACGACGCGCTGTGGGAGACAGAGCGTATGACGACGATGATCGCTTCCCCCGATGCCGTGGTTGCGGGTCTCCTGCACTTCTTCGACGATAAGGGGCAACGTTACCTGGTCGAGTTTGGCGGACCCATGATTCCGGTGTTCGGTTGATGCCTCGTCGGTCTTTCTTCGCGTTGCTCGCCCTCGTGTTCACCCACGCAGCTTCCGGGCACGGAGGCGTGTCGGTGGAGGATGACACTTGTGTCATGAATATCGGAGGAATGCGAGCGCATTTCACCGGCTATCAACCGGAAGCGCGCGCCACTCAGGAATTCTGTGAAGACATTCCGGAGCTTGGCAAAGCCATTATCGTAGTGGATTTTATAGAGCGTCGATTGCGAGGCATGGATGTCGAGTTTCGAGTGCTCAAGGATGTCAACGGGCTCGGCGCGAGTGGAACCTACGACGATCTTGGCGACGAAGACGATATCGAGCGGAATACCTTGGTCAATCTGCCCTATAGCAAGTATCCCAGGGGCAGTCTGACCTTTTCCCATGAGTTCGACGAAGCCGGCTGGTACATTGGCATGCTGACGGCCAGAGACGGTGAAACAGTCTATCGTTCGGTGTTTCCTTTCGAGGTGGGCGTGAAGAGTTACGCCGGCTATTTGCTCGGTTTTATTCTGGCAATGGGCGTATCGCTACTCGTTTACGTGTTCACGGCCGAAAGAAAAAGTACAAATGGCGTGTAAAGCAAACAGCGGCCAGGTTTGGTCATCACTTGGCTAGGATGCGATCAAGCATCGGCCCAAGAAGTGATTCCAGACTCTGGCCGTGCACCAGCTGGCGGGCCATGTGCAGGCTGGCCAAGCCATGAATGCAGGCCCAGAGAATTTGCGTCAGACCATCGGGATCTTCCTCCCTGCCTTTGCGCGCCTGAAATTTCTCCACCACCCGGTTCACGTGGGATGACAGCACTTCGCGCTCTGAAATCAGCTCCGGACAGGCGTCCGGAGATGGTTGCTCCAGCGTAAACAGGAGAACGTATTCAGCTGTTCTGTGCTGAGCGAACTCAATCATTGCATGCGCCATGGCGCGCAATCTGCTCTCTGGCAACACCGGTTCTTCCGGATCGGCGGCCAGGATGGCAGCGACAAAGCGCTTCGTAACGTAAACACGTAGTGCTAGCAGAAGACCGTCTTTATTGCCGAAAGAGTGGTAGGGGTAGGTGTGACTCGTGCCGGCTCGCTTGGCCAGCCTGCGTAGCGTCAGCCCAGCGAATCCTTCTTCCAAATACAAGGACAGTGCATGTTCTAGTAACGCAGTACGCGCTGCTTCGATGGACTGGGCTGAAGATCGTGGACGGGGCATAAGCAGAAATGATATGGTATTTTACGCTGTAAAAATAATCCAGGTGGTCAGGGTCCACTTTTCACATGAGCCCGGTTAATTCATCAGTGCTCTTGGCGCTGACAGCGGTGGCGTCCTGCTATCCGGCATTTGCATTCAATGGCAGCGCCTTGCCGGGAGTAGGGGCTGTGCAGGTGGGCATGGCAGGTGCTGGTACGGCTTTTCTGGGGGACGCTGCGGCAACATTGCGCAACCCGGCCTCGGGTACCTTTCTGGAATCTGGGAGTACCTGGGATTTGGCTATTGGCTTGCCTACGGCTGGCTACAGCGCTACCGAAACGTCCTCCGAATCCGCATACTCCCTGTTCGAATATGACGCTGGTAATTATCGATCAGTTTACAAACCCGGTTTTGCTCCAAGCATTGCAAGAGTATGGCGGGTGTCTGATCGCTGGGCTTGGGCGGTCGGTGTGTATGGAGCGGGATTGGGCACCACGCTGACCGAAGGCAGTGCCGCTATCGCCCGCGGAATTCCTGGTGCGGAATCGCGTTGCTCTGGCGATTTCGCCGGTGGTTTTCCTCTTTCTGGCGGCAACGTGGGTGACCGGTGCGGTGCGCAACGTGCAGATGCGGGAATTCAGCTTACTCAGATTGTTGCAAACCTCAGTGTCAGCTATCGGCCGGCGGAGTGGTTGGCCATTGGGTTTGCGCCCTTGCTGGGCGTCCAGGAATTGAAACTGAGAGGATTGTCGGCCTTTTCGCCATATTCGGTGGATTCAGCCAATGTGTCCGACCGAGGCCAGGATTATTCCTGGGGCTTCGGGTATCGAGTTGGCCTGCACCTGCGACCCAAGGATTGGTTTGAATTCGGGGTTTCATATCAGCCGCGAATGCGTCAGACAGAGTTTGATCGCTACCGAGGGGCTCTTGTTGGGGCCTCTTTGGATATACCGGGCAATTTCAATGTCGGCATTCATCTGCGTCTGACGGATCGGCAGAGCGTCATGCTGGATTGGGATCAGGTGCGGTTTGACCAGATTCGTCCATACGCAGCATCGCCGGACATGAGTGAGTTCGTGAATCAATGTGTCCTGCCTCGATTTGTAGCAGGTGGCGCACTTGCCAGGGAGGACAGTGAATATTGTCTGGCCGGATCAAAAGGGCCCGGTTTCGGTTGGGGCGCGATGACGGTAGTCAAGCTGGGGTATCAGGTGCATTTTGATCGCGTGGTCTGGCGAGCTGGTTACAGTCGAGGTGGTAGTCCGATAAAGGAACATAATGCGATCATGACCGTTCTGGCGCCCGCAGTGGGCGGTCAGCATATCGCGACAGGCTTATCTTGGGATCATTCTTCTCGGCTCAACATCGGTCTTGCCGTGTCCTACGCGATTCGCGCTCGCCGGCGGGTTACAAATGGCTTGAGCAATATTGAATTAAGAGGGGGCTCCCCTGGCGATCTTCTGGCCGGCGCCCTTGTCCAGGTAGATGCCGGACCGGATTCCAGAGACCAGGTGGTTGAGGTGCATATGGATACCTGGCAGTTACAGATCGGGTTTACCTGGCGGCTGCAGGACTTCCATTGATATTTCTCCCGGCATTTCAGCATGCGGTTGCGGGTCAATTGCTTTTCATTGAGAGGTGACTCGATTTCGCGGCACAGGTCGGATCGCGGGGCCGGAACCGGTGAATGGCGGAATTCTCAGGGCAGGAAAGGGCCTTGCGCCAGGGGAAATTCGCGAGCCGGCCTGAGAAGAAACCAAGCTCCCTGTTTTGACGCCTTACCTTTCCGGAACATCCGCTTTTGGCGTTGGAGCTTCGGAACGAAAGACGTTGGGAATGTCGGGTCCTCCAGCTCCCACTTTCAGCTGCGCCTTGAGACCCTTTTCGGTGTGCTGCGCCATATCGCAGTGAACAAGATAGGTCTGGTGGCCGTTTGGAGCGATGAAGGTGCCGCGCATCGATCTTCCCCCCTCGGCCTCCAGGTGGAACATGCCCCTAAAATAAAGGTAGTGGGGTAGGCCATGCAGCATCCACATGTGGCGAATATTGTCGTGATTCTGCAATTTCACTGTGACTCTGCTGCAAGGTGGCACGGACCATTCGTTCCGATCGTAGCCAAATACCTGTCCGGGTCTTGCCCATTTCCTGCCCACATTGACATGAATCTCGACATCACCGGAAATGGCATTACAGCCCTCAGGCAGTGCGTCGCCTGTGTTCTCGCCCATGACCATGCCATTTGCATCCCAAATCATGCGGTGCCCCGGGCCTGTTGCCGCGAGCGCCGAGCTGACGAAGGTCGAATAGAGCAGTAGGAGCGACGAAAGCAAACGGGGCATGGCATACGTCACTCGGTGAGAATTAAAAGATCCCTGCGGATGATTCAAGGTGTTGGGCCGGGAACTACGACAATGGTTCGATAGTCCGCAAGGTCGTATTCCTCGTGATCTGAATTGGAGATTGTGACCTTGAGTTCATGCTCGCCAATAGCAATGTCCTCCGGCAGCGTGAGCAGATAGCTGGTCCTGCCGGCGCCAACCATGGCTCGGAGTTCGCCGTCAAGGTAGAGGTGCCAGTGATCGCCCGACGTGTTGAAACCTTCAGTTGCAACCTCGACCGTATAGCTTTCTCCAGCCTGAATGCGAGTGGCTTCAGGCGGTTTCAAGAAATTTATGGAGAGGCCACTTGGTGTGGCCTTGCCATGATGACTTGAGCGTCCCGGTTGACTGTGGGTTTCCGGCGGCGCCGAAAGAGCGGTGGCGCTCGCGCAAACGCCAAGTACGAAAAAAAAAGCGAATTTTCTCAGTGGCATAGGGTTACGGTCCTCTTTCAATGTGAGGGCATCTTTGCGCCATACAGATCTGGAGCCAAGTGCTCCCAGACGGGAACTTCCCCTCGGTAGTAGGCTGGATTAAAGAACATGTCGAGGCGCCCGTGGGTTTTGGGCATGCCATCGGGCTGCAGATGACTTTCGTACACGATCATTGAAATGTCGCCGCCAGGATTGATGCCGTTGGTTGTGACGGCCGGTTCGTGGTGATCGTGCATCAACCAAGTACCCTGGCCATAGCTGTGCAGCCCATCGT
Organism: Oceanococcus sp.; assembly: GCA_041625325.1. Lineage (GTDB taxonomy): Bacteria > Pseudomonadota > Gammaproteobacteria > Nevskiales > Oceanococcaceae > Oceanococcus. Next base: position 23,817 of record JBFJTN010000007.1, on the reverse strand, counting down.
TCCTGGTGATCAGGTCGAGATCGACCCGCTGCGCAGGACCGATCGCGATGACGTCGCGGGTAATGGGTTGTGCCAGCCTGACGCCATCGAGATGGGTGACAATTGGCTTGTGGCCATGCGGGTGCAGGTAATTCGTGTTCGCCCCGGAATTGAGCACTCGCAATTTGACCCGTTCGTCGGGCGCCACGATCACAAGGGATTCCCGGAGGGTCAGCGGAAAAGAGCGGCCATTGAGCAAGTAGTAATTGGGATTGCGTTCTGCAATCTTGTACTCGCGATTCATCTTTCTCGCGAGGACTTCGGGTTGGCCGGTCTCCTGGATCAGGGAATGAAGTTGATGATCCATCTCCTGGTAGTGCAGGTCGTACTCGCGATCGTAGTTTTCCTGCGACGCCACTGATCGAAATCGCACGCGCCCACCGCCGATATTCAGAGTCTGAACTTTGTTGTTGGGTCGGTTTTCCTCTACGACCAGCATCCCTGCCAGGCCCATGAGGATATGGGTCTGCGGCTGCACGTGGCAGTGATAGAAGAAGGTGCCGGCTTTCCGGGGCGACAACTTATATCGTTTCGCCTCTCCTGGTAGCACCGGCATCTCACTGACCATCGGAACTCCGTCATTTCCGCTACCGTCTTCCTGAAGAAAGGGATGGTCAACTCCATGTAAGTGAATCGTGTGCGGGAAATAGTGAGTGTTCTCGAGGACGATCGTGACCTGATCACCTTGCTCCACGCGAATCACAGGGGATGGCAGCCGCAACACCTCGTGAGCGGTATTGCTGAGGAAGTCGGTAGTCGCCATTCCTCTGGTTTTTGGTGTAAAAACCCAGAGACCAGGGAAGATGCCGGGGGCAATCGGAAATTGAAGGGCTGGCTGTTCGATATCGGGCGAGTGCCCGTTCAATTCGGTAATTTCAAGCCTGATTTCGATCTCATCCGGATCCCCGTCGCCATCCAGGTCTCGTCCTTTGGTGACGGCGTCCCGTGCAAGCCGCGTCCTCATCAGTGCGGAGACGGCACGGTTCGTCCCGAGCACCGCGGCCGCGACAAGATTCGGGTCATCCGGATGGCAGGAGGGGTCGGCCTCGACTGCAACGCCATCGACAATTTGGGCATGCCGCCATTCGTCCGGAATTTCTGCCACGGGGCAGGGTACCTCGATCACGTCCTCGGGCAGAGGGGGTGCGGTCAGCCTGAGCTTGAGTAGCGAGGCCCCCAAAATAAGGGCAGCCAGAGTCCCGCCAAGCCAGACGGTCCTATGAATGCTTCCGGATTCCTGGTTTCGCATGGCAGTGGTCAGGGGGTTGGTTCTCGACGATCTATGTTACCGACTTTCCATGGGCGCCCATGCAGGGGGGGGGGCTGACCATGGCTAGTGATGTTGTGATGCGAGCGAGGCCATTGCCCTATGAAAGACCCGGGTCGGCGGGGGGCAACGCCGGAGGCGGGTTCCGTCGCAGGGACCGCCGCGTTTGAGTGGGAACTGCGCCAGGCTCACTGTACGGGTGTTAAAAGGTGCATGCGTCCGGTTGCAACGGGCCGGCTTCTTTCTCCTTGCCAGGTTGTCGTTCTAACGGCAACCACGCGGCGACCCTGCCTGACCATCTGGGCAGATGCCCAGGTTTTTTCGGCCTTGCAACTGCGTAGGTAATCGGTGGTAGAGTCAATAAGCTTGGGCATGCGGCTGGAGCGCACCGCGGAGGAGCACGCCACCATTGCGGCAATCTCCATCAGCCCCCCGATGGCTCCGCCGTGAATGGCAGGCAACAGCATATTGCCTACAAGCCGATCCTCAAATGGCATCGCCACGCACAGCGTTTCATCGTGCACTTCGGCCCGCAAACCCAGGTGCCTGGCATAGGGAATGTCATCGAGCAATTTCTGCCATTCCCTGCAAAGGTCCGCGAGCGAGGCCTTGGCAGTGGCGGTGGAGTTTCCTGCGTTCATTGAATTGATTCCAAATGGTCAGCCTGGGAGATGGGCCGCGCCGTCCCCAGCATGAATACGGCATTTCCAATCGCCAGCAGTTCCTGTGAACTTTCAGTGGTGATCGTGCATCGGATGAACGCGATATCCCGTGTCCGACGCAAACAGGTCCCGAGGCAGAGAAGCCGTTGATCGCCAGGAGCCGGATATAGATAGTCCATCCTCAAGTCCAGCGTGGCGATTGATACGGGCTCATCTATATTCAAATAGGTCGTCAAACCTGCGCAGGCATCTGCCATAGACAGAAGAACGCTATTGAATATATGCCCTGTTTGGGGGTCACCCACCAATGAGGCTTTGGGAGTAAGCCTAATCAGTCCCTGGCCGGCCTCGCTGGGCAGAATCTCTAGGCCAAGGTCGATGTTGTGGGGAACGGCGTTACAAAAATCCTGGGCGAGCTTTCGGATGTCTTGTGGTGATGTTGGGGATAGTCCGGTGTTCAAAATTACGTCCCTGACGGTTCTGCCTTGCAGGAGCGGCGAAATTCATCGCGAGTGCAGAGATTTCGCATAGCAGGCGGTTGACTCAGAATAATAGATAGCGTCACTATACACAATACACACTGGTTCGGTGCAAATTGGAGAGGAGCATGAAGACAAAATCCAGAAGCGTGGTCCGCGCTTTCCTTCTGACTGTTGGAGGCGCCGCATTGCTGACGCCCGGGCTTGTCGGCGCGCAGGGCGAAGATCGAGAGTATGGGTTCATGAGTCCCGCGGCCTTGGTCCTGCACTCCCGCTATTACGCGACGATGCTCATCGGTGGAACACAAACGGACGGCGCAAGGCAGGCCGACGATATGACGACGGGCTTTGCGATCGGCGCCGGTTGGCAGGTCACGCGCCAATTTGGTGCGGAAGCTTTACTGCAATCAGAGCGATTTGGTGCCGGCGAAGATGTGGGCGCGAGCGATGGGGAACTGCAGTCCATTGGCTTTCGAGGGTTGGTGTATCCAAGCCTCGGGAACGTATACGGCTATCTGGGCCTCGCACTCGGGGAGTATGAGTCGGACGCTGACGGAGGCGACAAGTACGATGCCGTTATTTGGAGCCTGGGTGCCGGCATCGCAAGTGGAAGGCTCGCACTGGGGCCGGTGGATATGCTGCTTCGTGGCGAAATCGGGGTTAGGGCCGATACGCACAGTGGCAGCACGGTTACGCCGGAAAGAAACAATTCATTCAACGAAATCACAGCCCAGGTGGGCCTGATCATTCCGTTCGGCGAAGCATTGCCGCCACCTGCCGAGAATGATGGGGCAGGAGCGTCCGTGGTGCCGGTCAATGAGAACCCGGATCTGGATGGTGACGGTGTCGAGAACCTCATGGACGCCTGTCCGGACACGCCTGCAGGGGCTCAGGTCGACCCCATTGGTTGCGCGCTCTAGCCGGAATGGAGGCTTGGTTTGAAAATTTTTGACTACATTGTCGTTGGTGCTGGTTCTGCGGGTTGCGTGCTGGCGGAAAAGTTGTCAGCAGATGGAAAATCGACGGTATGTCTGCTGGAGGCGGGACCGCCGGACAACAGTCCGCTGATTCACACCCCATTGGGGGTCGTCGGATTAATCGGACGCCCGACATACAACTGGTGTTATGAAACAGAGCCGGAGGCCGCACTGGACAACCGCAGATTGTTCTGGCCGCGTGGCAAGACGCTTGGGGGGTCGAGCTCCATCAATGCGATGGTGTATATCCGGGGCCACCGAGCTGATTACGATGAGTGGGCTGCGCTGGGGTGTGAGGGTTGGGAAAGCGAGAATCTCCTGAAAATTTTCAAAGCTCAGGAGAACAATGAGCGTGGCGCAAGCGCATACCACGGCGCTGGTGGGCCATTGAATGTCGCGGATGGAATGAGCAGAAACCCACTTTCCGAAGCATTCATTCAGGCTGCTTGCGAAGCAGGTCTTTCCCGCAATGACGATTTCAACGGCGCGGAACAGGAAGGCGCCGGTTACTATCAGGTGACGCAGAAAAACGGACGTCGCTGGAGTTCTGCTCGTGCTTTTCTGGGGATGGCGGAAGGGCGGTCCAATCTGACGGTGCTCACTCGTGCACTCGCCAGCCGTATATGTCTGGAGAATGGCACCGCGACAGGTGTCGAAGTGGAAATTGATGGCAAAGTCCAGCGCTTGAACTGCCGCAAGGAGGTGGTGCTCTGCGGCGGAGCCGTTAACTCTCCCCAATTGCTCATGCTGTCAGGGGTGGGTGATGCAGGGGAGTTGAAGCAGGCAGGGGTGCCTCTGGTTCACGAACTGCCAGGTGTGGGGAAGAACCTGCAAGATCACCTTGACATGACAGTCATGATCAAGGACGACAGCAAGCAGGCTGTCGGCTTGGCTCTGTCATTCCTCCCTCGAGCCGTGAAGGGATTGATTGATTTCTTCTCCGGCCGTGGTGGTCTGCTTTCCAGCAATGTTTCAGAGTCCGGCGGTTTCGCGAAGCTGAGCCCGAAATCTAAGCGACCGGAGTTGCAATTTCACTTTCTGCCGACTTACCTCAAGGACCATGGCCGTTCATTTGTCCCCGGATATGGTGCGACTTTGCACGTGTGCCAGTTGCGGCCGAAAAGCCGCGGAAGCATTGGCTTGCACTCCGCCAATCCAAAGGACGCGCCGCGAATTGCTCCAAATTACCTCAGCCATCCGGATGATATGAGTGAGCTGATCCAGGGCGTGAAGTTGGCGCGAAAGATCTTCGCCATGCCGGCGTTCGCCAAGATCAACGGCGGAGAAGTGACGCCTGGTGAGCAGTGCATTACCGATGAAGACATCGTGGCGGATATTCGCTCGCGCGCAGAGACAATCTACCACCCGGTCGGAACTTGCAAAATGGGCGTGGACGACTCGGCCGTCGTGGATCCCCAACTGCGGGTTCGTGGGCTCAGGGGATTGCGGGTTGCCGATGCATCCATCATGCCCACCCTGATCGGTGGCAACACCAACGCGCCATGCATGGTGATTGGTGAAATGTGCGCGCGCGCCATCTTGGCTGATTCCGCAGAAGAAAATGACCATCAGGCGCGAGCTGCCTGACAATTCCCACAGGACGTATAAACGATGCAATCAACGATGATGAAGGTGCCGCTCAATCTGAACGACATCATCGAAAGGGCGGGTACGCAGTTTTCCGAAGTCGAGGTTGTGAGCCGGCTCCCTGACCGATCCTTATCGCGATCGAACTACGGCGAGGTTCACCGTAGATCAGAAGCTCTGGCTCAGGCCCTTTTGAATGCGGGCTTGCAAGTCGGGGAGCGCGTGGCAACTTTGTGCTGGAATCATGTTCAGCACCTGGAGGCCTATTTCGGCATCCCTCGTGCGGGCGGCATTCTTCACACACTGAATCTGCGTCTGCCGCCAGAGGACATTGCCTGGATTGTCAATCACGCCGAAGATCGTTTCTTGATCATCGATGACGTGCTGCTTCCATTGTTCTCCGCATTCGCGGAGTCAGTGTCCTTCGAGCGCATCTTTGTCGTGCGGTTGACTGGGGCGGATGTGCCGGAGGGCATGGAGGATTATGAGCGGTTTCTCGCCGACCAGGGCGAATCGCGGAAAATCCCTGTCCTTGATGAGGACGCTCCATGCGGACTTTGTTACACATCCGGCACAACTGGCAGACCCAAGGGTGTGGTTTATTCGCATCGTTCAAGCTGCCTCCATGCCATGGTATCCGCACTGCCGGATTGCATCGGGCTGTCGTGCAACGATGTGGCATTGCCGGTTGTGCCCATGTTTCACGCGAATGCATGGGGAATGCCTTATTCGGCGGCAATGGTCGGCGCGAAACTTGTTTTGCCCGGGCCACATCTCGATGGCGAGAGCATTCTGGAGTTGTTTGACTCAGAACAGGTCACGGTCACGGCGGGAGTTCCAACAATATGGACGCGGATTGCGGAGCTTCTTGAGGAAAGGGGATCGGACTGGAATCTCCAAGCCATGCGGATGCTGGTTGGCGGATCCGCGGTGCCGGAAAGCATGATTCGAAACTTTCAGAAATTCGGCCATAGCATCGTTCAGGGTTGGGGCATGACGGAAACCTCACCACTTGCCGCAATATCTAAATTGCGCCCCTGGCATCGAATGCACGACGAAGACGCGCAATTCAAGCAGAGAGCCAAGGCTGGGGCACTGGCGCCCTTCGTCGGCGCAAGAATTGTTGGTGAGGACGGTCGCAGCCAACCGTGGGATGGACAGGCCACGGGGGAAATCCAGCTGAGAGGCCCCTGGATCACGGGCGATTACATCAGTGAAGGTGATGCCTCGGACAAGTTCACAGAGGATGGCTATCTGTGCACGGGAGATGTTGCGAGTCTTGAGCCGGATGGGTTCATCTGTATCAGCGACCGGACCAAAGATCTGATTAAATCAGGCGGTGAGTGGATCTCCTCGGTTCATCTCGAGAACGAGATCATGGCCCATGAAGCCGTACTTGAGGCGGCCGTGATCTCCAAACCTCATGATCGTTGGGGTGAAAGACCACTCGCAGTGGTAGTCAAACGAAGCGGTGAGACGGTGGATGGCGGGCAACTGACCCAATTCCTGTCTGCGCGCATGGAGAAATGGATGTTGCCTGAGGCTTATGTATTTGTTGATGAACTGCACAAGACCTCGACCGGGAAATTCGATAAAAAAGCCATGCGAGCGGAATATCAGGGTGTCGCATGGAGCGAGTTGAGTGCATGAGCCACGCGAGTTCAACGGCCTCCTAATCAGCGGATGTGCCTTGTTCGCGATGGGGTTGCTGCTAGGTCTCGTATACACCTTCGTGCTGATCGGCAGGGTAGAGGTGTGGCCCTTTCCCTGGGAGATCGGGCTCGCCTCAGTCGGTGATGTCGATGCATGGCGCAGAGCTCACCTAGGGGCGTTGATCAATGCCATTGTTGTGCTGGTCTTCGCTATGGCTGCCCGATCGGCCCAGCTGCCGGAGCGCCTGTGGTTTGGTTTCTCGCTGTGCGTCCACTCAACGGCCTGGTTAAACAGCATTGCATTCGCACTGGCTGCACTCTGGAGTGTTCGCGGACTGTCGGGTGGAGCGGGGCTGGCGAACACCGCGGTTTATCTGATGTTTCTGCTCGCGGTTGTCACGGCTTTCGCCCAGGTGGGGCTGCTTGGACGGCACCTGTTGAATCGGAGCATGCCTGGGTAATCGTCGGATGACACGTGAAATATTTATCCGTGGCAAGGGGCCCAACACCTTGTCGTCAGAAAATCTGTCATCGTTGCTGTCGGAATTGGATGAGGCAGGTGATGAGCCGCTGTTGATCTCTGGTGCCGGAAACGCATTTTGCGCTGGACTTGATACCGGCTTGCGGGGCGTTGAGGAAATCCGCAATCTTATCGGACTGATAGATGAACTGGTCAGGCGGCTGTTTCTGCATCCGGCACCTACTGTCGCCGCGATTAACGGCCATGCCATTGCTGGGGGGTGTCTTCTGGCCCAAGCATGCGATCAGAGGATACTGTGCAATGCGCAAAAGGTGAGAATCGGCATGCCCGGTGTCGCATTGGGCATTCTGTATCCTCCCCAGGCTGTTGCTCTTTTGCGGTATCGCATTCCTGCTGCATCATTGGAAACAATCCTGCTGGGCGCTGATCTTCATGATCCGGACCGTGCTCTGACACTCGGGTTGGTCGATATGGTGGCGGACGATGCGCATGCTTGTGCAAGGGAAATGCTAGGGAAAATGTCGGCACACCCGAAAAGTGCTTATGCCGAGGCGAAAAGGGCGCTGCGCGCAGGGGTTCTTCAAGTCGGGAGAGAGGAGGCGGACGCCTTTCAGCGTGACTTCGCGAGCTACTGGAATCCAGAGCGCATGACAGCTGCGAGACTCAGCGCCCGCGCCGCTGCGCGTTGAAGCAGGCGGGATTGTGGCTGACTGCGGCCTTGCTGACGATCGCGGCCGCAGGGTTGCTGCTGCGGTTTTCCGGACTGATTCATTGGGGGGACAGGCTTCAGCCGCAGATTGCCGCAGTGGTACCGGCACCTCTATCGGGGCCAGTGCCGGCCGCTTGCCAGACCGGCAATCCAGCCTCTGAAAGCCCTGCATCGGGGCTGCCGCCCGTTCCCCACCTTGTCCGGGTGCCCCGCAACTACACGGCAGATCGCTTGTGGCCACTGGTAATAGTCCTCCCTCCCGCCGGAATGTCGTCAGGCATGGTTGAGCGGCATGCAGGACTGACTGCCAGTCTGACGGCGCGAGGCTACGTGATTGCCTATGTCGGAGCGATGGGCCGCTTGAGCATGGAAGGTCTGAAGCGATACAGGTCGCTGCCCCAATGGTTGGCTCAACAGTATTGCGTTGCTAGCGATCGAGCGATCTGGATGGGGCATTCCAATGGCGCTACAGCGGCACTCGCCTTGGCTTTGGGCAAAGTCGGAGCAGTGGCAGTTGAAGGTCTTGTGCTCAGCGGTACGGGTTGGAATGACGAATCATTCGCTGGGGAGCAGTGCCCAGCTCCGGTCAACGTGCTTGTGCTCCACGGAACAAATGATCGTCGCTTCCCCGGGTATGGTCGTCAGTCAATCGAGTGGCTGGCAGCATGTCATCAGTGTTCTCCGAATCCGACAAAGACGCCCGATGGCTGCCTTGAATGGCAATCTTGCCTTGCGCTAACCCGTTACTGCGAAACGGAAACAGGCCATTGGACCTGGGCGGGGGAACTGGATCAGCTGGTGAATTGGATGCAGTCCCCTGCGCCGCAGGTGCCAGATTGAGGTTGTGATGTAGATCGTCTACAGACCCAATTGTCGGGCTGCCAGATCTTTCATGATTTCCGTGGAGCCGCCACCGATGCTCATGACCTTCGTTTCCCGATAGATTCTTTCGACTTTGGCGCCACGTATGTAGCCGCTACCACCAAAAATTTGCACCGCTTCATTGGCGCAGTGCTCCAGAGTCTGGGTGGCAAGTACCTTCAACATGCAGATCTCACTGACCGGAGACTCGCCGTGGTCAATTCGCCAGGCCAGCGTCTCCAGGTAGGACTTTACCGCGTTGATCTGCATGCTCATGTCAACCAATTTGTGCCGAATCACCTGGTTCTTGATCAGTGGGTGACCGAACGTTTCACGCTGAGCGGCATAAGCGATCGCTTCATCGAGGCAGCATCGCGCCAGGCCGTAGGCTTGGGCGGCCAAGCCCATGCGTTCCTGATTGAAATTCGCCATGATGCCCGAGAAACCAGCGTTTTCCACGCCCAGCAAGTTGTCTGCGGGAACGCGGCAATTTTCGAAATACAGTGTGGCCGTATCCGAGCACAACCAGCCCATCTTTTTCAGAGCAGTGCGGGTGAGGCCAGGTGTATCTGCCTCGATAACGAGCAAGGAAATGCCGCCGAGACCGGGCGGGCCGGTACGTACGGCGACCGTGAAATGATCCGCTTGCATGCCGGCGGATATGAAGGTCTTTGAGCCGTTGACCAGATAGTGATCACCATCACGACGAGCGCTTGTCTTCAGGCGTGCGACATCGGATCCGCCGGATGGCTCTGTCACCGCCAGGGCTGCCATTTTCTCTCCGGCGAGGACGGGCGCGACAAATCGGGCCTTTTGATCATCGTTGCCCAGTTTCACGATAGGTGGGAGGGCAATGCTGTGAATCCAGACCGCCGGTATCAGGCCTCCAGATCCGGCTTTCGCAAGTTCTTCATGAAAAATGATCTGGTAGAAATAGTCAGGGATTGGTACCCCACCGAGCTGCTCCGGATAGCCAAGGGCCAGAAGGCCGGCTTCCGCAGCAGTCTTGAGGAATTCGCGAGGAACCCGACCCGCTTCCTCCCAGTCGTTGACGTAGGGCTCTATTTCACGCTGGACGAAACGTCGTACCTGTTGACGGAAGGTTTCGTGATCGGCGGTATAGAAAGGACTATCCGTGGTCTGTTGATGCATGATTCAGGGCCCGGTTCTGTTTCGCCAGGCAGCTACTCGCTGCCGAGGAGCAAAGTTTCCAGCCGTTGCATATGAAATTCGGTATTCGTATACAACTGACGGTAGGCGGTGAGCTGGCGGAAAAGATGGCCGACATCAAGCTCTTCCGTAACACCAATCCCCCCATGTAACTGAACTGCCTGCTGGGCAACCAGGGTGGCCGCCTTGTCGAGGTAGATCTTGCACGCGGAGATGACCTTTTCACGTTCGGGAGGATCTGGATCTTGCATTGACACAGAGGCTTTCATCACCATTGAGCGACTTTGCTCGTACTCGATGAACATATCCACCACGCGGTGCTGCAGTGCTTGGAAGCTGCCGATGGGTACGCCGAACTGTTTGCGTACCTTGAGATATTCCTGAGTCGCGAAAAGCAGGCGGCGCATGGCTCCCAGTGCTTGTGCGCTGCTGCACAAAACGGCCATGTCCAGGGCTTCGTTTACTGCATTCAAAGATTGCCCGGGGGTGCCAATAAGCGCGTGAGCGCGGACAGCCACCTTGTCCAGATTAAGGTGAGCGGCGACGCCGCCTCCCATGAGCTTGAAGGGCTCCAGGTCAATGCCCAATGCAGATGGTTCCAGAACGAAAAGGCTTAAGCCGTCACCTTCTGTTCCCAGGATTCTGGCCGTGACGATGATGTGGGTTGCGTTGGGCCCATTGAGAACGGTGAATTTCTTGCCGCTCAGCAGGTAACCTTCTGCCGTTTTCGAGGCGGTTGTCTCGCAATCGTCTGGTCGCGGCAAGCGCCGCGATTCGGCCCAGGCGACAGCATAACGACGCTCGCCACTGGCCATCGGGGCGAGGAACTCATCGAACTGACTTTCCAACGCCGCGCGTTTGAGGAGCGTGGCGGGAAATATCTGGCTTGCGATAATGGGTTCCAGCACCATGCCAGCACCAAGTTCTTCGCAAATCAGACTGAGCTCGGTACCTGCGCCGTTCAGCCCGCCGGCCTCCTCGGGCAAGGGCAGGGCGAGCCAGCCAAGATCAGCAAACTGCATCCAGGTTGATTCGTCGAAATGGTGGTCAGTGCCGAGCCTGTCCAGGTGGGCCTCAAATCCGTAGCCCTTTTTTGCGAAGCTTGCGGCGCTGTCACGCAGCATCGACTGCTCGCTGGAATAGGAAAAGTCCATAGTTTTACCCTAGGCCGAGTAACAGCTTGGCCAGTACGTTCTTTTGAATTTCGTTGCTGCCGCCGTAGATGGTGCTGGCGCGCAGAAAGGTGTAGCGTTCGTTGCTGCCCGCAAATGGCCCAGAATCGCTCTCTGATTCATGCAGCCATTCGAGGCTCGTCTGAGCTGCCAGATCGCACTGAAATTCCGAAATGGCCTGCTGCAGTTCAGTTCCCTTGATCTTGAGGCCAGACGATTCAGATCCGGGTGGCTGGTTGTTGGCTATTCGATCAAGCGTTCTGAGATTAGTGACCTCCAATGCCATGAGGTCAGTCGTCAACTCCACAAATCGGCGACGGGCAGCAGCATCACTTCTGTAGGTGTCAGACTGCAGCGCGCGGCCAATGACATTCAGTTGATACTGGCTATCTGCGACGCCTGCAATTGTGGTCCGTTCGTGGGTGAGAAGGTACTTTGCAATGGTCCAGCCTTGGCCTTCTTCGCCGACAAGGTTGGCCCGCGGCACCCGAACGTCAGTTAGAAAAACCTCATTGAGGTGATGGTGCCCGTCGATTGTCGTAATCGGGCGCACTTCGATGCCGGGACTATTCATGTCGATCAACAGGAATGAAATTCCTCGTTGCTTTGGTACCGTAGTGTCAGTTCGGACGAGGCAGAACATGAATTGAGCCCAGTGGGCTTGGGTGGTCCATATCTTCTGACCACTGACGAGATACTCGTCTCCGTCAAGTACAGCCCGTGTCTTGAGGCTCGCCAAGTCTGAGCCGGAACCAGGCTCTGAATAGCCCTGGCACCAGAATTCCTCGCCTCGAGCAATAGGGGGCAGGTAGCGACGCTTCTGCTCATCGTTCCCGAATTTCATAAGAACCGGCCCCAGCATTGACAATCCGAAAGGGCTGGAAGCTGGCGCGCCGGCGAGGGCACGTTCGCAGTCGAATATATATCTCTGTGTCGCTGTCCAGCCGGGGCCGCCAAATTCCTCGGGCCAGTTGTAGGCCAGCCAGCCCTTTTTTCCCAGCTTCCTCTCCCAGGCCGTTTGAGCCTCCAGGTCAGTAGGGATACCCAGTGCCAAGCCGCAATTTTCCGGACAATTCTCGGCGAACCAGTTGCGTACTTCGCTGCGAAACGCAAGTTCCTCAGCAGAAAATTCTAGATTCATGTGCTGTCTCGCTAATTTGCCAGAGAACGGGCGATGATCTCTTTCATGATTTCATTGCTGCCACCGTAAATCTTCTGCACCCGTGCGTCCGCATACATTTTTGCGATGGGGTATTCCATCATGTAGCCATATCCGCCAAACAATTGCAGACAAGCGTCGATGACCCGGCACTGATTCTCGGTGCAAGCCAATTTCGCCATGGATGCAGTGGCGGTATCGAGTTCTCCTGCGAGTGCTTGCTCGATGCAGCGATCGATGAAGCTTCGTCCCAAGCAGGTCTGGGTGTGCAGCTCCGCCAGGGTGAAGCGGGTGTTCTGGAACTCGATGAGATGTTGACCGAATGCTTTCCGTTCCTTGACGTAATCCAGGGTCAGCGCAATGGCCTGCTCGGCAGCCGCTTGCGCGCCGACGCCAAGAATCAGCCTTTCATGAGGCAACTGCTTCATGAGTTGAGCAAAGCCCTTGCCTTCCTGCCCTCCCAGGAGATTGTCCTGCGGGATCGCGACATCTTCGAAAAACAGTTCGGCCGTGTCTTGTCCTTTTTGGCCCAGCTTTTCGAGCAGGCGGCCGCGTCGAAAGCCAGGAAGATCGTCCGTCTCCGCGACCAGGAGGGAAATGCCCTGGGCGCCGGGACGGTCGGTGCTCGTCTTGCAGACAATAATCAGCAGTCCGCAGTGCAATCCATTTGAGATGAAAGTTTTGGCGCCATTGACGACATAGTGCTGTCCGTCCAGATGAGCCGTGCAGCGGATGGACTGGAGGTCTGAGCCGGTGCCGGGCTCCGTCATGGCGATGGCCCCTACCATGTCGCCATTTGCAAGCCGTGGCAGCCAGCGCTGCTTTTGTTCTTCCGTCCCGCATGACAGAACGTAATGAACCACGATTTCATGCACGCCCTTTGCCCAAGCGGTATTGCCGGCGTATGACTGTTCTTCAAGAATGATGGCGTCGTGACGAAAATCGCCGCCTGCGCCGCCGTACGCTTCAGGAACAGCTGGACAAAGTAGGCCCAATTCTCCCGCCTTGTTCCATAACTCACGATCAACGGATTGCTGCTTGGCCCAGCGTTCTTCATTTGGAGTGACTTCTTCGGCGATGAATCGCCGAACGTTGTCCCGAAAAGTTTCCAGCTCGCTGGTCATCCATGGTCTATGTATGTTCATTACCGTGCACCTACATGGAGAAGCCGCCGCCACAAATCAGGGTTTGACCACTGACGTAATTGGACTCCGGCTGGCAGAAAAGGTATACCGCCCCTGCGGCTTCTTCAGGAGTTCCGCCGCGCCCGAGGGGAATGCTGGCCTCCATCATCTTTTTGAGATTCGGGTTGACGCCCACCTGTATTTGACGGCCTTCCACATCAATGGATGCATTGCCGTCGGCGGTGACTTCTGTCAGCCGGGTATTGATGAGTCCGAAAGCGACACAATTGACATTGACTTTGAATCGTCCCCATTCCTTGGCCATCGCTTTGGTCAGTCCAATGACGGCAGCCTTTCCTGCGGAGTAGTTGGCCTGGCCGGCGTTGCCTCCGGTGCCGGCGATTGAGGAGATGTTGACCACCTTTCTGAAGTGCTCTCGACCTTCCGCAGCCTCCTTTTTGGCCTGAATCCGGATGAACTCTGAGGCAGAGCGCAGAATGCGAAATGGGGCTGTGACATGCACATCCATGATCGCTTGCCACTGCTCGTCGCTCATTTTCTGAATCACGCTATCCCAGGTATAGCCAGCGTTGTTTACGATGATGTCCAGGCTCTGGTAGGTGTCGACCGCCGTCTGTACAAAGCGATCAGGAAACTCAGGGTCCGTCACGCTGCCTGCGCAAGCCACGGCTCGCCCACCTTGTGAGCGGATTTCTTCGACTACCGCCAGGGCGGGCCCTTCATCCATGTCATTGACGACAACATTGGCGCCTTCGCTGGCGAGCTTGAGTGCAATGCTGCGACCGATACCGCGCCCTGAGCCTGTGACGAGCGCTGTGCGTCCTTGTAATTTCACGTTTGAGATCCTCAACTAAGATTGAATTTCGTATGTGGCAGTGCCGGCCAGCTTGACGTCGCCGTTGCTGTCACAAACCGAAAGCTTGAGTTCAAGCTGACGCTTGCCTGATTCATCAGATGCGAGCTTCGTAACCGTTGCGTGACAGCGGAGCGCATCGCCAACCTGTGTGATCTGGACGAAGCGCACTTGATAGCTGCGCAGCGCGAGTTGCGGCGCCCATTGGGTCACTGCCCGGCCCAAATAGGCCATGACGAGCATTCCGTGTGCGAAAACATCGGTAAAACCCGCCGATCGAGCCGCATCAATGTCAATGTGGACTGGGTTGTGATCTCCGGAGGCACCGGCAAACAGGGCAAGCGTTGTACGGCTGATGGGATCGATGCTCAGTTCCGGCAAGTCCTGGCCTTCAGTCCAGGCAATCTGAGGTTGCACGCTCATTCGCTGGCCTCCTGATCTCGATGCATGACCACGATCACGCTGGTGTTGTCCTGAACAGGTTGGCCATCTTCCTGCGAAAGCCGGGTTTTCAAATGCATCAATTGCATGCGGCCGTTTTTCTTGTTCACCACGTCGGTAATTTCGCTATGTGCAATCAGCACGTCGCCAGCACAGGCAGTGCTGTAGTACTCGAATTGTTGTTCGCCATGGAGGATGCTGGTGATGGGAATGCCCATTTTTTCCAGCAGATTAAACAGGTTGCCGCTGTCCATTTCAGCTGCGAACAAGAAGGTGGGGGGCGCGGGAATGTTGCGATATCCCGCAGCTTTGGCTGACTCGGCGCAGCGATACTCGGGGCGCGTCTCTCCGATTACCTTGGCGAACAACTTCAGCCTCCCGGCTTCCACCGTGAACCGCTCGTCAGGCAGTTTGTGACCAATCCACTTCTCTTCGATCATTTCACGCAGCCTTCTGGTAGATGGTGACCACGCAGGCTCCTCCGAGACCCAGGTTGTGCTGGAGCGCGGTGCGCGCATTCGACACCTGCCGTTCGCCGGCTCGGCCTTGCAACTGCTGCACGAGCTCTGTGCATTGGGCCAGGCCCGTGGCTCCGAGTGGGTGACCCTTGGATAGCAGACCGCCAGAGGGGTTTGTTACCACGCGACCGCCGTAAGTGTTGTCGCCATCCATAACGAACTTTTCTCCCTCACCGACCGCAGCCAGACCGAGGCCCTCATAGGTAATCAGCTCATTCGTCGCAAAACAGTCATGCAGTTCCACGAGGTCGAGATCCTCAGGGCCGATTCCCGCGATGGCATAGGCTTGATCGGCGGCGGCGCGGGTCATATCCGCGCCGACCAGGGATATGATCGAACCGCTGTCAAAGGTCGATGGACTATCTGTTGTCATGGCCTGCGCGACAATTCGGACGTCGTGATTCAATCCGTGCCGTTTGGCGAAATCCTCGCTGCACAACACTGCTGCCGCAGCTCCGCAGGTTGGGGGACACGCCATCAGCCGAGTCAATGGGCCGATCAACGAGGGAGAATTCATGACCTCCTCTTCATTGACTACTTTCTGGAACAGGGCGAGAGGGTTTTTCGATGCGTGACGGCTGGCCTTGGCACGAATCTTCGCGAACGTCTGTGCGCTCGTTCCGTACTTCTTCATATGTTCCATGCCGGCCCCGCCGAAATATCGTATGGCCATGGGGACTTCTGGATGTCCGACGAGTTGGTCGCAGACCTCATCAAAGGGCTCGAACGCCGATGGCCGGTCATCGAAGTAGCTTGCAAGGGCGCCGGGCTTCATTTGTTCGAAACCCAATGCCAATACGCATTCCGCTGCTCCCGTTTCGATCGCCTGACGAGCGAGATAAAGAGCGGTTGAACCTGTGGAGCAATTGTTGTTGACGTTGATGACGGGAATGCCGGATTGGCCGACGCCATACAGCGCACGCTGTCCGCAAGTGGAATCGCCGTAGACGTAGCCCACGTAAGCCTGTTGGACCTGATCATAGTCAATGCCGGCATCCTGCAATGCAGCGATTGCGGCCTTGCGCCCCATCTCAAAGTAGGGCGCAGATTCACCGGGTTTCGCAAAAGGGATCATCCCTACGCCACAGACTGCGGTCGAATTTTTCATTGGGGCTTGGGCTCCTGATTTTGGTCCTTGAGGAAATGGGAAGACTTCGGAAGTGTCACTGAGGGAGGATGGCGAATTTCGCGCCCCAGTCTTTCGAAGTAGTAACTAGTGTAACGTGATGCTATACAAAAATGATCTGGAGTCAACCGCGTCACGGTCAAGCTGATCCGTCGCCCTCTCGAGGGAGGTACTACGGTGTCGGGGTGGGAGGACCTCGCAGAGAGCAACGTCGCGAGTCAAGATTGGTTCTGAATGTCAGCCAGATGTTCCTGCAAGCCCGTCGCAGAGTCCCGCCAACTTCAACAGTCCCGCTCTCAGATGAAGCAGCTGCCTTGGGGTGGCCAGCGCCGCGATCTCGCTGAGCATGTCCAGCTGGCGCAGCTGATTGCGCACCACGGCATCGCCATGTCCCGGCTCCCAGTAGGAGGCGGGGTCGAAGATCAGCGGCCGCAGGCGCTGGGCGAGGTCGGGCTCCTGCCGGCTGGCCAGCAGCTCACTGAAGCGTTCCAGCCAGGCCTGGCGGCTGGCATACCATTGCTCGCTGAGATCTTCGTGCTGCGCAGCCCACTGGGCGATGCGCTGCTTCTGATCGTCCTGCAGGCGGCCAAATCGTGACTCCAGCATCCTGCGCACCCGCTTGATTCGCTGTTTCTGCCGTTTCTGTTCATCGAGTTCGACCCGGTCCTCCCGGTAGTCCTCCAGGTCGCGGCCTAGCGCCTTGCGCAGCTCTTTGACCTGACGATCGTCCGCGCTGGCCAGCAGGGCGGCGAAATCGGCGTAGCCCTGTTCCATCGCCGCCAGATAGAAAGCCTCGAATTGCGTCAGGGCCGCGTCGATCTCGTGCCGCTGGATGCCGTCCTCGCTCTGCGCCGCCCAGTCGCGCAGGGCGTTCGCGTAGGCTGGTAGCTGGGTGCTGCGATGCCATTGCCACCAGCGCGCGAAGTCCGCCTCGAAGCGCTGCTCCTGCGCCGGGTCCAGGCTGACATAGTCATCCAGCTGCCGCTGCACCAGCCAGTCCAGGTTGTTGTAGGCCAGCCGGGCGCCCAGACTGCAACTGCTGATCAGCAGCAGGCCCGCCAGCAGGACGGCGACCCGCAGCAGGCCCCTCATCGCGTCGCGTCTTTGCATGTCTTCCAGGCTGCCATCATGATCAGGTCCATCGACAGGTGAATTCGCGAGACTCCGGCATGCCCCCGCACGACCCGCACGCGCCCTATACCGTCTACAAGATGGACGTGTCCTACTTCAGCGGCAAGCTGGAGGCCTACCTGCGCTACAAGGGCGTGCCGCACAGGACCGTGGAGGCCGACGCCCGCTGTCTGGATCAGGTGATCTATCGACACACGGGGGTGAAGAAAGTGCCCGCAGTGCACACGGCCGACGATCTGTGGCTGTATGACAGCACGCCGACCATCCTGTGGTTCGAAGAGCAGTATCCGCAGGGGGCGGTCCTCCCGGATGATCCGGCGCTGGCCTTCCTCGCCCGGCTGATCGAGGACTATGCCGATGAATGGCTGTGGCGCCCGGCCATGTGGTGGCGCTGGATGCCGCCCGCCACCAGTCTGGCCCTGGGTCGGCGGATTGCGGACAACACCCGGGTTCCCGGCGTGCCGCGGGCCTTCATGGCCTGGTTCTTCCCCCGGCGGCAACGGCAGACCTGGCTGTGGGGCGACGGCGTGGACGCCTCGAACGAGCACGCGGTGCGCGAGCTCTACCGGCAGGAACTGGAAAGCCTGCAGCCGGTGCTCGAGAGCCAGCCTTTTCTGCTGGGCAGTCATCCCAGCCTGGCCGATTTCGGCTACTTCGCCTCCATGTTCCGCCACTTCGGCAATGATCCCGATCCGGCGGAACTGATGCGCCGCGAGGCGCCGGCGGTCTACGCCTGGACGGCGCGTCTGTGGAATTGTCGTGCGGCCGAACTGGACGCGAGTCCACGCTGGGTCTGGCCTGAAGGGCCAGCCTGGACCGGTTTGTGGCAGCGCCTGCTCGGCGATTATCTGCCCTATCTGCGGCAGAACGCGCTGGCTTTCTCTGGTGGTCAGCGCCGATTCGATTTTCAGGGTCGCAGCCTGCAGTTTCGCGGCACGGTCACCCATCAGTACCGGGTCTGGTGTCGCCAGCAGTTGCAGCAGGCCTGGGCCGGGCTGGAAGAAGCAACGCGCCGGCGGATCGGCGAACTGTTGGAGCCGCACGGCGGGCTGGACGAACTCACCGCCGATGGCGAGATTGATGCCGGCTTCGGGGATCGCTACTGTCTGCCCAAGCCGGCCGGCCACTACCGGCCCTCACTGAAAGTGGCACTGCTCGGGCAGCCGCGGGACTGACCGCGGTCAGGGGCGGGTGTCAGCCCCCCGAGGCCGCTCAAGAGCGAATCCATCACAGAGATCTGCGCATGAACAATCTGGTGAATTACCAACTGGAACAGGGGATTGCGACCATCACCCTGGATGACGGCAAGCGCAATGCGCTGTCGCCGGAGATGATCGCGGCGATCAATGCCGCGCTGGACCGGGCCGAGGCGGATCGGGCCATGGTCATCCTGACCGGCCGGCCCGAGGTGTTTTCCGCCGGCTTTGATCTCAAGGTCATGAAGCGCGGTGGTCTGCCCACCCTGCGCATGCTGGGTGGTGGATTCGCCCTGTCCGCCCGGCTGATGGCCCACCCCTATCCGGTGGTGGCGGCCTGCAACGGACATGCCCTGGCCATGGGCGTGTTCCTGCTGCTGTCGGCGGATCATGTGATCGGCACGCGCGGGCCCTTTCGCATCGTCGCCAACGAGGTCGCCATTGGCCTGACCATGCCGCGCGTTGCGGTGGCGGTGCTGCGCCAGCGTCTGCGTCCGGCGGATTTCCAGCGGGCGGTCACCCTGTCGCAGGCCTATTCCACGGAAGACGCGGTGGCGGCCGGTTTCTTCGACGAACTGAGCGATGCCGAGGGGCTGCTGGCCCTGGCCCGGGAACGGGTGGCGGCCTTCGCCCAGCTGGATGAGCGGGCCCATCGGGAGAGCAAGCGACGCATCCGGCGCCGGACCATCCGGCGTATCCGGCTATCCATCCCGCTGGATCTGTGGGACGCGGTTCGTCTGGCCCTGCGCAAGAAGCCGCCGCGCGCTGCCGCCTAGATCACGGGGACGGATCAGGTCCGTGTCGCGGGGCCAGGAGCCAGCGCGCCATGTCACTGACCGCCTCCTCGAAGCCGATCCGGGAGCCGAAGCCGCTGACGCGGCGGATTTTCTCCGCGCTGTGCCCGCAGGTCCGCCCGAGGATGCGCACGATCAGCGGGTGCAGAAGGGGTTCGCCGGGCAGACGCAGGGCGCGCCAGAGCCCACCCAGTGTTCGTCCGATCGCTTCCGCCAGCCAGTAGGGCAGATTGATCACCAGCCCACGCCCGTCGATGGCCTGGCGCAGGGCGCCGATGAAGTCGGCCCAGCTCACGTCGTAGTCATCACGCGCATTGAAGACCTCGCCGACGGCCGCCTCATCTTCGCCGGCCCAGAGCAGATAACGCACCAGATTGTCGACGTGGATCAGCCCCGCGTTGCAGCGGCCGCCATCGATGGTCACCATCAGGCCCTTGCGTAACTCCGCACCCAGGCGTTCGGCGAACTGCCCGCGCGGGCCGATCACGTTGGCCGGGCGGATGATGCTCCAGGGGATGCCGGCGGCGCTGACGCGCTCGCGCAGCAGTTGCTCGCCCCGGGCCTTGGTCCGGCCGTATCCAAACTCGCCACCGGGAGCGGGGCAGCTCTCATCACAGGGCTGCCGGGGAAAGCCGTAGACATCCACCGTGGACACATGGACCAGTCGGGTGAGCTGCGGATTGTGGGCGGCGATCGCCGCGACCAGCGAGGCCACCCCGGTGACATTCGCGGCCTCATAAGCGGGCGCCCGATCCCAGGTATTCACATTGGCCGCGCAGTGGTAGACATGACTGACCCCGGTGACGGCGGGCGCCAGACTCTCCGGCCGGGTCAGGTCACCGCTCACGATTTCGCAGGCCGTCGCCAGGCGCGTGTTCAGGCGCGCCGGATCACGCACCAGCACGCGGACCCGGCTGCCGCGATCCAGCAGCATCTCGGCCAGGCGCATGCCCACGAAACCGGTGGCGCCGGTGACCAGCACGGGCTGTGCAGCAGGGGAGGGCATGGCGGCGGGCTTCCGATCAGGTGGGCGGGAGCGCCGATGGTAGCCGAGCCTGCGGGGCTACTGCATTTGGCCGGGGCGTGTCGCGGCGCATCTGGTAAAATCCCCGGCTGCATGACCGGCAGCCGCGATGGCGCCTGGCGGGCCCCAGATCACAGACGGCGTACGTCCCCCGGGCGTGGCCTTCCCTTTTTCTCTAGGAGAGGTAGACAATGAATCTTGACGTTCTCAGCGCGACCGCACAGGCCCTGGTCGAGCCGGGGCGCGGGATCCTGGCGGCTGATGAAAGCTCGCCCACGATCAAGAAGCGCTTCGATTCGATCGCGGTGGAATCCACCGAAGAGAGCCGTCGCGCCTATCGCGACATGCTGTTTTCCGCCGCCGGCATGGAAGAGCACATCAGCGGGGTCATCCTGTACGAGGAAACCCTGTTCCAGAAAGACGCCAATGGCACGCCGTTCCCCGAGCTGCTGGCCTCCAAGGGCGTGGTGCCGGGCATCAAGGTCGACAAGGGCGCCAAGCCGCTGGCCAATTCGGATGGCGAGAAGATCACCGAAGGCCTGGATGGTCTGCGCGAGCGCCTGATCGAGTATCGCGAAGCCGGTGCCCGCTTCGCCAAGTGGCGCGCGGTCATCGCCATCGATGACGAAGCCCCCAGCATGTACTGTCTGGACACCAATGCCCACGCGCTGGCCCGCTATGCGGCCCTGTGCCAGGAGCAGGACATCGTGCCGATCGTCGAGCCGGAAGTGCTGATGGACGGCTCGCATGACATCGACCTGTGCGAGGACGTCACCTCCGCCGCGCTGGCCGCGGTGTTCGGTCAGCTGGATGCGCAGGGCGTGATGCTGGAAGGCATGCTGCTGAAGCCGAACTTGGTGATCTCCGGCAACACCTGCCCGCAGCAGGCCGACGTGCAGACCGTCGCCGAAGCCACCGTGCGCTGCCTCAAGCGCTATGTGCCGGCCGCGGTGCCTGGCATCGTGTTCCTGTCCGGCGGCCAGAGCGACGAAGTCGCGACCGCCCACCTGGATGCGATGAACAAGCTGGGCCCGCATCCCTGGGCGCTGAGCTTCTCCTATGGCCGTGCCCTGCAGCACGCGGCGCTGAACGCCTGGGCTGGCAAGGCCGAGAATGTGGCGGCCGCGCAGAAGGCCTTCCTGCATCGTTCCAAGTGCAACGGTGCGGCGGCCAAAGGCGTGTACAGCGCCGCGATGGAGCAGGCGGCCTGATTCAGGTCACCACAGCCCAGACAGCAAAACGGCCGGTTCTACCGGCCGTTTTCATTTGCGGGTGTCGGGGCGCCTGAATCGGGCGCCCGCTCAGCCCATCACGAAGACGTTGAGCTTGTTGCCATCGGGGTCGCGAAAGTAGCCGGCATAGAAATTGTCGCCGCGCGGCCCCGGCGCGCCCTCGTCGCTGGCGCCCAGTTCCAGGGCGCGTGCGTGCAGCGCATCCACCTGCGCCTTGTCCTTGGCCGGCAGCGCGATCATCACGCCATTGCCTGCGGTGGCGGCTTCGCCGTTGTAGGGGCGGCAGATGCAGAAGGCCGCCTGCCCCGGGCTGGAGGCCCAGCAGATGAAGTTGTCGCCGAAATTCATGAAGCGCTTGCCGCCCATCTCCGCCAGCAGCGCATCATAGAAGGCCGCGGCACGGCTCATGTCATTGGTGCCCAGCGTGGTGTAGCCGATCATCTCGTGTCTCCTGCTCAGGGGGTGCCGGCGACTCGGGCGCCGGTCGGCTGACAGTGTAGGCGATCGTGCCAGGCCCGCGCGCGGTTCAGCCGGGCGCGTTCAGCCGGGCGGACACTTCGCGCAGCACCGCGATGTAGATATTGCAGAGCTGGTCCAGTTCGTCGACCCGGATGTGCTCGTTGTACTTGTGGATGCTGGCACTGACCGGGCCGAGTTCCACCACCTGGGCGCCCAGCGGTGCCAGGAAGCGGCCATCCGAAGTGCCGCCGCCGGTGAAGGCCAGCGGCGTCCGGCCGCGGACCTGCTCGATGGCGGATTCCACCGCGGCGGTCAGCAGGCCGGGCGGGGTGTGGTAGGGCTCGCCCGTATGCCACCAGTCGGCCTCGTATTCCAGGCCGTGGCGGTCCAGGCAGTCGGTGACCGCCTGTTGCAGCGCGGTGGCTTCCGAGCAGGGGGCATAGCGGAAATTGAACACCACCTTCGCCTCGCCCGGGATCACGTTGGTGGCGCCGGTACCGCTGTGGAAATTGGCGATCTGGAAGCTGGTGGGCGGAAAATCCGCGTTGCCGTCATCCCAGTGGGCGGCGGCCAGTTCCGCCAGGGCGGGCAGGGCCTGATGGATCGGGTTGCGTGCCTTGTGCGGGTAGGCCACATGACCCTGGATGCCCTGCACCGACAGATTGCAGCCCAGCGAGCCGCGGCGGCCCACGATGTAGCGGTCGCCGACCCGCTCGTCGGCGGTGGCTTCGCCCACGATCACGTAGTCCGTCGCAATGCCGCGCTCGCGCAACACCTGCGCCACGTAGCGGGTGCCGTCACGGCAGGGGCCTTCCTCGTCGCTGGTCAGCAGGAAGGCCATGTCAAAGGCCGGGTTCTCGGCGGCGGCTTGCAGGCGCTGCACCGCCATGACCATGGCGGCGAGGCCGGACTTCATGTCCGCGGCGCCGCGACCGTACAGCACATCCTCGACGATGGTCGGGGTGAAGGGGTCGCTGTTCCAGCAGTCCAGGTCGCCGGGAGGTACCACATCCGTATGGCCGGCGAAAACCAGCAGGGGCGCGTTGTCCCGGCCACAGCGGCGCAGGGACCACAGATTGGTCACGCCGTTGTGATACAGCCACTCGTGCTCGAAGCCCAGCGGGCTCAGGATGTCGGCAATCAGCTGGCTGCAGCCGGCATCCGTCGGGGTCAGCGAGCGTCGGGAGATCAGCTCGCAGAGCAGTTCGAGCAGGCTCATCAGCTCTGGTCCGCCGCCTCGCGCAGCAGGGCGTTGATGCCCACCTTGGCGCGGGTACCCTCGTCGACCTGCTTGACGATGACGGCGCAGTTCAGGTTGTAGGGGCCGCCGGGACCGTTCTTGGGCAGGGAGCCGGCCACGACGACGCTGCCGGCCGGCACGCGGCCATAGCTGACCTCGCCGGTCTCGCGATTGAAGATGGGGGTGCTCTTGCCGATGAACACGCCCATGGAGATCACCGCGCCACGTTCCACCACCACGCCCTCGACGATCTCCGAGCGGGCGCCGATGAAGCACTCGTCCTCGATGATGGTGGGGGTGGCCTGCAGCGGCTCCAGCACGCCGCCGATGCCGACGCCGCCGGACAGGTGCACGTTGCGGCCGATCTGCGCGCAGGAGCCGACCGTCGCCCAGGTGTCGACCATGGTGCCGGAATCCACATAGGCGCCGATGTTGACGTAGCT